>NZ_JQFL01000035.1:0-330336 GCF_000764215.1 Pseudoalteromonas sp. ND6B
CTTTATTTCTTGCTTAAGCTGTTTACTGTCTGACTTTACTGTTTTATTTGAAGGTGGTGTTACTAAGTCTTTCTTCCATTGCTGAATATGATGCGGATAAAGCCCTATATTACGGCAGTATTCATTTATGGCGGCTTCATCTAAACTTCCACACTCAATTACTGCGTTGAGTCTTTCTTCTAAACTCCAGTCTTGTGGTCGTTTTTCTGCTGTCATTTGGCTACCCGTCTGGTGTATTTCAAGTTGATGCTTTTTTGCCAGTGCTATCCAACGTTGTAACGTTGAATAACCGACACCTAAGTCATCTGCAATATCTTCTAAGCGAACATCATCACATTGAGATAATGCTTTTTCAACAGCTTGAACTTTAAATTCTTGTGTAAATTGACGTCTCATTTTATTTGCCTCTGCTAAATGTTAGAGGCGACAACTATCCTGACACAGGGGGCCGTAAAGGGCAAGTATCATTACTTCTTGTTCGTACTTATCGCGACGAACAATAGGGCGCTCCATACCCGCAGGAAACGTATTAATTGAATCTACTTGTACTTTAATTTCATCGAGTACTTCTTGCGGGTCAAACTGCTCTTCTATTTCAATCCACGCTTGTGAAGAGCCTCTATTGGAGTAGGTGATAAGGCGCTTTATTCCCTCTATACCCTCAAGGTTCTCCTCGACTTTTATGGTAATGCCCTCCTCAACCTCTTGCGGGGCTGCGCCAGGGTATACCGCGGAGACACTGATCCAGTTACTTTCAAATTGTGGAAACATTTGTTTGCGAATAGTAAACGCCGTTAAAATGCCACCAATAAGTATAAATATCATCAATAGATTTGCTGCAACAGGGTTGCGCGCAAACCATGCAATTAGGCCTTTTTCACGTGTAGACATAAGTTACTCCTGTTTCAATGCAAGTTGAGTAACGTCTGGGGTTGTTACAACGTCTTCAATTTTTACCGCCATTCCCTCGGTAGGGTATTCAAGGGCAGAAGTAATTAGCTGTTCACCTTCATTAAGCCCTTGGTCTGCGATCACCATGCCGTTTTGTTCACGTATAATATTGAGAGTTTTAAACGACAGGGTTAAATCGTCATTTAATATCGCAATTTTATTTTCTTTGACTAAATGATGTGGCACAACAATGGCGTTATTAACTGCACGACCTTCTATGCTAGCGTTAACATAGGAGCCAAAACGCAATGGTTGAGTTTTGTTAGCATATGGGGTTGGTAATTGTGCCACTAAGTAGCTCATACGGCTTTTTTGATCTATCACCCCTTCACTGCGAACAACTTCTGCCTGCCATGTGGTTTCTTTGCCCGCGAACTGCGCACTAAATAACACTGTTGCACCAATACCGCCATTATTTAAGTATTGAAGCTCTTTATCGGCAACCGGTAAACGTACTTCAGCGACCGAAGTGGCGCTGAGTGAGCCAAAGCTATTACCTGGATTTACAACAGAACCCAAACTAATGCTACGCGCGTTTATAATTGCATCGTAGGGGGCTTTAATATAAGTGCGTTCTAAATTACGTTTAGCACGTTTTACACTTGCTTGTGCTGAGCGATAACGCGCCATTTTCTCTGCTAATTGCGGTTTACGTAAATAAAGCGCAGAGGCGGTGATATCACTTGAGTCTGCTTTAATGCGTTCCCATTCAGCTTTAGCAACATGCGCTTGAGCACGTTCAATCTCAAGCGCTGAACTTGCTTGGGCGAGCCCAGCCTCAGCTTCAATTAAATCAGCTTCGTAATCATTTGGGTCAATTCGTGCTAAAATATCTCCTTGCTTTACGAAGGCACCTTCAACAAATTGCCCTGCAACAGAAATAACTTGGCCACTTACCTGAGCAATCAGCTCAGTGCGGTCTTTAGGTTGCACAATACCGTACGATTTAACATCGAGAGTGATTGCATCAAGGTGAATAGGTTGTGCTGCAACCAATGGGCGAGTATCTTGTTCTGGTTTTTCTTCTGGTGGTTTTTTCATTGCTGAAAAGCCCGCTGCAAGGGCGATGCCACCAACAAGGACCGCGATAGGGAGTATTATTTGTTTTTTAGTCGCCACAGGGCATTCCTTCATAAATTGTGCTGATGAACTAATGATACGCAATAAAGTGTTTACAGTGTGTTTGAAGATGTAACAAGTCATTGCATAATGCGGTTACAAATAGAACAAATCGCTCTGTTTGTATGCAAAGCAGCAACAATATAATTAAAATTTATTACTGAGGTTATAATGAAAACACAATCAATGGCGTGCCGTTTAGGCTGTGGAGCATGTTGTATTGCACCAAGTATTAGCTCGCCAATACCGGGTATGCCAAATGGTAAAAAGGCCGGAGAACGTTGTATTCAGCTGGATGAGCGTAATTTATGTAAGCTATTTGGTGATGAGTCGCGCCCAAAAGTGTGTAGTGATTTTAGCGCCACTTTAGATGTATGCGGGACAACCAATGAACACGCATTAACGTTAATTACAGAATTAGAGCAATTAACCTAATTTATTGTATTAAATACACATATATTTACAATTTATACGCTTGAAAAGTGTAGACACTTACTTTGTCTTTCTAAAAGTAGTACTGAGAGAGTGCAAAGAGACACTGCGCTTTAAGAGTAAGTGACTTAGACACAAAGTCACTTGGTTTAGTGAGTCGTGTTTTTCTCATTTTCTTCTTATTCAATCCTCTTTGTTCATACCGTTTTTAATGATAAATGCACAAAGAGGGCGAAGAGGCGCTGCGCTTTTAGAGTACGTAAAGTAGGGCGAGCTGCGGTATGAAATTTTTAAGTCAGCTTGTTGCTAGTCTGTTTATTATTTCAATTTAAAAAACAAGCTCAGCGTGGGATACACCCTCGCTGAGCTAAATTGTTACCAGCTATACGTGGCGCTCAGCGTATATTGCTCACCGCGACCCGGCGTGCCTGGGATTTCTTCAAACGATTCATCCCACAAATTATCCGCTGCTAAAGTAATAAAGAAATTTTGCAGTGTAGCTGGGGTTATTTTTAACGTCAGCTGAGTAAATAGTGCCTCGTCATCTGAACGGCGAAGGGCATTTTTATGCTGCTTACGCCACTCATTATCTACTCGAAACTCTAACATATCCGTCGGGTTCCAAATTGCACCGAGCGTTACACGATGATCAGGAAAATTTAAGGCATAAAAGCTAGCATCAAGATTTTCAGCGCCATAGGTTTCTGTTTTATGTAAGTAGGTATAGCTGGCAACAATTTCTGTATTATTAAATTGTTTAGTGGCTAAAAACTCAAGGCCTGTGGTGTCAATATCAACCGGCTGTGCAAATCGCGCTGAGCTTGAATCAAAGCTAAATGTCCAATCAGTTAGGTTGTTATCTTTACGATAAAAAAGTGCGGAATTAAGCTGCCAGCTTTGTTGCTCAAGCAATAAGCCCAGCTCTAAATTTTTGGTGGTTTCACGCTTAAGGTTAGCGTTACTTCTAAACAAACCACCTGATTCATTGCCACCAATGGCGGTGTAGCCTGCTACTTGGCTTGCCTCGGCATACGACAAATACAATGTTCGCTCAGTGCCATCGTTATTTTGGGTATTGAAACTAACATCCCCAATTAACGATAGCTCAGAATCATCACGACTGGTGTTATCAAACGCAGCACCTAAGCGGACGGTTAGTTGCTGGTTGCTTGCTAGTGCTGTTGTGTATTCAGGCAATACACTAAGCTTAAAGTAGTTACGTGAAGTAAAGTTATTTTCAAGGGTGGTGGAGTCAATACTGTCTCCTATATATTGCGCAGAGTAATTAACCGCAACTGACTTTGTTTGCGCATGACGACCTGAAATAGCCAGTGATGTTACTTGCGTTTCATGAAATGCTTGGAACGCACTTGGGTTTTCTCGTGAATAAACATAATGGTCGTTATGCTTGCGGTAATAAGCCGATACTTCAAATTCACTGTTGGTAGCATAGGCTTGTTTATGGTTAAGCATTAACAGTTGCGTTTCTAAGTCTTCGGTTTCATTTACACCAAAGGGGGTATAAAGGTTTGGCCAACCAAAAAACTTTTCTTGTAAGCCGTAAAATAAATCAGTTTGTGAATCGCTCCCAGTTAACTGCACTCTTCCAGAAGTACGGGTAAAGTCATGATCGCCAAAATCAATTGAACCATCACTTTGTGAGTGCGAATATTCACCTTCAAAACCAATACGCCAATTAGCGTTTGCTTCAATTGGAGTACTCACACCTGCATGAATTGTTTGTAGGTTAAAGTCATTTGAGCCAGCGCCCAAAGAGACACTGCCACCAGTTGTTATTGGTTTCCAAGCAAACGACACAGTACCTACCGAGCTATTCATGCCATAAAGTGCATTATCGGCTCCGGTTAATACGCTGGCACCCGTTAGCATTTGTGGTGCAATAGGAATTTCTGCAAAGTAGTGACCAGACTGCGGGTCTAGTAAAGTTGCACTGCCGACTCTAAAGCCGGTATTTTCAAAAATACCACCGCGTATCGTTACATCAGCTTGTGCTTCAGCCATATTGCGTGATTGCAAGTCAACACGCGGGTCGTACTCTAAATTTGAAATAGGCGAATCAAATGTACCAACAGGTAATGTATTGGCGGTGGGTGACGCTTCAATTGTTATTTGTTCTATGGTTGCTGTTTCTTTACTCTGCTCTGCATAAGCAACAGTTGAAATACTGGCTAACACGGCCGGTATAATAAGGTGCGGGGCACGATTCATATCATTATTCTCATTTTATGCAATGGCGCTAACAATTAAATACCTATCACTTTTTATCACATGATAAGGTAAGCTCACTAAGCTAGGGTGATTTTGGGCGCTATTGTACATTAATGATAAAAAACTGCATTTGATAATCAAACCTAGCGTTACAAAATAGTAACTCTGCATCCTATAAATTATTTACATTGGTCACTTTATTATGCAAACACAACAATCGAGTCATTCATTAAATCAGCACACACTTTATTTTGCTGGTGGTTGCTTATGGGGGGTACAAGAATTTATGAGGTATTTACCTGGGGTGGTAACCACGGAGGCGGGGCGTGCCAATGGCACCAGCAATACTACACAGGGGGAATACGACGGCTACGCCGAGTGCGTTAAAGTAACCTTTGATAGCCAAGAAGTGACCTTAAATGAATTAATCGGCTATTTTTTTGAGATTATTGACCCATACAGTATCAATAAACAAGGTAACGATGTAGGCGAAAAATACCGTACCGCCATTTTTAGCCAAGACAGTAATCATTTAAACATCGCCAGAGACTATATTAGCCAGCGGGACGATGCCAAAAAAATAGCGGTACAAGTAGCGCCACTGACTAATTATGTCCCTAGCGATCCCGAGCATCAAGACCGCTTAACCAATCACCCTGATGATTATTGCCATATCCCAATTGATTTATTGCACAAGTATAAATCGTGATAGCTTTAAGGGTACTCAGGCCTTTCAAAACGATATAATTTGAACGAGCCAGTTTGAAGTGTTGTGCCTTTGTGGTTTGAGTACATATAGCCTTTAAGTTCTCGGTTGTCTTTATGAATAATTAGCTTATTTGCGAAAAGTGGATGGCTGGTGGTTATTTCCAATATCCTCTCTTTTTCTTGAATATCTTGTGGCATAAAAGAGGTGCTAATTATGTCATTGGTCCCATTTGTAAAATAATTGAAATACGACTTTTTATTGGGGTGAAATTCAATACTTGCTAGTTCTTGCTTGCCGTCTAAATTTAATAATCCTACCCAAAAACCATGTAGGCCCGTCTTTTCTATAGCAGCTAACTCATCTATTTTAGAGCGGTATTTACCTATAAATGTACGAACGGTAGATTGCCCTTTTTGTTCTTCCAATCGGTACGTTTTTGACATTACAAAATTATCGTCTGCATTAGAATAAATTTCTAACACCTCGAATGAATTATCTAAAAAGGGGCTTAAAATCAATGTGAATTGCAGATGTTCTTTATTAGGGCTAACAAGTTTGATAGTGCAATTAATGCGACTGCATTTGATATCATTATTGCTAAACGCAATTGATTTATTTCTATAAAATGCATTGGCGATACTTGCTATTATTAAACGGTGTTCTCCGTTTTCTTTAATTTCCAGTACATTGTACTCAAAATGATCTTTATAAATTCCTTGCCATATACCAGGTTTTAACTGTAGTTGAGTGCCGTACGCATGGAACGCACAAAGCAGGGGTAAAAATAAGCTAAGGGTTAGGAGCTTTTTAAATGTCACCGAAAAATTCCTTTTCTCACAAAAAAGCCCGCAAACATGCGGGCTTTCAAATATTAATTAAAGTTTATTGCTGCACTTTAGGCGGAAAGTTGCTTAAAATATTGGCAACCGTTTCTTTAATAGCGGCTTCACGTTGTGATGGTGTTTGTTTTTTCTTTAAACGGCCATCTTTAGCACCACGCCAAATTAATTGGTTTGACTCACGATCAATAATATCGATAACTAACGTGCCTACTTCATATTCGCGTGCGCTTACATCGTGGTTAAAGCCTGTGCCCCAGTAACCCCAACGTGCACCGTAGCCTACGTTAAAGCTATCAACTTCAAGCTCTTTATCTACACTTGCATGGTAGTTAACAAGTACATCAGCTTGCGCTACGTCAACCAATTGCATACCTAATTGTTGGCTTAGTTGGTTGTTTACCGCATTGCGAACGCGTTTTTCCATAAGGCCACTGATTTGGTAGTTATTCGTGTCTTTAGTTAGGCTCGCGTTTTCTACCCAAGCAAACGTTTTGTAGTTACTAAAGTTTGCTGATTTATCGTAATCCCAATCGGGCGTTTGTGTACAGGCGGTAAGTAGCGCCAGTGCTGCGACAATAAATATATGTTTCATACCGTTTGCTCCAATAAAGTGCGTTTGTTTAAACTACCATGGGCGAGGGTAATTTAAAATCTAAAAATAAGTGTAACTGGCTAAGATGAATAGCCAATTAACTCTTAGTCCAGTAGAGAGGCTTTATGTTCAACCTCAATCCAATCTTTTTCATCTACCCAGTTTTGTGCGCCGTTTTTTACTGAACGAATTGGCACAATATAATCACAACTTATTTGCGGTTTAACTGAGGCAAATATTGGCACAAAGCCAAAGCTCAAGGCGGTTTCAATAATTGCTTTTTGGTTTTGCGGGTCGATATCAGCCGCTTCATCTATGTAAATAGGTATACGGTATAAGTTTTGTTCCTGATCGCTTAATAAGTAACGAATAAACAACATGCCACATAACAGCTTAATGGTGATACGCGTACCATTTGAACCAGCCGAATCTATTTTTTCAAAGTGCTCGGTTTCGCCCGCGCGGTTAACCACTTCAAAACGAATATCAAATAAATCGGTAAGGGTCAGGCCTGCTTTGTCTGAGGCGAGTTTAATTAAATGATCTTTTGCGTCGTTTACCGCACTTTCGCTGTACGGCTCTTGGCTGAGTAAATCCAGGGTGTCGCCTTGTTCAATTTGGTTAGAGGTACTGATAATAGTATCAATGCTATCTACCAACATTTTGCGCGGGATAATATTAATTTTAAACGCTTGCAGGTTTGAAATACGATGCTGGCTTATGCCTTTATTAAAGCTATTCATTTCACGACGTAGGCGGTCTAAATCTTCACGTAAGCCTTTAATCGTGGCGGCCACTTCGGTGAGAGCAACGCGACCTTGGCGCTCAACAGCATCACGCTCGTTATCAATATTATGAAACGCGCTAATAAGTTTTTGGTATTTACTAAACTCATCGTTTTCGTTATCGAATTTGGTAATACCTGCATTGTAAATATGCATATAAGTATTACGTACATTTATATCGAAATTACGTAGCTCTTGGCAGTCTTTGTTAAAGTGGTGAATTAAATCGCTTAAATTATCAAAATCGATTTTTATATCAATCATGTAAGGCGTCACTTTACCACTGTATAAATCTAACGAGTGGTCAATACGCTCGGTTTTAACTTGGTGCAGGCGCTCTGTTTGACGATTAATTTGCGCTTGTTTTGATTTAATTAACGAGCGTCTATCAGCAATTGAGCCACTGTTTTTTTGAATATCTTGTAGGTAATCGTCAACTTGTTCGCGTTCGGCTAAAAGCTGCTCTTTTAGCATCGCCTGCGCGTCAACCGACTGTTGCATCACTTCAAATTGCTCTAAGCGTTTAAGTGCACTTTCAGCACTCATAAGCTCATCGTATAGCGAGTCTTTTTCTTTTTGCTTATCTGCAACATTGGCGGCCACTTCACGCTGTTGTTTAAACTCTTTTAATGATTGCTCAAGCGCGGTTAATTGAGCACTCAGTTGCTCTTTGTTTTCGCCGCTTTGCATTTGCACAGGCGAGAGTTTTTTAAGTTTAATACTGGCACCGGGCAGGGTGAGTACACCGCCTTTCACGTTTTCGCTGAGCTGTGCTAAAAATTCGCCGAAAGCGTCGTCATCATCAATGGTAATATCGCCATTGCTGGTGGTGGCAAAGGAGAGAAGATCGGGGTTTAATAGTCGTGATATTTCTTCAACTTCTTTCAGTGATAAGTCTTCACGCATACGAGTGAATAAATTAAATTCTAAGTTTTTAAGTTGTAACTTTAAGCTTTTAATTTGTTTTTGTGTTTCGCCAATGCGGTAATCAAGGGTGTGCAGGCTTTGACCTTGTACACTCGTTATTGAGTGTGACAACGACTCGTAGTCATTTTTTAACTGCGTTAAGCTGGTTTTGAGCGTGGCTTTATTAACCAGCTCAAACTCACTTTTAAGAGCGTTGTAATCTAAAAACCACTGTTCAATTTGGGTTTGTTTGCGCTCTATATCGCGCGATTGTTGAACGTATAGGCTTTGTTTTTGTTCAAACTCGTGTTTTTCGTGCTCAATATCTTCAAGAGCGATGTTGAGTTCGCTTAGTTGCTCTTCCTGATACGTATCAAAATCAATCAGTGCTTGGTCAATTTTTGGTGCATAAGCGGCCAGTTTACCTTTAAGAACGGTTTGGTTTTCAAGCATAGATTCAAGGGCGGCTATGGGCTCTTGCATTGACTCAAGGGCTTTTAATTCACGTTTTGCGCGGTTTACTTTATCAAACGACCGGCGCCATACTTCGTAAAAGTCGACCTTTGAATTTGACATGTGGCGTTCAAACACACGTAACATAAAGCGCTTAACGTCGTTTGCGCCTAATTTATGTAAATTAAGAATACGACGAAATATTTCTTTGTATATTGCAGAGTCTTGAACGTTGTTAAGGGGGATCATTTTTAAATTGATCTCACCATCAAATTGCGTTGCACCGCCAGTAAGTAGGGCGTTTAACTCTTGCGCTTTAAGCTCTATCGGGTTGTAACCTTGCTGCTTTAAGTGATTAAACAGCTTGGTAAACTTAATAATGGTATTGCCTTGGGTGTACTGGGCTAAATCAAGTTTGCCTTGATAGCAAAAGTATTGGTGTGCATAACCGGCAATTTTACCTAAGCCTGCTACGCCAATGACAACTGAGCCATGGGGTAAATCGGCTTGCAATAAAATGTACGATTGATCTGATGAAAAATAAAACTTACGGGTTTCATCTAAATCGTGGCCATCCCACTCGGTAAGGCGTAAATCGTTAATTAGCGGAAATTGCAGTGCATTAATAACTGAGCTTTTACCTGTGTTGTTAGGCGCACAAATCGAGCTACTTTTATCAAGTGGGATCACACACTTTGCATAGCCTGCAGTATTAAGTAGGGCGAGTTTACTCAGTCCGTATAAGTTTTTCATTCCTCGTCCTCTCCTAAAAAGGTTTCTTCATTTACTTCCATTAAGGCATCAATATAGCGATGAATTGGCGCCTGTAGCATAAAGCCGCCTTCCACTTCGCGGGCAAGGCCTAAACGTACCATGCGTAAATACACATCTTTGCGTAAATCAGAACCCGAGAATATTTCAAGCTGATCAAATAAATGTTTATTAAGTTGTACCAAGGTTTGCATTAGCTCTAAATCGTTTGGCTCATCAAATAATGCACGCATTGGGTCTTTACCTGTGTTGGCAAAGTGTTCGATTAAAATATAAATAGTGAGCGCTATCGCGCGCGATATTTTGCCCATATTGGGGGTGCTTTCATCGCTAGCAAAATAATAAAAGCCACGACTGTCGTGCTTTAAATCATGGCCTAATGCTGTGAATAAGGCGCTGTAAGCTTCAATTTGTTGGTCAAGCTCTTGCCACATTAGGGTGTCTTGTTCGCAAATGTGGTAACCCGCGACTAATTTTTTATTAATGGCTTGTAAGTGAGAAAGCTCATTTAAGTTTATCTGTGTCATGGTCATTACTCGTGCTCGGCTTTATCAGCCTGAGGCTCTGAATTAAAGGGGTACAAAGAAAAGTGCTGGCCTGCAATGTTAACGCGGGCTTTTTTATCGCTTTGGCTAATATGTAGGGTGTTATCGCTCACTAGCTTTTGATATAAAAACAGCATTTCATCGGCTTCAAGCTCAGGGTAGCTTTCGTCTAAAAATTGCAGCAGAGGCTGTGGTTTTTTACGCTGCTTTTTGAAGCGTTTTGCAAACTGCGCTTTTACATCGTGATAGTCAGGAATGTTTGGCGTGACAAACGCAGGCACATCGTTTTGCTCTGGTAGCTGATATTCGTGATGCTCAAACTCAGCCAGGCTTGCCATGTAGGCTACTATATGGCGCTGTTGACCCAATGAATACTTTTGCGCATCGCTTACAAAATGTGGCTGCACGGCGCTGAGCATATTATTTACCCCATTTTTACGTATTAGTCCTAATACTTTTGCTACTTGGCGGGTAACAAGGTTGTTACGGCGCAACTCTTCACGCAGTGGCATAAGCATATCGGCACTTTTTCGTAAGCTTGTCCGGCCAACTAAGTGCATTTCTAGAATGCGGGTACGCAATTGCTCAAGCATGCGTTTATCGTTGTACGCTTTGCCTGAGCGTTCAATGTGTTCTATTTGGGTGCTAATTTGTTGCTCAATAAGGGTAAAGCAGGCATGAAAGTCGCCTCTAATATCCACCATTTCCAGCATGGGTTCTATATACTCATCAAACGCTTCTATCACGGCTTTATAGCGTTTTTGTAGCGACTGCACCGCATTATTAGATTTGGCTTGCTCAACAATATTTAAAATAGCGTTTTCGTTGTGTAAAAACAGTTTGATTATTTTACGCACCCGATCATCCATAATACGGCTAAAGCGGCGTAAATCATCAAAATCTTCCATTTCACCGGCATTGAATAGCCGATTACCTAAACGGGCCAAATCATCAACCAAGACATTAATTTCTTGTGCTAAGCCTAAATGTTCTTCTTGCAGTAAAAAGGTGGCAAAGTCGGCAATGGCGCGGTTAATTTCCAGTTGTGACGATTTAGCCAGCGGAATAATAATTTCTTGATTCAATAACCGGTTGGTTTCTTTATAAATACGCTCATTATTCCACGTGGGTTGCTTTTGCTTAATGGCATTTTGAAGATCTTTAATACTAAAGTCGGCCATTTTAAAGCGCTTAAATAATAGCTCTAATACACCCCAGTGTTCATTTAGGGTATTAAGTAGCTTTTTAGCTGGGATCATAAGGCGTTGCAACTTCCTAGTATTCGTTATTTTATATTTCTCGAACTTATATGGTATTCGTTTTTGCGACGATTTAATAATAGTTTTTACACCCGCTTAGTGATAGTATCCGCGCCGAATATAGGCACATAGAGTTTGTGGGTATATTTTTTACATGGTTTCAATTTTTACTTAACCCCGAAGGTTGTTTAATATCATGGTTTCCTCGATTATCCTGACGCTGATAGCGATTGCATTTTTGCTTATCGTTATTGAGGATGTGATCCACGTAAACAAAGCAAAAACGACATTATTTTTTGGTACACTTTGTTGGATTATCTCCTTTATTTTTCCTCTTAATGGGCAAAGCCCCGAAACGATTCAAACCCTCCTAGACCACAATATTTTAGAAATTGCTTCTTTATGGCTGTTTTTAATGGCCGCAATGACCTTTGTTGCCTATTTAAACTCTAAAGGACTTATCGAAAATGTTGTGAACCGGATTATGCCAACCAGCATTAGTGAGCGTAAGCTGATGTTTTTGGTGGGGTGTTTTGCGTTTTTATTTTCATCTATTTCAGACAACGTTACGGCCACGCTAATATCACTGGCAGTGATTATGTCATTAAAACTTGAAGCCAAAAAGTTAGTTAAGTACGCCACGCTTATTGTATTTGCTGTAAACTCCGGTGGTGTATCACTTATCACGGGTGATGTAACCACACTTATGATTTTCCTTGATGGTAAAGTATCAATTAGCAATTTATTACTGTTAATTGTGCCTGCGTTACTAAGTGTATTATTACTCGCTACTTTGTTATCAATTGGCATGAATAAGCAACTCGAGTTTAAAAAAACTAAATTTAAACGTATTGAAAAAACCGACATAACCATTGCGGTTATTTTCTTCACTACGGTTATTGCTACGCTTACATTGAGTGTTTTATACAGTGTACCGCCTCTGCTTACTTTTTTATTGGGTTTATCTATTATGTTTTTAGTCGCGCAATTTTTAATGCGCAAAAAAGACATCAACAAAGATATGATCGATTTTATACGCGACATAGAGTACGACACCTTATTGTTTTTCGTGGGTGTGTTACTGCTTGTTGGTGCGTTAAAAGAAGTTGGGGTACTGAGCCAATTTACTAATTTGTATACGGTAATGGCGCCAGAGTACGCAAACTACTTAATGGGTATTTTATCGGCCGGTGTTGATAACGTGCCACTAACGGCTGCGTTACTAAAAGCCGACATTGTAATGAGTCAACAGCATTGGTTGTCGTTTACGTATGCAACCGGTGTGGGTGGTTCAATGCTGATCATTGGTTCGGCGGCTGGTATTATTGCTATGAGTAAGGTTAAAGAACTTACGTTTGCAAGTTACCTTCGTTTGTCGTTGTATTTGTTAGTGTGTTACACCTTTGGTTATGTTGGCTCTTACTTTATGGGTAGTTTTATTTGATTTTATAATAAAACGACTTGACAGCTAGACGTCTAAACGATAACTTTCAAAGCCGCACTCTTAGTGCGGTTTTGTTTTATTAGCCACAGGTTAATAATACATTCAGAAGAGGTGCGATACTTAGGTACTTAATGTGAGGCAACGACAGCCTGCGACCATTAAGGAGGGAAGTACTCGCCGAGGAAAATAATGGGTCGTTACCATTGTTTTTCGGTTTATGGGGCTGAATCCTCAAAACTGTCACCAATTTAGGTGGAGAGCTTCTGGCAGTAGATTTTTCTTATCTTTATTTCCTGCCAAGTTCTTCTTGTTTTATTGCGGTTTGGATGCCGCGAAAGGAGACGAAATGACTACCCAATCAGTGCCACATAGTTCACAGTGCACAAAATCAGATTACATTGTTGCCAAATTTGGTGGCACCAGCGTTGCTAACTTTGAGGCCATGAGCCGTTGTAGCGAAATTATCGTAAACGATAAAAATGTACGTATTGTTGCAGTAAGCGCAAGTGCCGGAGTGACTAATCATTTAGTGGAGCTTTGCAAAGCGGGTATTGAAGCCGCTAAGCGCCAACAGCATATTGATGGTGTCCTTGCGATTCAGCAGGCTATTTTAAATGATCTGTCGTTAGATGAGGATTTAGCCATTGGGTTTAATCAAACGCTAGATGCATTTCAAACGTTGGCGGCACAAACACTCAATACTGAGCAGCAGTTCGATGAGCTACTTAGCTTTGGCGAGCGTTTATCGTCGTACTTATTTACCCAAGTACTAAGATTAAAGGGTTTAAATGCCACTCGTTTTGATGTGCGCCAGGTGCTTAAAACCGATAGCCAATTTGGTAAAGCAACACCAAATGTGGCCGCCACAGCGCAAGCCGCTAAAACACATTTAATTCCGCTGCTTGATGATAGCGTTATTGTGACCCAAGGGTTTATTGGTAGCGATGCAAACAATTTAACGACCACGCTCGGTAGAGGCGGCTCAGATTATAGCGCTGCACTGCTTGCTGAGGCTATTAACGCTAAAAGTGTGCATATTTGGACTGACGTAGTGGGTATTTTTAGCACCGATCCTCGTTTGTGTGTAAAAGCCACTCCTATTGCGCGTTTAAGTTTTGATGAAGCAGCAGAAATGGCGACCTTTGGCGCTAAAGTGCTGCACCCAGCTACAATTTTGCCTGCTAGTCGCAGCCATATTAATGTGTTTGTTGGCTCAAGCACAGAGCCAGAGCGTGGTGGTACGTGGATTGAACGTGAAAAATCGCAACTACCTGGTATTCGTGCGGTAACACAACGTAAAAATCAAATATTATTAACCCTTAAAAGCCCAGAAATGTTATTAGCCAGTGGCTTTTTAGCACGTATCTTTACTATTTTAAGTGAATGTAATATTTCGGTAGACTTGGTTACCACCTCTGAAATTAGTGTAGCAATTACCCTTGATAATGCGCCTAATGCATCACGCCCAGAGCTAGATCAAGCATGCTTAGATAAACTCGCTGAGTTTTGCCATGTATCGGTTGAAAACAATTTAACGCTGGTAGCGTTAATTGGCTCTGAAATTGTTTTGCGCCAACATGAAATGAATTTAATGAAAGTATTAAGTGACTTTAATATTCGACTTATTTGCCATGGTGCGAGTAAACACAACCTGTGTTTTTTAGTTGAGCAAAGTGAATCTGATGCTGTGGTTCAAGCTATTCATAGTCGATTACTAGAAAGTGATTGCGCTGCGTAAATCGTTAATAGTTATTATTGAGCACCGCCAGTCGGTGCTTTTTTTTGCCACAACGCTAATATCAAACATGTCGTTATGTGCTCCAACCACGGTATTGCTGCAAGCTGTAAGCTGAGTGTTATTAAGTTCGTTAAACACATTAGGGCTTAATAATTGAGCAATGGGGCGGCTGGTGGCTTTAGCCAGCGCTTCTTTTAATGTCCAAATCCTAAAAAAATGATGTGCTTGAGTTGTTATGTTATCTGAATCGGTTATTAAGCTCAATTCGGCTGGGTGGTAAAAGTGCTTAGCGAGTTTATTAAAAGGGCGCTTTAAACTAATTTTTTCAATATCAAAGCCAAATTGAGTTGATGCTACATTTAACGCTGCACCTACAAAACCATGAGAATGAGAAATACAGCAACTGATCACGCCTGTTGTATTTTTAATATGTAATTCTAATTTACTGTTATCGGGGTTAAATTCAGAACTAATATCACACAGCTTTAATGATGCATAAGAAGAACAAGCGGTTTTTACTAGGTATTTAAGCACTAAACGTGTGGCTAAATATTCTTGTTTAGCCTGTGGATTTTTACGCCGATTAATAACATTGAGCTCAAAAGGGCTTAAATAGTGGGGTAAATCAAATTCACCCACATTGAGGGTGGTTGCGTTAAGCAACGCAATGCAATGGCTGTTATTTGCTAAAGCGGGCGTGGCTTTTAGCTGGTTTTCAAAGTAAGTTACACTCATCATTGCTCGTTATAAATGACGACCGATTACATATTTATTACCCAAAGCTGGATAGTTTGTGAGCGGTTGTTAGTTGTTGTGAGCGCTAAGTACATTTTTATTACTCAGCCGCTCTTAAATATGGTTTAATTCGCATTCGTTAAAATAATAACAGATTTGTAGGTGTATGGCACAAGTGCGTGATGGTTTTCAAAGTCGACTAGGTTTTGTATTGGCAGCAGCCGGTGCAGCGGTAGGTTTAGGTAATATATGGGGTTTTCCTACGCAGGCTGCTAATCATGGTGGCGGCGCATTTTTACTGGTTTACTTTATCGTTATTTTTTTGCTGGCGTTACCTGCTTTGTACACCGAGCTGTATTTAGGTTACAAAGCCCAAGCTAACCCTGTTAAAGCGCTAAGCCAAGCATGGCAAGATCATGCCCCTAAAGTGGGAGCCGCAGCAGGCTATATTGGCCTTGCCGGTGCCATCGTTATGTTAAGTTTTTACTCAATTGTGGCCGGTTGGATGCTTTCCTACGCTATAGAGCCTATAAGTAGCTTTTTTGGCTTGCATAGCTTGAGTGAGTTTTTACATAGCGACTCTATGTTACGTAATTTTATTTTTACGCCGCTTATGCTTATTTTAACCGCCAGTATTATTTTAAAAGGGGTGAAGTCGGGAATAGAAACCTGGTCACGCCGTTTAATGCCGCTTTTACTTGTTCTCCTTATTGGGCTTATTATTTATATTGCAACGTTAGATGGCGCAAGCGAAGGGTTTGCTGCTTATTTAGTGCCTGATTTTAGCAAAATACTCGACCCTGATTTAATTATTGCCGCAATGGGACAGGCGTTCTTTTCGTTGTCGCTTGGGGTAGGCTGTATGATGATTTACGGCTCATATTTAAAACCTGGTGCTAACTTACCAAAATTAACCGCAAGTGTTGCGCTACTTGATACCAGCGTGGCGTTTTTAGCGGGCTTATTAATAATTCCGGCTATTTATGTTGCCCAGTACAATGGCGTTGAAGTATTTAATAACGGTAAATTAATTGGTGAGGGGCAACTTATTTTTGCCATATTACCTGAGCTATTTGGCACTATGGGTGAAATTGGTTTATTGGTTGGCTTATTATTTTTCGTATTGATGTCGATAGCTTCAGTTACCTCAACTATTTCGTCAACTGAGATCCCTGTGGCATTTTTGGTTGAAAACCACAGTGTAGATAGAACCAAAGCAACTTGGGCAGTCAGTGCTGTTGTGCTTATTTGTGCCAGTACCATTATTTTAAACTTTGATTGGTTATTTGGTTTAGTGATTATGGTATTTACCCAATACCAATTGCCGTTAATGGGGCTTTTTTACTTTATAACGGTAGGCTGGTTATGGCAACGTGGTAATAAACTGCACAAGGCAAGTAGTGGGCCGCACTATTGGTTTGCACAATATATTCGCTTTGTGTGTCCTGTACTTATGACCTTAGTATTTGCAAATGTAGCGTTTGGTTAAAAACTTTTAAACGCGAATTTAAAAATGCAGTTTTAAAAAGCGAACTATTGGGAGTCACCCCAAAGTTCGCTTTTTACAGTTTAAATGACTTGGTATTACAATACTTGATTGGTTAGCGTTTGCCCTTGAGCAAGCTCGTTTGCATTTTGTAATGTTATATTAGCGATTTCGGTTAGAGCTTCTTGAGTAAAAAAGCCTTGATGCCCTGTTATTATCACATTTCTAAAACTCACTAAACGAGAGAATATATCGTCTTGATTTATTTCGTCACTGTGGTTTTTAAAAAACAGTTCTGATTCTTGTTCGTACACATCAAGCCCTAAGTACCCCAGTTTTTGTGATTTAAGTGCTTTAATACACGCTTGGCTGTTTACCAGCGCACCGCGAGAAGTATTAATGAGCATGACCCCGGTTTTCATTTTATTAAATGCAGCGTCATCGATTAAATGATGCGTATCTTCGCTCAGCGGGCAGTGCAGTGAAATTATATCGCTTTGGGCAAGTAGGGTATTTAAATCGGTAATAGTGTAATTGCCTGGTTTTGCAAAAGGGTCGCACACTAAAACGTTAGCGCCAAAACCATTTAAAATGTTACACAGTGCCAAGCCTATTTTACCGCAGCCTATAATCCCTATGGTCTTGTTATGTAAGTTAAACCCAAGTAAGCCATTTAAATCAAAGTTGTCTTCGCGCACGCGGTTATAAGCTTTGTGTGTTTTACGACTGAGGGTAAGCATAAGGGCAACACAATGCTCCGCTACTGCCTCAGGGCTGTAGGCGGGTACGCGTAATACGCTGAGGTTATGCTGTTTGGCAACAGGCAAATCAACGTTATTAAACCCCGCACAGCGTAATAAAATAGCGCTAACACCCAATGTGGCAAGTTGCACAATCACTGCTTTATCTACTGTATCGTTGACAAATACGCACACAGCGTCAAAGTTTTTAGCTAATATTGCCGTCTGCGCCGATAAACTTTGCTCAAAATAAGTAATAGTGATGTTAGAAAAGCCATTTAAACTTTGCTCAAAAAAAGGTCGCTCATATTTCTGAGCACTAAAAAAAGCAATATCCATTAACTAGCTCCAAGTAATCAATTATTTTATTACCATAAACTATTCTTACTATAGATGCTTCACTCTTGTTGTTTTAATTACGACAGGATTATTTTAATACAGCCGAACGGACTCCTAAACGAGCGGTCGTCGGTTTTATAACGGGCACTGATTCTAAGCAGCTTGTTATTACATTATGTAATGACTCCGGTTTAGTTCGCGGTGCATAGCGAGCAACCAGCTGCCCTTGTGCATTAACTAAAAACTTAGTGAAGTTCCATTTTATTGCTCGGTTTTGTGCAATACCTCGTGTATGAGACTTTAAATAACTAAACAGTGGATGCGTATCTGGGCCATTTACCATGACCTTATTAAACACCTCAAAATTAATTGAAAAATGTTTTTGATAATAGTCTTTAATGGCCATTCCCTCTAATGGCTCATTTTTATCAAATTGATTACACGGAAAGGCTAAAATAGTAAACCCATCGTTTTTGTATTGTTGATATAGCTTTTCTAGCGCGCATAATTGCGCAGAAAAATGACATTTACTGGCGGTATTAACAATAAGAACCGTTTTTCCTTTTAGCTGACTCAAAGAAAAATCATCGTTATTACAAAGTGGTGCGTTAAATTGATAAATACTATCCATAGATTACCTACCTAATTTCCGTATGAGGGAAATTTTAAAAGACTTTCATTCGCTTTTTTAGCGGCCGATTGACATAATCGAGCTTATGTTTCTAAGTTATCAGTTAAATAGGTCATTTTTATGTCAGTAAAAATTGCATTTATAGGTTTAGGCGTAATGGGTTACCCAATGGCAGGGCATCTAGCAAAAGCGGGGCACAGCGTATGTGTTTATAACCGCACAGCAGCTAAAGCACAAAAATGGGTTGAAGATTTTAACGGCAGTTTTGCACCTACCCCGCGTGAAGCTGCAAGTGGTGCCGATATGGTATTTATGTGTGTTGGCAATGACGACGACTTACGGTCAGTGGTATACGGCGATGATGGCGTTTTAGCTGGTATGGACAAAAACACGATTTTAATCGATCACACAACTACTTCTGCTGAGGTAGCGCGTGAAGTTGCGGCAAAAGCGGCTTTACAGCATATCGACTTTATTGATGCGCCAGTATCGGGCGGTCAAGCAGGTGCTGAAAACGGGGTATTAACCGTAATGGCTGGTGGCAACGAAGCGGTATTTGCTAAAGCACAACCTATCATGGCGGCGTTTAGCCGTTTTAGCCAGTTATTAGGGGAAGTTGGATCTGGACAATTATGTAAAATGGTCAACCAAATTTGTATTGCTGGTGTAGTGCAAGGCTTAGCTGAGGGCTTACATTTTGCTAAACAAGCAGGGCTTGATGGCGAAAAAGTAATAGAAACCATTTCTAAAGGCGCAGCTGGTTCGTGGCAAATGGAAAACCGCTACAAAACAATGTGGGCAGGCGAGTACGAATTTGGTTTTGCTGTAGATTGGATGCGCAAAGATTTAGGCATTGCACTCGATGAAGCTAAAAATAACGGTGCAACACTGCCAATGACCGCCACGGTTGATCAATATTACGCCGATGTACAGGCTCTTGGCGGCGGCAGATACGATACCTCAAGTTTACTAGCGCGTATTGAAGCACTGCATAAAAAGTAATGTAATTGGTAAAAGTAAACTTTTCACAAAAAGGGTAAGAGGTGCTGCGCTTTTAGAGGAAGTGATAATCATAAACAGTAAATGTTGGTTTTATGTTTTCTCATTTACCTCTCTTGTTGAGATAGTTTTTTGGTTTTTTACCTAGTAACAAAAAACGCGACACTTTTTGCTAAAGGGTCGCGTTTTTCATGGGTTATATACACTAAAGCAAATTACATGCTTTGCGCGTAGTTATACAGCGCTTTTAAAATTGTAAGATTTTTTTCGCTGTCATCATGCTCATGCGCTAGGTTTTCAAGGGTGATCATAAAATCTTGTGCGCTGATTGATGGCTGATCTTCGCCATGCATTAACTTGCTTTGGCAATATTGACGCCATTGATCAAGCTCTTGTTGGTTTAGCGTTTGTGGCCAGTTTCGCGCGCGGTATCTAAATAGCAAAGTGTTAAATTTAGGATCTTCAAATTCAAGCTTTAACCTTGCCAAGTCTTCAGGTTTTGCATCACGAATAATCGCAAATTTGGCTTTATCAGCATGGCTAGTAAAGCCATCATAAAGTAAATAATCTACATTTGTAGTGGCGCTGTAATCGCCTTGCTCATTAAATACTTCAGTGACTTTATCGCGAAGCTCAGTATTGGCTTTTAAAATGGCTAAATTAGCCAAGCATTGCTCGCGGTCAATACCCAAGCGAGCAGCGTTTTCAGGCAGTAGTGTTTTAGCTGGTGCTAAAATAGGGCACTTGTTTAAATGCACCAGCTTTAAACCTACGGGTAAATCACCCTCTGCTAAATCTATACGTTTGGTGTATAAACGCTTGCGTAGCTCTTCTACATTTAAATCAAGTAATACCTGTGGATTTTGGGTTAAATCAAAGCAAATAACTGCGTTTTTATTAACAGGATGAAAGCTCATAGGTGCCACCCACGTGGTACAACCCTGGGTTGCTGGAATACGCGACGATGTATGCACTAATGGGGTCATATTAAATACATCAACCATTTCAGCGAGTGCTTTTTTACCACGCAAACTAAAAAAGAAGTGATACAGCTTAGGCTGCTTTTCTTTTATTAATTTAGCCAGTGCAATGGTAGCCGTTACATCACTTAATGCATCGTGCGCAGCGGCATGTTCAATACCATTAGCTACAGTTAAATGCTCAAGTTTAAAACTTGGGCTGCCATCTTCTTTTAATGGCCACTCAATGCCCTCAGGGCGAAGTGCATAGCAGGCACGCACTAAATCTATAATATCCCAACGACTGTTATTGTTTTTATATTCACGCTCATATGGGTCGTAAAAGTTACGATAAAAGCTATACCGGCTTACTTCATCATCAAAGCGAATACTGTTATAACCAGCCACACAGGTATTGGGCACGCTAAATTCGGCATGAATTTTAGCAATAAACTCAGCCTCAACTAAGCCTTTTTGCATCGCCACTTGTGGGGTAATACCAGTAATTAAACACGCCTCAGGATGCGGTAAATAATCCGCTTGCGGCTTACAGTACTCAATAAGCGGCTCGCCAATAATATTTAAATCAAGATCGGTGCGCACACCTGCAAATTGGCTCGGCTTATCCTTTTGCGGGCTTGCCCCCCAGGTCTCGTAGTCGTGCCAATAGATTGTTGCTTGGTTTTGCTCTTGATAAGCCATTAAAAAACCCTATAAGTTAGCTTGAAACGGTTTATATACCGCCAAGTTACTAAATTTATGAATTATTTAGATTATGGCATAGGGTGACAGGAGTTTATAGGTTTATACTAATTTTGGTATTAAGAGTATGGGGGGCTACAAACTTAACATTACATATAAAAGGGTAGCCTTATGCCAGAAAGTTACATTTTGATGATATGGGCCAAGCTTGCTTTGAAGTATTGTTTTGTATGAAGAGTAATACTTAAATAACCTATCACGTTAAATAAATTTAAACTTATTAATGGGGATAAGTTAATTCCTTTGCCATAAATAAAGGGGGGACGAATAAGTTAAGTACCGATAAAGCGATTGATCCTGTTATTTAATGCACGTAGTATGATTAACCGACAATCCATTTTTAACAAGGATATTTTAATGAAAGCTAAACTTTTAATCACATCAGTAGTAAGTGTATTTTTACTTGCAGGTTGCGGTGTTGCCAACGAAACCACTCAATGTACGAGTGAGCCAAACGAAAATTGGATGGAGCAACAGGAATTTAAAAATAGCTTAACCGCGCAAGGTTATAAAATTAAAGAATTTAAAGTTACCGAAGGCAATTGTTACGAGCTATACGGTAGCGATGTTAAAGGAAGCAAAGTAGAAATTTACTTTAACCCCGTTGATGGTAGCGTAGTTAAACAGGAAAACCATTAATTTGCGATCTACATTAGTAATTTGGGATCCCCTTGTTAGGGGGATCCATTGGCTTTTAGTGATTGCTTTTTGCTTGAATTATTTTTTACTTGAATCGGGCAGCGACGAGCATCAAATTGTGGGTTATGTTGCCTTTGTGGCCGTACTAATTCGCCTTGTTTGGGCTTTTTTTCGTTCTGGTTTTGCTAGTATTAAACAGATTAAATTGCGACCTAGTGATTTTAAATTGCACTTTAAACACTTAAAAAACAGAAATGTGCCGGAAAACTCTGGCCATAATCCGTTAGGCTGGTTAATGGTGTTGGCAACATGGTTATTATTTATTGCACTTGCCACAACGGGTTTTTTACTTGAAGAGACAGATTACTTTTTTGGTAGTTCACTTGTTGAAAATATTCATTCAATACTCGCTAACAGTTTGTATTCAATTGTAATAGTACATATTGCCGCAATTGTATTGGTTGGTTGGTGGGGGAGAGTTTCTTTGATAACTCCTATGATTACCGGCAAGCGAAAACCCTAGTACCAAAGCTGAAGCATCTGTGTACTTTTTTTAAACTTTAATTTTTGGCAGTGTGTTTGGTTTGAAGGTGCTAAATAGTATTTGATGGGTGGGTATAACTCGTTAATAGATGATGAAACCTTATTTACTAGGCATACGCTGCCCACATAGCTTTCCTTAGGTACGTTTAAGTTAAGCCAGAAGAATAAATAAAAACCAACAAAGATTGCTGTAAAATGAAACTAGCTAAAAGTGAAAAGCACTGCAGGTATACTGGAGTGCTTTGTTTAGGGTAATGATATTGTCTATTTTGCAGTAGCGACAAGCTTAACCCAGTCATAACTGAGCATACCTAGTAAGCCGATTTGTAATGATTGACCAGCACTAACGGCTAGAGTGCAGCTTTCGTTGTTGCCGGTGTTTTTTGATAGGCAATCATATTGTGTTTGCGTGACAGCACCATCTGCTTTTACGTACAGGCTGATATCTCCTTGGCTACCTGTTGTGTTTATTGTTACAGATGTTTTTCCTGTAGGAACTACATAGCTATATCGTTGCCAAAAACCAGGAAATCCATAGGCGCGAGAAGCAATAATGGTGCTATCTCCCGTCGGTGGTGTGCTGTTTTCATAATCAGCCATAATAGTGACATTACTGTAGCTGCTATAGGCTTTAAGCATAACGTAATAGCGACCTTCTCCTTGACTCACGTTACAGCTTTCAGTGTTACCATTTCTAAATGGTCGGCAGTCGTAATCGTTTGTGGTAGGTATTGTATTTTTCTTAACGTATAGGTCTGCATCACCTGAGCCACCTGATATGCTCATTGTAATGTTCGTGGTATTTGCAGGCACATCAATATAGTAGATACTCTCTTGATTTATTGCTGCACTTTGGCCTGTTAATGCTTGGCCTTTAGTTAATTCAATTTCTGTTGAGGAACCATCGGAAACACTAATAGTTTGGGTTAGTGTATTTGTATTATTATTACTATCTTGCACAGTAACAGAGACGTCGTAATCACCCTCAGACACAAAATTATGCACTACAGTTGCACCTGTATCGGTTTGATTATCGCCAAAGTTCCAACTATAGCTATTGATAGTACCTGCTGAGCTGGAGCTTGTTGCATCAAAATTACACTGTAATTGTTCACAGCTGTATTCAAAACGTGCGGTAGGTGGCAGTGGTGTAGTACCGTCGTTATCGCCAACAGGCACTGTGTTATTAAAGTAAGTTGCGACTTGGGGCCAAATCTTACTTATTTTGGCGCCTTTATTGTAGCATCCGCCTAAGTGATGAAGTGCAATAACACGATTACTTGATGCTGCAACAACAGGAGAACCGGAAGAGCCGCCTATAGTGTCACAATAGTATCCAATATCAGTATTACTTCCACGCCCATTTGTTGAGGGGGCATTAACTTGGCACAAACCATTGGTATCTTGATCCGATTCAATTGACAGCTCTTTAGGGTTACCTGAACCATGTTGAGGAATATAAATTCGCTCACTTTGCTCTGCGTTTCGCACATCAAGCCCCAAGTAACCAAACTGCTCAATAGCGGCAAAGTCATTAACACTGAACAGCGTATAATCTAACGTGTAGTCAGTTTTAAAAAACTCTTTACCCGTTACTTTTACAATGGTTTCTCTGGTTGTCCCATTACAACTTTTATTTTGGTAGTTAAACCACACTTCAGTAGAGGCAAGCTCAGATGCAGTCTCTATACAGTGGTTATTGGTAAATAACTTATTATCGCTGCCAACGCGCCAACCGGTACATAAGCTGCGGCCACCAATTACTAAGCGTGCTACCGGGCGGCTGCGGTCAAACTCTGTTGGGTTGGAATTAACCCAACACTGCACATCTTTGCGCTCATTAATACCACAGGTAGACAAAGGGGCTGGTTTATTTTGTTCATTGATATTTATATTGGCGCTTTCAGTTCCGTAATAATAGCTATCAATAACACCAAACTGGTGTTGCTGCTTACTGTTTTTTGGATCAGGGTAATATTCAATGATAACGCTGTCATTTGATACCGACATAGAAGAAAATGAATGCACACCATCATCCCCGTTTAAGCTATCGATTGTTGCTGCGTCCATATTATTACTACTATATTCATATCGCTCTGAGTTATCTTCGCTTCTAACGACTAACTTTGCGTCACCATTTAGATCTACTTGGCTAAAATGTAGCTTTATGTAATCAGCATTAGGGTGCGATACAGTTTGAGTAATTACGTGTCCTTGCGCAGTTTCGATAGCAAATTGCTTAGAAAGTTTTACATGGGTAGAAGCGTGTTTGGCGATTGTGGTTTTCTTTGCTTCTTGAGTGTGTTGTAAAATAGTGAGCTCATCGATTGCAGCAAAACTGCATTGTCCATAGATAGCTGTAGCGAGCAATGCTGCGTATTTACATTTATTCATCTTTATATCCTTTTCACTAATAAGTGGTTTGATGTAACGTAAACGATCAACTGCATGCCCATATGATTTAACTTTGAGCAAATAATCAGTACCTAATTTACATACTAAGGGTAGGTCGCATTTTAATCTTCGCCAGTAAAAAATTTAAATATTTTTAACTTTACTCGGAAATTATTGCAATTTTCACTTTGAAATCAGATTATTAAAAAATAAATGGCTTAATATTCAATATGAAAGTTTGAATAAAAGATGTTTACCGTTGACTCTAAACGGTAAACATCAACACTCACTAAAAGTAATATTGTAGATATTGAGACTTCTGATATTGAACTTTTATCTAATTTAATTTTTACAAAAATATACACAAGCCAAGTTTTAATTCTGTTATTTGGGTCGTTATTCTGTAAAATTATCGGCTTAACACCTGTGACCTAGTCGTTACATTTGTTGTTGGGGTTAATTATTCAATTAATATAAGCAGACGTTATGATTTTTTATATTATTGGGTTAAGTACGCTTGTTATTATTTTGTGTGTGGCGCTTTATGTGATTTACAGCAATATACGTAAGAGCCGAGTAAGAAAGTCAAAAGAATATAATGTGTTATTTGATAAAGACACCATTATTGATGAACTCATTGCTCAACTTAGCGAGAAAAACCAAACCCAAGAAAACCAGGAAAAAACAATTAAAGGCAAACAAGAGATCCTTGCAACTTTTATAGATTTGCATCGATCGGGTAGTTTTTGTGCGCATTTAAGCGAACAAGAAATTACGTATTTTGTTAAAAAGAAACTAAACATGGAGAGTACTAAAAATGGATAGCGAACAACAAGCAGTCGCTGAGGCAAAAAACACCTCATTTATGGCACGTTTTGGTCGTCGTAATGTGATTTTACTAACATCCGTTGTCGTGGTGTTAGCCGTGATTGCAACATTAACGTCGCAGGTTATTTCATGGAATGAAGCCGATGAGCGGCTAGTTCATCAGTCAGCTTTTACCGGTAATTTAACGGTAATAAATCAAGCGGGCCCTTACTTAAAAGCATTTGGTACAACATCAGCCTATAAAAAAGTTATTTCAATTAACTTTACCGGCGATAGCAGCGCAACAGCCAGTGCCATTGTACCACTCATTCCTATTCGATTCTTAGATACCACGACCGGTGGGGCACGCGGTGTTTCCCGCTTTAGATTACCTGGCAACGTACCCGCTAGTGAATCGGGTGCTTTGCGTGGTTTATTAAAAATTCATGAAGAATTTGGTTCCCAAGAAACCCTAATTTCTAACCTTTTAATGCGTGCAACAACAGAAAATGTAAAAGCGTCGGCTCGTATGATGTCGGTGGAGCAACATTATTCAGGTGGTAATGGTCAATTAAGCCAAGATTTTTCTGATCAACTTACGAATGGTATTTTTGTTACTGAGCAAATTATTAGTACCGGTGAGCGTGATAAGTCAGATGATTTAAGTAATTTAAGTAAGCAACAACGCGTTACCATTAATATAAAGAAGGATGCTGAAGGTAATCCGCTACGTAATGCGCCTATTTTAGGCTCTTATGGGATCACAGTCGTTGATGCGAGTATTATTGATATTGATTACGAAAATAAAGTAAATGCACGTTTAGAGGCGCAAAAACAAGCGGCTGCTGATGAAGCGCTGGCAAGACAAAACCTTAAAAAAGCAGAGCAACAAGCACGTACTGAAGTGGCATTAGGTGAGCAAGCGATTGCAAAGCAAAGAGCTGAGTCTGAAAAGCTAAAAATTAAAGAGCAAATTGATGCAGAACGAATAAAAGCGAATGCGATTATTTCTGCTCAGCAACGTGTAGCTGTTAAAGCGGAGCTTGCAAAAGAGCAAGAAGAAATTTTAAAACAGCAACGCTTAGAAGCATTAGGTATGGACGTTTTAGCTGAAGCGCGTTTACGCGCAAAATCAGCAGCGCTTGATCCTAAGTATGTATTTGATGAAACACTTAAAGCAGAAGTTAAAATTCAAACGGCTTTATTTACTAGCTTAGGTAACAGCCGCTTAGTGCCTGAAATTGTTATAGGTGCAGGGCAGGGTGAGCAAAATAACGGCTCTGAATTTATGCGCTTACTGGCGGCCGACGCGGCATTGAGCCTTAAAAAGCGTTTAGAAAAAGAGAAAAAATAAACGTTAAAAATCATTATAAAGCCCTAGCTTTAATTGCTAGGGCTTTTTTTGTGGTATCGCTTTGTAAGTGGTGAGTTTAAAACTTAGGACACAAAGCGTGGCTAAAGCCTTTTTCGGTTAGCAAAAAAGTGGCGCTGGGCGTCGAAAATATATATTCCTCATGAAGAAGAAACGCAATTGTTCCTTTTATTTGCTCACCTTGATGATCTGAGGCATCGCTAATTAATTGTTCAGGATCTAACTGGCTTGGGCTTGGAAAGTTATTATAAAGATGCTTAAAAATTAACGTAGCAATTGTGTTAAAGGTATCGTTATTTTTCATTTTTGGAGAGTCCTTAATTTATATATGTAGCAACAAACTGGCTGTTTTAAATATGATTTTTAAATAATAACACATTAAAAATAGGTACATGATCATCCTACTATTTTTTTAAGCTTTAATTTTGCAAGCTGCTGCTTTCATTTATTAAAATGATGATTAATTGTCATGCTTACCCTGCTAAAAAGTAGTTTGTGTGTTGCTGGTGTGTTGCGCAAAATCACAAGGTGTAATTGAAGAGTTGTAAAAATACGTTATCATTGTAAAACAACATGTAAAATCAAGCAGGTACTTAGCTCACGCTGACCAAGTTCGAGTTAATAATATCAACAAGGCAAGCAAGGACAAATTATGACACCTATGAAACCTTTAGCACTAGCAGTGGCTATGGTTGTTTTTTCACATCAGGCACATGCAGATACAGATCTTGATAAAGTAAAGCAGCAATTAAGCAGCTTACAAAAACAAGTGGAAATGCTGCAAAAGCAACTTGCGAAAGCAGAGCAAAAAAGTGAAAAATCAATCGAACGCACCATTGAAGTGAAAGAAGATACAGCTGAAGTTAAAGTAGCTAAACATGAACACAAGCCTCAGGGAATTAAAATTGGCGGTGCTGTTCGAACCAACTATAGCCACACCTCGTATGATGACGACAATAAAAATCGCGGCGGCGATTTTGACTTTGATATTTTTCGCTTAAATTTCTCAGGCGATGTGGGTGATGTAAAACTAAACGCTGAAATTCGTTTTTTTGATTACATGACAGCTGTTAAATACGCCTATGCTGCTTACGATTTTGCTGATGATTGGCAAGTTCAAGCAGGTATTACTCAGGTTCCTTTTGGTAACTGGCCTTACAATTCACATAACTACTTTTTCAGCACTAACTATTACGTAGGCCTTGAAGACGACCACGATTTAGGGGTGTTATTTAAGCGTAAAATTGCCGATAACTGGCAGCTTGATTTGGGCTTTTTCAAAAATGATGAATTAGGTGGTGTTGATGGTTATGTAGATAACCGCAGCGATCGCTACTCATACGATATTGTTGGTTTTAGAGAAGCTGGTGATGGTGTTTACGCTGAGCCGACCAATCCAATTGGCGAATATAATACGTTCTCAGGTCGTTACGGCTACCACATAGAGCATGAGGGTGGTAAAACTGAAATTGGTGTGTCAGCGCTTGCTGGTGGCTTGCATGATGGTGTTGACCGCGCAGGTGACTATAACGCATGGGCGCTTCACTTAAACAGTAATATGGGCCCTTGGAACTTGCAATTACAACATGGCGAATACAACTACGATATTGATAACGTAAACCGCATTGCTGTAGGCGCTTACTCGTTTTACGATAGCATGGCAGCGGAAGCAACTATGTCGAGTGCAAACGTAGCATACAGTGTGCCGGTGCAATGGGGCGCAGTAACAAACTTACAGTTTTATAATGACTACAGCGCTATTTACGACAAATCAGACAACAGCAAAGATACCTGGATGAACGTAACCGGTTTCTCGGTCGCTGCAGGTGGTTTATTTACATACTTTGACTTAGTTCATGGTAAAAACATGCCGTTTGTTGGTGGCTCATTAGCGGGCGATAGCAGCGAAACTGAACGCCGCTTCAACATTAATATTGGCTATTACTTCTAATAAGCTAGTATTCAAAGCACACGTCTATATACTGGGCGTGTGCTACTGTCGTTTTAAAAATCATTTTTACCCTACCAATTTCAGCACCTATAAATTGATAAATCTCTAATCAACTTCTAGTATAAAAGTTCAAATGGAATTAAATAAATAATCCATATAGCTTAGCTGGAGGCTAGACATCGATGTTTGTCGTTAATGAGCAGGTATTATCTGATGTAAACAAAAACTTTATTATTCCCCCAAAACCGCAAATTTTAGATGATCTTGATAGATTAGCACATCAAAATGAGCCGTCTTTAATGGCTGCTGCAGATATAGTTGCTAAAGATGTGGCCATATCGTCTGCTATTTTAAAAATTGTTAATTCACCCGCTTACGGCTTAGTGCGAAGCATTGCTGACATAAAACAAGCCATCATGTTTTTAGGTTGGAATGGCATAGAAGCACTTATTCCTGCGCTTAAATTAAAGCAAATGTTTTTACAAAAAACATGTTGTATTAGTTTAGAGCGTTTTTGGGATAACGCGTCTGAAATTGCTAATGTAAACATGATTGTTGGGCAGCGAGTAAAAAATAAAATTCCAGTTGAATACTTATACACTCTCGGTTTATTTCATGATTGCGGCATAGTTCCGATGGCGATTAAATATGACGACTACGTCAATGTGCTGCATGGTTCAAATAGAAGCAGTAAAGAAAGTTTAGTTGATATTGAAGATCGTGTTTATGGCGCTAATCATGCCATTATCGGCTATTACTTAGCATCGAGTTGGCATTTACCAAGAGATATTTGCCAGCTTATCCTACGCCATCATGATTTAAGTTTACTTGAGGACACATCCGATCCTAATCAACAGCTCTGTTTTTGTGTGTTAAAGCTCTCTGAAAGCATAGTAAATAGTATTTTACGTGATGAAAAAATTAAAGATTGGGAGCGCCTTGAACCGTTTATACTTAAAAAGTTAAATATGTCTGAAGATGAATATATTGATTTACAAGAAGAAGTTATTGATTACTTAAATCAGTAAATAATCATGCCGGGTTTGCAGCCTAGTTAAACGAGCGGTTATTTGTCGCTTTTATTAAAACGAATATGCTCAGTTTAATTAGACTAAAGTCTATAGGTTAGTTTTTTTCACTTATTGGTTTGTTTTTAATCGTTTGTCGAGATTAAGTAAACACTCTAAAGTTTAGTTGTCGGCAACAAGCACGACTAACCAAATAGGAAACTAATCATGAAACGCTCACTTATCAAAACCATCGCTCTTGGCTCTTTATTAACTTGCTCAGCTGCTGTAATGGCTGATCAAAGTGACTACAAGTTAATGGTTATTGAAGAGGCTGCAACAGCCCCACAAGAATTCGAAGTTGCATTTAACAGTTGCGCATTAAATGTAAAATCAAAAAACTACAGCCAAGCTGAAGAAATTTGCTCAAAAGCAATTACATTATTACAGCAAAGTACAGGCCCACGTTTTAAAGTACGTGAGCTGACCTCATTTGCTTTAAGTAACCGCGGTGTTGGCCGTTTAATGGCTAAAAACGAAACCGCAGCGTTATCTGACTTTTACGAAGCACAGCAAATATCAGGTAACGAGTTAGTGTCGCACAACTTAACACGTGCTAAGCAAGATCTTGCTTTATAACATCTATTAGTGATTAAAAAAGCCCATGCTAATTTAGTTAGCATGGGCTTTTGCATTTATGTAGTTGGCTTATTTCATGTCTGTAAATTATTGTCGATTAAAAGTTGAGTCAATTTTTTTAATCCTTTACCTTTGTTGGTTATTTTCCATGCAAGGTATAAGTCTTGAATAGGACGTGGTTCAATGAGCTCCACAACATGAAGTTTTTTAGCTTTAATATGTTCAGCAATAAGGTTTACTGGTAAATAACCAATCCCGATTCCCGATAAAATAGCGGTAATTTTTTGTTTTACGGAGCTTACATAAAAACGTTGACTACCTTCGATTAAATTAGCTGACCACGGAATACTTTGTTTTGCAGAGTCATGAACTATCACTGTGGTGTATTGACCAAGCTCACTAGGCTTGATGGGTTTTTGCTCTTTTGCTAAAGGGTGGGTTGGGTGAACCACAAGTACATTTTGAATATCCGTTATTTTCACTGCTCTGATCCCTTTTTGAGCAGGCACGGGGGCGGGTGCACCAATCACTAAGTCAACATTGTCTTCTATTAACGCCTCCCATGTACCGCTCATGACCTCTTCTTTTACATCAATTTCAATGCTTTTATGTTCAATTAAAAATTGTTGCAAAGCAGCAAAAACATTAGTTACGTCAATAATTGAGTCACAAGCAATCCGTATTCTAGGCTCCCAGCCATTAGCTATGGTTTGTGTTTGCTCCGATAAATTATTTATAGCATTGAGCACTTTACGCCCCTCGCTCAGTAAATGTTTACCTGCGGGGGTTAAAACTGCTCGCCGACCTTGGCGCTGAAATAAAGTTACATTTAATTGCTCTTCAAGTTTATTAACAATATACGACAGGGCTGATGGCACTTTATTAAGTTGTTCTGCAGCGGCTGCATAACTGCCACGATGCTCAATGGCGTCTAATACCAGTAAAGCTTCTATGCTAATAGGGGGTGTATTCATCATCATACCAAATATTAACTGTTCAAAATATTTGAACATATAAAGCAAATAATAGGAGTTATTTAATTTTAATTCAACTTATACAATAGCTGCATAATCAACAGAAACAATACAGGTAAACATTATGACGATTAAAAATATCACAGCTGTCATCACAAAAACTGAACAGTCTTTTGCAACACTACCATTAAGGCTTATTGCAGGATTAGTGTTTAGCGCTCATGGGGCACAAAAACTGTTTGCGTGGTTTGGTGGCTATGGCTTGGAAGGCACAGGGCAATGGATGGAGTCGATTGGCTTAGCACCGGGCTATTTAATGGCATTAATGGCGGGTGGCGCTGAATTTTTTGGTGGGTTACTACTCATCGTTGGTTTGCTGGTGCGTCCTGCGAGTTTTGTACTGGCTATCACTATGGTGGTTGCTATTTTTACCGTACATATAGATAACGGCTTATTTATGAGCAACAACGGTTACGAGTTTGGTTTATCGTTGTTGGCAATTACCTTGGCCTTATTTATTCAAGGAGCTGGAAAGCTATCCCTTGATGGAAAAATTCATAACAAATTAAACCAATAAGCTGATCATATAACTGATTGAACTTTAAGCTGCCAATCTGCGTAAGGTTGGCACATTCTACATACTTAGGAGACGGACATGGGATTACTTGTTAACGGTGAATGGGTCGATAAATGGTACGACACCGAAAAAAGCGACGGTAAATTTGTACGTCAAGACAGCCGTTTTAGGGATACTATTTCATCAGCGCCACAAAGCAAATTTACCCCTGAGGCGGGGCGTTATCATTTATATGTATCGCTAGCGTGCCCTTGGGCGCACAGAACGATTATTTTTCGTAAATTAAAGCAGCTCGAAGATATTATTTCTATGAGTATTGTTGAAGCGCCCATGATGGAAAACGGCTGGGAATTTGGCGAGCAGGGCGATCCACTTTATAACTTAGATTACGCCTATCAATTATATTTAAAAGCCGATCCTAGTTATGAAGGGCGGGTTACTGTGCCGATTTTATGGGATAAAAAAACGCAAACTATTGTAAATAATGAATCAATAGAGATCATTCGTATGCTTAATAGTGCGTTTAATGAGCTCACTGGCAATACTGATGATTATTATCCAGAGCCACTTCGTGAAGAAATCGAAGCCGTGAATAACCGTGTCTATAACACCATTAATAACGGCGTATATAAAGCCGGTTTTGCTACTACACAAGAAGCTTACAACGAGGCTTACACCGCACTATTTGATAGTTTAGACTGGCTAGAAGCGCGTTTAGCTAAGCAGCGCTATCTCGTTGGTGATGTTATTACAGAAGCTGATTGGCGTTTATTTACAACCCTTATTCGCTTTGATGCGGTGTATCACGGGCATTTTAAGTGTAACCGTCAAAAATTAAGCGAGTTTCACCATATTAGCAATTACGTTAACGAGCTGTACCAAGTACCGGGTGTTAAAGAAACAGTCGATTTAGAGTACACAAAGGTGCATTACTATGTAAGCCACTTAACGATTAATCCAACACAAATAGTACCGCTGGGTGCAAAGCATCATTTTGATGCTCCACACGACCGTGAACGTCCATATTAATTAATGTTTATTCTTTTTGAGGAAAGACCATGATCAATCATTATCCAAAGAACAGTTTAGGCAGTGCCGATCACGGTTGGCTTAAATCTAAACATCATTTTAGTTTTGCACATTACTATAATCCGGCACGTATGGGCTTTGGTACATTACGCGTTGTTAATGATGATTGGGTTGCACCTGAAATGGGATTTGGAGCGCATCCACACAAAAATATGGAAATTATTAGTTTCATACGCAGTGGTGCCATTACTCATCAAGATAGTATGGGTAATAAAGGCATAACCGAGCAAGGTGAAGTGCAGGTAATGAGTGCAGGCACAGGTATTGTGCATTCTGAGTATAACCGTACGAATGAGCCACTTACTTTTTATCAAATTTGGATTCAAAGTAATAAACAAGATGTGCCGCCGCGTTGGGAAAGTAAAAAATTTCCGACCGACGTAGCTAACGAGCTTACGCTTTTAGTGTCGGGTTATACAGAAGATGCGGGTAACACCTTATTTATCAATCAACAAGCACGCATTTATGGTGGAAAGATTGCAAAAGGTACCACCATCACTCAGCGTATTGATCATCAAGCTTATGTACTTGCATCTGATGGTGTATTTACTGTAGATGACAAAAGCAGTGTAATTACCATGAACAAAGGGGATGGTGCTGAGGTCACTCATGCTGATTTTATCACGCTAACGGCAACAACAGAGTGTGAAATAATTATTATTGATACATTAGCCTAGGCTATTCGGCTTAGTTGGGTTTAACTTAATTGCGCAGTAAACACTGCGCCATTGTTTTAAAAACTTACAGCACTATACTTTAAAGCTATCTACTTGCGATTTCATTTGCTTGTAAAGCGCTGATACATTTTTTGACTGCAGAGTTGTTTGCTCAGAGATTTGTTTCATTTGTGCTGACTGTTCTTTTAACGATACCAAATTTCTATTAATCTCGTTTGCTACATGAGATTGTTCTTGTGTTGCTTGTGCGGTTTCGGCCGACATTTGCTGCACTTTTTCAAAGGCGTGAGTTAGGTTGCTAAAAATACTAATAACGGCATCAAAATTACTGAGTGTGGCATTAGCATTTGTTTGACTGTTTTTAATAGAATCTGATGACGCTTTTACATTGTTATTTAAGCGTTGGATCATCGTATCTATTTCATCGGTGCTTTGTTGTGTGCGAGTAGCCAACGTTCTAACCTCATCAGCGACAACGGCAAACCCTCGGCCTTGCTCGCCAGCTCTGGCAGCTTCAATCGCGGCATTTAACGCTAATAAGTTAGTTTGTTCGGCAATATTTCTAATGACCTCAAGTACAGACGTAATATCGGTTGAGCTGCTTTCTAATTCAATAGAATTTGATAAAGCCGATTGAATATCATTGATTAAATCTTCAATTGCTTTACTCGATACATCAATGGCTTGAACTCCTTGCTGTACCTGCTCGCTAGAAATATCAGCTTCGTGGGCGGTATTTTTAGCCAGCTCAGCCATTTGCTGGTTTGCCATATCCATTTCATGACCAGCGCTTACAATAGAGTCAGACGCATTAGCAAGTTGCTGGGTCACGTCCATCGCGGTATCAGAGACATTATTAAGATCGCCGGTCACAGTACCTAGTTGAATGGAGTGCTGCTGAATGTTTTTTATTATTTGCTGCAGGTGCGCTAAAAAGTTATCAAACTCATTACTCAGCTCACCGAGCTCGTCATGTGATGTAGTATTAATTCTTTGCGTTAAATCACCATCACCAGCGGCAATTTCTTGGATTCGTAGAGTAATATTATTTATATTGTCGGTGAGTTTTTTAGGGATGTAATAACCCACAGCTAAAGCAACAATAAAGGCAATAATAATGATAACAAACACAATTTTTTCAAAAAGTTGAATGCTAGCTTGCACTTCATGTTTTACTTTTCGGGCATAGGTTCGCGCTTCTTCGCCCGCTATATCAAGTATTTCTCTCAATTCATTAAAGCTTTTATCTGCTTGCGCTAAATTATCATCAATTAAGGCTATTTGATTAGCCGAACTTGAGTAAACTAACGCTTTTCCTTTCTCGTACCACTGTTGATAAAGTTGATCAAAATTAGCGTATTTTTGTGTCAGTTGTGGCTCATCGATTAAGTAGCTGCGGTAACTATTAAAACGACGAATAACCTGAGCTGCATTTTCTTCAAATAGTTTTTGGTTTTGTGCCAATTCGCCATGTTGGTTTACAATTTTTTGTTTTGCTAGTCGAGCTTGGTATATATCTCTATCTGCATTGAGCACCTCGGCCATTGCTTCTACATAGCGACTTAATAACTCTGAGCCGACTTTATCTTGCTGCTGTTTATTGGTATGGATGCGAAGCTCTTCACCAGCTTGATCCATCATTTCTCGTATTTGTAAAAATTCAGATTCAGTTTGATTCAAATCACTTTGCATTTTACCTTGTGAGTGACTGGAATCCATTAACGTTTTACTGTGGTCTAGCCATTGATTGTATAAAGGCTCAAAACGAGAAAAAGAGTCATGTTTTGACAATAATGCTTGTTCATCTTTTAAGTACGTTAAGTATTTGTTGAAGCGGTCTTTGACTTGTTCAGCGTTTTCTAAAAACTCTGCTTTATTGGTCTCATTATCGCCTGTGGCACTGAGTAGATTTTCCAGTGCAATACGTGCTTGGTATATGTCTCTGTCAGCATTTAAAATAACGGTAACGGCTTCAAAAAAGGTTTCGGTTTGCCTTTTCATCGCGTTGTCTTGTATGTAAGTAATTGATGCAATTGAAACAAGTAAACCTGCAAGGATCAGTGCTAAAAAAGCAATAGGTAAAATAACTTTGGTTCTAATTGAGTTAATTCGCATGTTTCAATCCTTGTTAAATCACTGTATGTAGAGTAAATATTAGTCACAATAGGGAGTTATGCCAAGGAAATGGATAAATTGATTGGTTGTTTTTTGTTCTACTTTAACGCGTTGAAAATTTTACCGCCAGATTTATTATCCTTACAGCGCGTATTACCTTAAAATAGCGTTAATTGGTTCATTTTTATAAAGGAATTCTGCTGTTAATGAATTCTATTTTCCCCAGCGTATTTGGCCGCCTGTTTACCCCACACCTCGCTGTTGATATTAATCAACAAGGTTTAGTCATTAACAACAACAAGCACACAGATACACTGAATTGGTGCGATTTAACCTCGCCTATTTGTTATGAATATGGGGTGCTTGGACAAACACTACGTTTTTCAACACAGTCTGGGCAGTATCGAGTGTGGATGAGGGCTTATGGCAGTCACCGAATACTTAAAGCCAAGACGGATCAGCTATGGGTCAATAATAATATTGAACCATTAAATGAGCTGCTAGAAAATATTAACCAATTTGCACATCATCAATTTTTGCGTCAATCCTATGTGGCAGATATAAAACAGCGCGTTAAACAACAATACAACCGCTGGTTACCTTGGATAAAAAAGAGTGAGGCATTGGCAGTTGTTAGCACGCAAATAAAACTGCTCGAACAATATAGTCAGTGGAGCGATTCATTAACTCGCTTTTTACAGCATAAATACACACAGACACAGTTGCAGCGTTATGCTGGTTTTTTCGATAACGTTGAAGCAAACCCACTTACTGAAAATCAAAGACGGGCATGCATTATCGATGACGATAATAACCTCGTATTAGCCGGAGCCGGCACAGGTAAAACCAGTGTAATGGTGGCGCGAGCGGGCTATTTAGTAAACAGTGAGCAAGCTAATTACGATGATATTTTATTACTCGCCTATGGTAAGCAAGCTGCCAGTGAAATGGACGAACGTATTAAAGCTAAGCTGAATACACAGGCTATAAAAACCGCCACTTTTCACAGCTTAGGTTTAACAATTATTAGTGAGGTTGAGAGAAAAACGCCTAAAATATCTAAACTTGCTGAAAACGAAAAAGCTAAAATAAAATGGGTTGAAGGGTGTTTTGAATCGCTTGCTAATGCTAAGCCACAGTATGCTAAAGCATTGGTAAACTATATAAATAACAATCTTAATGACGTTAAAAGTGGGTTTGAATTAAGCACTGCAAAGCCTAATCATATAGCGCTTCTACAAGAGATAAAAGCTGGCGGTTATTTAACCAAATTAGCGACTTTATTTAGTCAATTAATTAGCGTGTATAAAACAGCAAATATAACGCTTGAGAACGATTCAAAGCAGATACAGCAGGCTTGGAAATTATTAAAGCCATTACTAGCCAACTATAACCATTATTTAGATACTCAAGGTGAAATAGACTTTGACGATATGATCCTCAAAGCCCTCGATTATGTTAATACAAGAAAGTTTATATCACCTTGGCGTTATATCATGGTTGATGAATTTCAAGATATATCGCCTACGCGTGCGGCGTTGGTTAAAGCGCTGCGCGATAGTAAGCCTAGAAGCTCTTTGTTTGTAGTAGGCGATGACTGGCAAGCTATTTACCGTTTTAGTGGTGCTGATATGCGCCTTACCACAGAATTTGCCGCACATTTTGGTTTTACCACACAAACCATACTGGATGTTACGTTTCGTTTTAATAATAAAATTAGTGAGGTTGCTTCATGTTTTATCATGAAAAACCCTGCCCAGTTAGCTAAGCAAATTAACTCGTTATCACAAGTGACAAAGCCCGCTATTAGCATATTAAAAACAGCGAATGTTGTCTCAAGCAAAAATACAAAAATAGCTGAGCTAAATAATGGGGCACTTGCCCATGTACTCGACACTATCAACAAAAATAAGCCCGCTGTTGTGTATTTACTGGCACGCTACCGCTTTCAGTTACCTACTAAAGCCGATATTAACGCCTTGCAGCACACCTTTTCTTCATTACAAATTGAGTGTGATACCTTTCATGGTTCAAAGGGTAAAGAAGCCGATTATGTAGTTATATTAGGTATGCATGGCGGGCAATTTGGATTTCCGAGCACTAAGCCATCGCCTGCAATGTTAGAAGCTCTGTTACCCGATAAAGATTTGTATGCCCATAGCGAAGAGCGACGCTTATTTTATGTGGCGCTCACTCGTGCTAAACACAAGGTGTTTATCATAAGTGATGACAACAACCGCAGCTGTTTTGTTGACGAGCTCATAAACGAGTATCAAATTGAGCTAAAAGAGTTAAAAACATAGCTATTAAAGTGGTAGCGCAGGTATAAACCGCTTAGTGGCAAACGAATAAGCTTAAGCGGTTTATCGCGTTAGTTAACCTGCAACAGGGGTGTTACCTGTGGGTATTTTTTTCATACTTTTTATGAGCATATAAATACAGGTGGTAATTAAACAACCACCTAAATAAATAAGCACACCATGGCTTGCATCAGAAAAATGCGTTGCCAACAACGGGCCTAATACAGAGCCAACACTGTAGCTGAGCAGCATTATTTCAGTGGCTGACACTATTTTTGCCATAGGTAACGAGTCGCACGCCAAAGTAATTGCAATCGGATAAAGTGCAAAACTACACGCACCTAATACAAAGTAACTTACAACTAATCCGCCAAAGCTATGCGCGTTTAATATTCCCATTACGCTGGCAGCACCAACAAAACAAAAAATAGCCATAAGTAAGCTTTTTATAATACGGGTTGATAAATAACTCACTAAAGGTTGCACCAGCATGCCACCTAAAATAATCACCGCCATAAGTAAGCCGGTATATTGGGCTTGATCAGTTTGCGCGGCTATATAAACTGGTAATAACCCGTAAATAGGGCCTAGTAATAATCCTGATACTAAACAGCCTAAAATAGCAGGGCGGCTGAGAGTTTTTAACTCTTTAAGTGGCAGCTTTTGTAATTGCTGAGCATTAGGTTGGCCTGTGGTAATTAATAATGGAGCTAAAATAGCCAACGCCAAAAGGGCAACGACAAATAAATACGGTACGGCACCTTCAGTGCCAAGCGGTGTGATTGCTAATTGCCCCACAGCGCTGCCACCATATAAAGAGGTCATATATAAACCTAAGCGTTTAGCTCGCGCCTTAGGTGTATTCGCCATTAACAACCACGACTCAACCACTACAAATACTCCCGCAACAGCAATACCAGCAACAAAGCGAGCAATTAACCACATTGTGGCTGTAGGGGAAATGATCTGTGCAATAACACTGATGATCAGCAACATTAAAAATGCGATAAATGCCATACGGTGGCCAATTTTTACTACCACACGCTCAATACACAGCGCGCCAATAAGTAAACCAAAATAAAAGACGCTGGCAAGCCAAGGCGCAAGATCAATACTTAACTTAAAAGCACTCAGTGATAACGGGATCAGGCTCATTAAAAAGCCCGAAGCAATAGCAAAAAAAGATAAACCAATAACAGGGGCTAAAGGATTATTTGATTTACTATTAGCGGCAAGTTCCACCATTAGATTATTCCGATAAAAAGGGTTTAAATAATTGCTGATTTAGGTGTGATAGTGGCGCGATTATTTGAAGCAGGTTAATTTGGCTGCGAATTTATGCTGCTTTTTATACCAAGTAAAGTGTTTTTTAATTGCTCAATCAAAATAATTTTTAAAATGTTTTTTTACGTAAACTAATCGCTTAATTGCAATCTGATTGTAGAAATAAGTTAGCGTTTTTGTTTTATATTTGTTGAGTTTTTAAAGAGGGTAATAACTTAGTAATGGCGGGGCATAGTTAAAAAATAAAAGCCCATGTTGGGCTTTATTGGTGTTTATTTTAATGCATGGCAAGCGCAAGCTTATGGTACAAACCAATACCAACAATCACATTAAACGGAAACGTTACCCCTAAAGAGCTCAGCATACCTAGGCCAATATCAGCCTTGGGAACGGCTGCTTTAATTGCCGCAGGGGCTGCAATATAAGACGCACTAGCCACTAAACTACCGAGTATCACCACCGAGCCTAATTCTAATTTTAATAGTGTGCCTACAGCCACGCCAATAGTACCTAAAAATAGCGGAGTGATAATAGCAAATGCAGCGAGTCTCCAATGCTGCCAAGGAAATGGGCGCAGAGTTTGCGCAGCCACTAAACCCATTTCAAGTAAAAACAATGCCAGTACTACTTTAAAACTACTGGTTAAAAGACTGGTTACTTGGCTGCCTTGCTGTGTGCCATACATCATTCCGATGATCACACCGCCTACCAATAAAATCACGCTTTTGTTAGTGAGTGTTTCGTGCCAAAGCGCTTTGAGTGACAGTGTATTACTTTGGCTATGTTGTTTATCGAGTTTACGATACAGCATTAAACCGACAATAATGGCAGGTAATTCGAGCATCACTAAATACAGTGTAACCTCAGCACCTACCTCTAATTTAGCCGACTCTGCATAAGCCAATGCAACTGCAAAGGTACCTGCGCTTACCGAGCCATAATGCGCGGCAATACTGGCGCTATTAGCCACACTGAGTCTAACAACATATTTTAAAATAGGGTAAAGAGTAAGGGGAATAAGACCACCGAGTAACATAACCGAGGCCATTTCAGGAAGAAGTTGCCAGCTTAAGTTACCATGCAGCACCATGCCACCTTTTAACCCTATGGTGAGCATTAACAATAGACTTAGTGTGTCATAAGTGGCTTTAGGTATCGCTAAATCAGAACGTAAAATCCCCGCCACTAATCCTAAAATAAAAAACATTACGACGATATCAGGCACACTGTTCTCCTTTTTGTTATTAGTTACTCAATTTGTTAAGCGGAGCTATTGTAAACCTATCTTTGTATAGTAAATAATAAAATGAATGATAGTATCTTATAGATAAAAATCTATGAGGTGAGTAATGAACATAAGGCAACTATCATTTAGGCTACTCGAAGTCTTTATGAGTGTAGTTAAAACCGGCTCCATTAGCGAAACAGCTCGGCAATTGCATTTAACCCAGCCTACCGTTTCTTTGCAAATTAAGCGCTTACAAGAAACCGTTAATGAACCTTTAATTGTTATGCAACAGCAAAAATTACAGGTTACCGAGGCTGGCTTACAATTATTTAGAACTTGTGAGCAAGTGTTTGGTCACTTTGATGATTACCAAGACTATTTAGCCGAGCTTAAAGGCGGGGAGCGCGGGCGCTGTAAAATTGCCATGGTAAACACTGCACAATATATTTTACCTAAGTTACTTGGGCCTTACAGTAATGCCCATCCCCATGTAGAGCTGCCATTGGAAATTGGCAACCGCTCTGCAGTGTTAGCGCGTTTTGAGCGTGGAGAAGACGACATTTATGTGTTTAGCCACCCACCATCACTTGAACATGCCCAAGCTGCGCGTTTTTTACATAACCCCTTGGTCTTTATTGTGCCGCTTGATCATCCGCTTGCCGATGTAAAAGCATTAACATTAGCTGATTTAATGCCATATCGATTTTTATTAAGAGAGCCAGGCTCTGCTACGCGTATGCTTTTTGAAAGCGAATTACAAAGCCGTGGTTTAGTCCTTAGTGATAGTGTGCAAATGGCCAGTAACGAAGCCATACGAGTTGCTGTTTCCTCGGGAATGGGGATTGCGGTGCTTTCCCATCATGTATTACCAAAAGGCGATAACAGTTTTAAAGTGCTCAATGTAACCGACACCTGCTTAGCCAGCCATTGGTATTTTGTAGTGCGCACAGACAGGCATATTTCTCATGCTGCGCGCAGCTTTTTAAAATTTGCCCAGCTGAATTTAGAGCAATATCTCGATAAGCAATGGGTGCGTAATGAGCTAAATGGGCTTAATTTAAAATAAAGAGTTAAAGCGAAGCGAATAACAAATATAAGTTGGTATTAAAGTTGCTGTAGTTATTCACATACAAGTATCTAAGTGAAAATAGTTAAAGATAGATATTTTAACGCAAAAATGGATTTGAGCTGATGACATCAATAACCTTTAAAAATCAATATAGTATTTATATTAGTACAATAAATAAACCGGCAAAAGCTGACGAAGTAGCGGCAACTTCTGGCCCTGTGGCAACAGCTAAAACCAGTGATAGCGAACAAACGCAAATAGCAAGCGCTAAGCCACAAGACAAAAGCTTTTTAGAAAATGCGCAAGAGGCGCTTATCTATCAACGATTAGGAGTTGATAAAGAAAAAATTGCAGAGTTAAAAGCAGCAATCGAGGCATTGGCAGAAAAACTCCAAGAGCAAGGTGCTGATATAGACACCATTAAAGAGCAGCTTGCAGAGTTACAAAAAATGCTGGAGCAAGAATACGAAAAAGGCACTGATCGAATGGCCATGCAACCTACGCATGAAAAAGGCAAGCTTGTAACCGCGTTAGCTTAGATAACGACACGTTGCAAGCTCATTTACTTCTGATTTTAAATAGATTTTAAGAATTATGCACAAAGAGGGCGAAGAGACGCTGCGCTTTTAGAGCAGTGATCTAAACCATAACTTTCATCTGCAACCAAAAAACCAAGCTTGGGCATATAAAAAGTATCAACATGCCTACACTAAGCAAGTTGCCTTTACAGAGATTAAAATCATCAAAAATTCTCTGCCACTTATATTTAAATAAATACCTACCCACAAAAATATCTAAACTAAGCATTATCATTAGCCACACTAAGCCTAATTTAAAACAATCTAGGTAATTTGTAGGGGTAACCCATGGCAGGGCTAACCAAGTTATAGCAAAAATAATGGCGATGCCTGAGAGTAAACTAAGTGTTTTAGCGCGTCGTTGCCCATATAATCGATGCAGAACTCGCACCCGAATGTTGCCATTAATTATCTCGCCTAAAGCAAGTAATAAGCCTATGGCTAGGGCTTTTAATAACATGATGATTTCCTTATATTACAAAGGCCAACAGTTAAACATTTATTTCAAATAGTTTACATCAATACCCAATTAGAGAGCCATTAGTTAGCCTTTTAATTTATAACCATCGGTATTTGTTGTTATTGTGCGCACTTTTTTATAAGGTGAACTTTGCTTATAAAAATAACAACGGGATCAACCTATGAAAACTCTACAGCAACAACTTGGCCAGTATGGCTTGTATCATCGTTCAAAGCGTAACGTATTAACTCACTTTTTTGGTATTCCACTGATTGTATTTGCGGCATTGTGCTTACTAGCGCGTGTTGAAATTCCTCTAGGGAGTTTTAATGTCGATGGGGCGCAGCTTTTTGTCCTTGCCAGTGTGGTTTACTATTTTATGCTGAGCTTTTCGCTAGGTTTAATCATGGGCATCATTTTTACTTTATTGTTAGTGGCAGCGCAGCCTATCGCCGCAATGCCCTTTACATCTTGGCTGACGATTGGTGTGGGTGTGTTTGTATTTGGCTGGGTGTTACAGTTTATTGGTCATTATTTTGAAGGCAAAAAGCCCGCCTTTGTTGATGATTTAGTGGGTTTAATTATTGGCCCTTTGTATGTCACCGCAGAGCTGTTATTTTTAATGGGTTTTTATAAAAATTTAGAACAGCAAGTTAATGAAATAGCGGGCCCAACTAAAGCATAATCAGTCAAAGACTATAAGGTAAACCATGGATTATAATAATAAAACAGTGTGGATCACCGGTGCATCATCTGGCATTGGTGAAGAGCTCGCCAAACAATTTGCAGAGCAAGGTGCGAAGGTTATTTTATCAGCGCGAAATATCGATAAACTCAACCAAGTAAAAGACGAGTTAAAAGGCGAGGGGCATCGTGTTATTCCCCTTGATTTATCAAAGCCCGAAACTGTACTGCAGGATGTATCAGCGCAAATAGATAGCTTAGGCCCAATTGATATTTTAATAAATAATGGTGGCGTATCACAGCGTAGTTTATTTTTAGAAAATGACTTTAAAGTGTACCGCCAACTCATGGAAGTAAATTACTTTGGTTTAATTGCCCTCACTAAAGCAGTGCTACCTTCAATGGTGGCGCGAAAAAGTGGTTCTGTAGTGGCTATTAGTAGCGTGGCAGGCAAAGTGGGCTCTAAGTTTAGAACGGGTTATTCAGGCAGTAAATACGCTGTAGTAGGCTTTATGGATTGCTTACGTGCCGAAGTCGCGCAGCACAATATACATTGCTTAACTATTTGCCCTGGCTCAATTAAAACAGCAATTGCCCATAATTCATTGAACGAGCAAGGAGAGGCACAAAACAAACCTGAGCCTTCAATAGAAAATGGTATGAATGTAAATGTAGCCGCATCGAAAATGCTCACCGCAATCTATAATAAAAAAGACGAAGTTGTAATAGGCCAAGGGTTGAGTGGTTGGGCACCGTTTATAAAACGGTTTTTCCCTAGTTTATTTAATCGATTAACCGCCAAGGTAGAATATAAATAGCCTGAGAATTAGTGGACTGTTAGCAAAAATTTAAGTTAAATTTGTGCTGACAGTGTACTTCTATTTTTTAAATAATGGAGACGTTAAAGTTAATGATGCATAGTGTTAAGCTAAGAGTATCTTTATCTGTAACTTTCCTTTTAGATAACAATTCGCTACGAGGCTTTTACTGCTGACTCTTTTGATTTATTGAAGATCACAATAGAAAATATAACTTCTGTTATGCCGCCAACAAAAGCACCAATGACGAAGTTAGCATTTAATAATATACAAACTACTCCCGCTAGCATAAGCACAGCACCTAAAAGCCAATAAACTTTTGCACCATATAAAGTATTAAAAATTAAATAACGCACACCCATTGCCAACAGCATTATTGGATAAAACCATTGCAGATGCAGCTTAGAAACATAGAAGGCGAGGAAAAAACCAACAAATAAAATAACGGTACTTTCTAAAGCAAGTTTGCCTAATGGGTTTGTGGAGTCATGTTGTCCAGGGCGCTTAAGTACTTTTGATAGCAACATAGCCAGCGGGTGTATAAACATACCACCAATAAACAGGGTAAGCATACTCGCTTTAGTTGAATACAGTACTGCAATTAAACCAGCAAAACACCAAACTAACCCAGAAATAACAACACCTGTTGCGCCACCAAAATAGGCGAGATCCATGTCTTTTTGTGCTTGCTTAAATTCCATAAATACCCCGTGACCTAAAAGTGGATATCCCTCAAACAGAGGAAAGTAATTATTGGTTAATAATTCCACTAATTAACTTTAATGTAAACAACTGATTATGCGAGAAATAAAATGGCTTTTGAGTGTCGCACCAATAGGGCTGTAATAACGTGATGGGGGAAATGCAAAGTGAACTTATAAGAAGTGTATCTAATTTTACTTAGTTGGATAAATGTTTATCGAAGTTATTTAGTCTGGGAAATACAAACCCCGCACTGTTAATGCGGGGGATAGGTTTAAACTCATTTGGTTAAATGTTTACTGGGCTTTTTTGGCTTCGAGCGCTTCTATTTCATTCCAAATTTTTTCAGCCTCGTCGGTTAACATAGCGTAGCTTTTTATATCGCCTTTTCTTTGCGCTTGCATGCCTTGTTCTAATTTTGCGTCGTATTCTTTACGTAATTTTTTGATTGGATCTGGCTTTAAAAATGAAAACATCAACACCCTCGTTGTTTATTAGCTAATTACAGAAACAATACGCAGTGAAGACGCAAAAAGTTTGCTGTTACTGTAATTAGCTTATTAAAAGATTATTGTGGGTCAAGGCGCATAATGCCTTGGCCGTCCAATCCTAAGTAAATAGTGCCATCATCACTTTGTGCTAGACTGCGAATACGACCAATGCCTTCCAGTAATTTACTTTGTTTAACGACATTGCCATCTGCTATTTCAAGTACGCTAATAAACGCGTATTTCATTGAAGCGAGTAAAAATTTTCCTTTAAGCTCAGGATACTTGTCACCTTTTACGAGCAGCATGTCTGAAGGAGCAATAGAGGGTGTCCATTGTAATGTGGGCGCTTGCATGCCTGATTTTTCGGTTAAATCGGTAAACGAGGTGCCGCTGTAGTTAATACCATAACTCACCACTGGCCAGCCGTAGTTAGTTTTAGGTTTAATCATATTAAGCTCATCACCGCCACGGGGGCCGTGTTCGTGTGCCCAAAATACATTATTTTCACCATCGAACCACATGCCTTGTGGGTTACGATGCCCGTAAGACCAAATCGCTGGTTTTGCGTCTTTTTGGTTTACAAATGGGTTGTCAGTTGGAATTTTACCATCGTCGTGTAAACGATAAATTTTACCGCCATCGCGGCTTAAATCTTGTGGGTTAATATCTCGCGAGCCGCGATCGCCAATGGAAAAATACACATAATTTTGGTTATCAAACACAATGCGGCTGCCGTAGTGCTGGCCTTTTTTAGAGTTATGCTCGCCTTTGTATAATTGTTGTGGCTCGCGCAATTGGCTGTGATCGTTACTTAGCTTTGCACGCATAAGTGCAGTGTTACTGCCAGCGCCGTCACCTTCACTGCTTGAGTAAGTGATATACAGCCATTGATTATTAGCAAAATCAGGATGCAGTTCTAAATCAAGTAGGCCGCCTTGGCCGTTGGCATCAATTTTAGGTAGCCCAGAGATTTTAGTTAAGCTGGTGGTATTTTTACGCAGTAAATACAAGGTGCCACTGCGCTCGGTTATTAATAAATCACCGTTTGGCAGAGCCTCAATAGCCCACGGAATGGAAATCCCTTGGGCAACAGTGACCGGTTTTACATTAAGCGCTAATTTATCCAGTTCTTTAAAATCAACTGCGTGAGCACTAAGGCTGGTAAGCGCCGAAAATGCCAATGCACAACTGGCTGTGGCGAGTGTAGAAAATTTTTTACGCGTTGTTACTTTGTTCATAATGGCTTCCAAAATTAACTAAATTTTAACTACCTTAGCACGCTATTAATCACAGTGTTAAGTATTTGGGATGAATGAAATTACACACTATTTAACCGGTTTAATGTTGGTTTTTAGCTTAATGAGCTTGTTTATGCCCCTTAGGTGTTTAACTAACTTTGCGGATATAGGGATTAAAGACCGCTTTAAAAAAATTGAATAATTACTCTATTGGGGTTGAAATTTAAAAATTCGAGCGTACACTTGTGCGCTGAAAGTTGAGCTTACACGTGTAGGCTCAAATATTTAAAGCCCAGTACATGTGTTTGCGTGAATTCGCTTAACACAAAGTGATGGGTAGTCGATTTAAGTAGAGAATTAATCACCATGTTAACTTCGGTATTAGACCAATTTTCAAAATGGTTTTTACACCATCAAAGCTTTGCCGCTTACATAGAGCCCTTAATACAGGTCGTTAAACCTGCATGGCGAGCCGGCTTTTTTCGTGCGCAAATTATTGATGTACACGCGTTGAGTGGTCAGTTTTTAAGTGTAACGCTTAAACCCAATAAACAGTGGCGCGCCCACATTGCGGGCCAGCATATTAGTTTAACGCTTGAGCTCAACGGGCGTTTGCTTACCCGTGTATATACGCTTGCTTGCAGCCCCGCGCAATACAAAGCAACCGGATTGCTGCGAGTTTTAATTAAAACCAATGAGCAAGGACGTTTTACAGCTCAGTTGCAAAGCACATTAAAGGCGCCGTCGTGGTGTAATATTTCTGCGCCAAGTGGCGACTTTGTATTTAAAAGCTGGCATAAAGCCAGCACCTTTGTTGCTGGTGGCTCGGGTATTACACCTATGCTGGCAATGCTTAGCCAGCAATTAGCAAATACTCAGCACACCATCAAATTACTGTATTTTGCAAAAGCTAATGAGCACCAATGCGTTGAAGAACTTGCCGCATTAGCAGAGCGTTATGCGCATTTTTCTTACTTGTTACTCACTCGCGATATGAGCCCGCAATTAACTACGCATATAAACATCGATGACAATCCTGATATTTACTGCTGTGGGCCAGCAGCGTTTATGCAAAAAATTGCACATTTTGCAAACCAGCATCATTTAACCTATTACCAAGAAGCCTTTAGCCTTGCATTGCCAAGCTTAAATGATGACAGTCAATTTACTGTAAAAATTAATAATGATCACCACGACGTAGCAGCGAATGAGGTGTTGTTAACTCAGTTTGAGGCAAAAAAACTACCTGTGCAGCGAGGGTGTGGGATTGGTATTTGTCATCAATGCCAGTGCATTAAAAAAACGGGCGTGGTGCGCAATTTAAAAACCGGTGAGTTATCAGATAACGGCGAGCAGTTAATTCAACTGTGTGTTAGCCAAGCGGTCAGTGATTTGGAGTTACAGCTATGACAACCATAAATTATCAACAATTAGCCGAAGATTTAGATGGCATAAAAATGTCGACGCTTGCCAAAGTAGGGCAAAAGGATGCTAATTATATACGCTCTATTGTCCGCAAGCAGCGACTGTGCGAAATAGGTGGGCGCATTTTATTAATGCTTGGTTTTATTCAGCCCTTACTTTGGGTGGCGGGTGTGTTATTACTGGCTTTGGCTAAAATTCTCGACAACATGGAAATTGGCCACAATGTAATGCATGGTCAATACGATTGGATGAACGACAAACAGCTTAATTCAAAAACATACGAGTGGGATATAGCCTGCGACGGCCAAAGTTGGAACCGAGTACACAATTTTGAGCACCATACTTACACTAATATTATTGGCAAAGACCGCGATTTTGGTTATGGCTTATTAAGATTAAGTAATGACTTTAAATGGCGTTTAAAAAATACTTGGCAGTTTATTACCTATTTAAATTTAAGTGTGCTATTTCAGTGGGGCGTGTCGTACCATGAGCTGGCGGGTGAGCGTGTGTTTATAGGTAAAAAGAAGCCAAACCGCAAAGGGGCTGTAGCGCATAGTACGTTAAAAAAACGCTTTTTTAGTAAAGGGGCGCGCCAATTAATTAAAGACTATGTGCTGTTTCCACTTTTAGCGGGGCCTCTGTTTTTATGGGTGCTAAGCGGTAACTTATTGGCGAACCTAATTCGTAATTTATGGACATCAACCATTATTTTTTGTGGCCATTTTACCGAGCAAACGCATACCTTTTACGAGCAAGATTGTGAAAACGAAAGCCAAGGTCAGTGGTATTATCGCCAAGCGCTTGGGTCGTCAAACATTAAAGGGGCGCGTTGGTTTCATATTTTAACGGGGCATTTAAGTTTTCAAATCGAACACCACTTATTTCCTGATATGCCATCGTCACGCTACCAAGAAATAGCACCACAAGTGCAAGCTGCTTTACAAAAGCAGGGCATTGCATACAACACCGGCGGTTTTTTTCACCAATATACCTCGGTGTTAAAACGTATATTTCGTTATTCATTTAAATAGAGGTTAATAAAATAGCCGCTACTATAATGTATGCATTAAATAATCGGCTAACCTTAAATTGTTAGCTGATTATTGCATTAAAGAGTTAGTAAGTGCTTTTTTGATTAAATAATCATCAGTACATGCAAAAAATTCGTCTAATTAATTTAAAAACACCCTGTTTTGCTATGGTTAAACAGTAGCGGGTTGTCATACAATGGAGAAAAATAGACCACACAAGAGAGAATAAAAATGGCCGCATTTGGTACTGTGTTTATGCCGCAGATGATTCAAGCTAAGTTTTCTGACAATCAGTGGGGCGAAAGCTCAATTGTTCCTTGCGATAAGCTTGAGTTGCATGCAGGTGCACACGTTCTTCATTATTCAAGTACATGTTTTGAAGGTTTAAAAGCCTTTCGCCATGAAGATGGTTCGGTAAATATTTTTAGAATGGATGCAAACATTGCACGTATGCAGCAAAGTTCTGAGTTATTAAGTTTACCAGCGGTTGATGGCGAGATGCTAAAAACAATGATCATCGATATTGTTCGTGAATACGCCGATGAAACGCCGCTTCCTCCTGGTTCTATGTATATTCGCCCAACCCACATTGGTACTGAAGCTGCCATTGGCAAAGCGGCTGCGCCTTCAATGAGCTCATTGCTTTATACGTTATTATCGCCAGTGGGTGACTACTTTTCAGGTGGTGCTACCGCGTTACGTGTTTTATTAGAAGAAGACGGCATGCGCTGTGCCCCGCATATGGGTATGATTAAAAGCGGTGGTAACTATGCTAGCGCGCTTGGCCCAATATCAGCAGCGCGCACTAAATATAAAGCCGACCAAATTTTATTTTGCCCAGGTGGCGATGTGCAAGAAACCGGCGCGGCCAACTTCATATTAATTGATGGCAACGAAATCATTACTAAAGCACTCGACAGCACCTTTTTACATGGTGTTACTCGTAATAGTATTTTAACCATTGCGAAAGATTTAGGAATGACGGTAAGCGAGCGTAACTTTACCGTAACTGAGCTTTTAGAGCGTGCAGCAAAACCAGGCACTGAAGCAGCACTTTCAGGCACTGCAGCAGTATTAACACCAGTAGGTACGTTTATCCATAACGATAATGAATACAAAGTGGGTAATGGTGAACCAGGACCAACAACAGCACGTTTACGTCAAGCATTGAACGATATTCAATGGGGTAAAAGTGAAGATACACACGGTTGGTTAACTAAAATCTAATCGGGTTCAAATTCAATAAAAAGCCACACTAAATAGTGTGGCTTTTTGTTTTTAGCTGCAGCTTAAAATTTCATTTCAACTTTGCCGTAAACATAGCGGCCATTAAAACCAAATGGCGAAAAGCCCGAGTAAGAGAACAAACGAGAGAAAGTGGTTACATCGCTCACTAAATCACGCGTTGGATCTGGGTATACATCAAACACATTATTCGCGCCTAAGCTCAGAGTAATGTTGTTATTAAGTGCATAGGCAACATCTAAGTCGGTGATCCACTTTGGCTTGAGCACTTCGTTACGCTCTGGAATTTCTGATGGGTCTTGTGTTTCACCATAGCGAGTGCTGCGAAGTGTGGTACGCCATTCGTTTAGTGTCCATGTAGCGCTTAGGTTGTATTTATTACGCGGGGTACTTACTTCAAAACGGCGCAGTTCATTACCCGAGAACAAATTATCTTGTTCAACACCTACGCTTTGTAGCTCAGCGGGTGGGGCAATAATATTAGTCACTTCGTTTTTGCCGTAGTTATAGCCTAAATTAAACGCTACATCACCGTAGTTATCGGTCATTAGGTTGTAAGAGGCAACCACATCAACGCCACGGGTTTTGCTATCAATCGCGTTTAAGAAAAACCGCCCTTGGTTAGCTCCAGTGCCCTCAAGTAAGCTTGCTACACCTGCGCCCGACAGGTTATTTGATAACACAATACGGTCATCAATTAATATTTGGTAATAATCCACAGATAAGCTGAAATTAAAGTCGGTTGACCAGGTAAAACCTACCCCGTAGTTGGTGGCTTCTTCTGCATCTAAGCCCGGTGATCCCAATGCAACGGCTACATCACTGCTTGGGGCAAACGTCCCTGTTTGTGTTGGAATACCATCAACAAACACGGTGGCCACTGAAGTAAAATATTGCTGTTGCAGAGAGGGCGCTCTAAAGCCGGTTGATACAGAGCCGCGTAATGCTAAATCTTCTGTTAGCGTATAACGGGTAGCAATTTTACCATTAAGCGTATCACCAAAGTCAGAGTAGTCTTCGTAACGCGCTGCGACGGCAACATTCCAGTTATCTGTAATAAAGGCTTCTAAATCAACGTAAAGGCTAACATTATGGCGGCTGTTATCACCCGCAGACTCAGGTGTGAACCCCGGGAATACTTGCGAACCTGCAGAGCCAAATGGGCCATTAACTGGGTCGGTTACTGCGCCACCAGGGCCAAAAGTGCCTTGTGCGTATGAGGCTTCTTCGCCTGCCTGAATTTCGTAGCCTTCACGACGATACTCAGCGCCCACTGCGACGTTGATTCCGCTAGCTAAAAAGTCTGCATCAATCTCGCGGCTAAAATCAAGATTAATAGTCAGCTGATCGTAGGTAAGTGTACCGGCATCAAAACTGGTTTGACTGCTAGGTCCATATGAGGTGTTTAAGCTATCAATAACACCAAAGTTAAAGGCATCTTGGCCGTATACAGCAGAAGCGTCGTAATTCCATTCATTAGCAAAACCTTTTACGCCGAGTGCTAACGAAAAATCGTCAATATCTGAGGTGATCACCGGTAAAAAGCCATCAGGATAAATTTCTGTTACGTTACGGCTGTCTTGTGCGCGACGATAAAAACCTCCGCCTTCGCCTTCACGCTTGCTGTAAGAGCCAAACGAGTAGAGCTCGGCATCGTTAGTTAATTGATAACCGGCATTATAAAACAGCGCGAAGTCTTCAACGGTGCCATTGCCAAAGTTATGATTGTAACGATCCCATGTGAACTCACGCGGATCAAGAGAGCCATCAGGTAGGCGGGCGTAATTTTCGCGCTGGTCATAATCAGAGCGATTCGTTGAGCTACGGTCGCGATATTCAGTAGAAATACTTAAAAAGCCGTTATCGCCCAATTCAAACCCCATATTACCTTGCAGGGTTAAGGTGTGGCCGTCGGTCAGCGAACGGTCGCTGCCTTCATTAAAGGCTAAGTTGCCATTGGCATCTTCAGAAACGGATTCTAGTTGAGGCACACCCTGCATTTCGGTGATGTTTGCTCCATATACAGCACCTAGGCTGCCGCCACTGCTATTACTTTTAAGGACAATATTAATCACACCGGCAATGGCGTCTGAGCCATATTGCGCAGCGGCACCATCGCGCAATACTTCTATTCGCTCAATGGCATTGGCTGGAATAGCGTTTAAATCAACCGATGATGACCCACGACCGGTTGAACCATTTAAATTAAGCAGTGCATTACTATGGCGACGTTTACCATTTACGAGCACTAAGGTGTGATCAGGTGCTAAGCCACGCAGTTGAGCGGGGCGCACATGGTCGCTGCCATCGGTGATTGATGGCTGAGGGAAATTAAAGCTTGGTAATAAAGTGCTCAGTAGTGCATTGGTTTCAGTTTGCCCTGAACTTTTTAGGGCATCACCGCTAATGATATCAATCGGAACTGGGCTGTCTTCAACTGTGCGGCCGAGTCGGCGAGAGCCAATTACACTAATTTGTTCAATATTTTCTTCTGCTTGTGTTTCTTGCTGTGCGGCATTTACCGACCAGGAGCCAAGTAGTGCAGCGGCAACACTGAGTGTAATGGTTTTTTTTGCTGTAAATAGCTGTTTTAGTTGCATGATTAGTTTCCCTCATTCAATGCTCTACAGGTAATTCAATTATTAATGAACTAATTGAAATTTCTGTTGTCAAGGTAGACCATTTTTACAACCAAGGTCAATTGAATTACATTCAATCTACAATTTATTTACAGCGGCAGGTGGACTATTTGAGTAGCCTGTAGCGTAAGTCGCCATTTACCATTTAATTTTACCTGTGAGCATATCTTTAAACATTACCCAATCGCCCCATAAACTATATAACGGGTGCTTAAATGTAGCAGGGCGGTTTTTTTCAAAAAAGAAATGCCCAACCCACGCAAAGCCATAACCAATCACTGGTAATAACCATAACAACATAAGTTGTGAGCTAAAAAACGCATAGCCTGCCAGTAACAGTACTAAACTACTGCCTATAAAATGCAATCTACGGCAGGTTTGATTACGATGCTCTTTTAAGTAATAAGGGTAAAAGCGTTTAAAGCTTTTAAAGGATTGGGTTTCTGTCATTACTTAGCCTATTGGTGTTTAAACGTTGTTCATTAATGTATTTAAGCGTAACTAAGCGCAGGTTAACAGCGATAAATGACGTTTACCGCATCTTAATAGACAAAAGCAGGAAAAGTTAATAACTTAGATTGATTATCAACAAGGAAATAAAATAACAATGCTAAAAAAAACACTGACCTGTGCGGTTGTAATCGCACTTGCGGGTTGTTCACAACCTGCAGAAAACACCTCTCAAAATGAAGTAAAAACAGCAATGAAAGCAGTTAACTCTCTAGATTACCCTGAAACTAAAAAAGGCACAGTGGTTGACACTTACTTTGGTGAAAATGTGGCTGATCCGTATCGTTGGTTAGAAGATGATATGAGTGATGAAACGGCTCAATGGGTTAAAACACAAAATAACCTAACCTTTTCATATTTAGAGCAAATACCGTACAGAGATACGTTAAAGCAGCGCCTTGAAAAGTTAATGAACTACGAAAAAATCAGCGCGCCGTTCACCGAAGGTGATTACACCTATTTTTACAAAAATGATGGCCTGCAAAATCAGTACGTTTTATACCGCAGTAAAGACGGCGGCGAGGCTGAGATTTTCTTAGATCCTAATAGCTTTAGTGAAGATGGTACCACTTCAATGTCGGGCTTATCATTTTCAGAAGACGGCTCATTGTTAGCATACCAAATATCGGAAGGTGGCAGTGATTGGCGTAAAATCATTGTTATAGACACCGAAACCAAAGAGCAAGTAGAGCAAGCACTGGTTGATGTTAAATTTAGTGGCGTAAGTTGGTTGGCAAATGATGGTTTTTATTATTCAAGCTACGACAAACCAGAAGGCAGTGAGCTTTCTGCAAAAACTGATCAACATAAAGTGTACTACCATAAATTAGGCCAAGCCCAAAGCGAGGATACGCTAGTATTTGGCGATACCGCTGAGCAAAAACACCGTTATGTGGGCGCTAAAGCGACCAAAGATGGCCGTTATTTGTTTATTACTGCTAGCGTATCGACCTCAGGCAATAAATTATTTATTAAAGATTTAACTAAGCCAGATAGCGAGTTTGTTACTGTAGTGGGTAATACCGACTCTGATACCAGCGTGATTGATAACGAAGGCAGCAAGCTATTTTTGGTTACTAACTTAAATGCTCCAAATAAAAAAGTAGTGACGGTTGATGCAAGCAACCCGCAACCTGAAAACTGGCAAGACTTTATTCCAGAAACCGAAAACGTACTTAATGTAACGCTTGGCGGTAACACATTCTTTGCCAACTACATGGTTGATGCTATCTCTAAAGTGAAGCAGTACAACAAGCAGGGCGAATTGATCCGCGATATTAGTTTACCAGGCGTTGGTACGGCGGGTGGTTTTGGCGGTAAAAAAGAGCAAACTACGCTTTATTACTCATTTACTAACTATAAAACCCCTGGCACGACTTACAGCTTTGATGTACAAAGTGGTGAGTCAAAAGTATATCGTAAGTCAGGTATCGATTTTAACAGCGATAAGTATACCTCTGAGCAAGTATTTTATACCTCTAAAGATGGCACTAAAGTACCGATGATTATTACTTACAAAAGTGATATTAAATTAGACGGTAGCAACCCAACTATTTTATATGGCTATGGTGGCTTTAATATAAGCTTAACACCTCGCTTTAGTTCAACAACAGCGGCTTGGCTTGAGCAAGGCGGCGTATACGCAGTGGCAAACATTCGTGGTGGCGGTGAGTATGGTAAAGAGTGGCATAAAGCAGGTACGCAATTGCAAAAGCAAAACGTATTTGACGACTTTATTGCCGCTGCACAATACTTACAAGATAAAAAATACACCTCTAAAAAGCGCCTAGCACTGCGAGGTGGTTCAAACGGCGGGTTATTAGTCGGTGCCGTAATGACCCAGCGACCTGACTTATTTCAAGTGGCGTTACCTGCGGTAGGCGTACTCGATATGCTTCGTTATCATACTTTTACAGCGGGTGCTGGCTGGGCATACGATTACGGTACTAGCGACCAAAGTAAAGAAATGTTTGATTACTTAAAAGGCTACTCGCCAATTCATAATGTAAAAGCAGGGGTTGAATATCCGGCGACGATGATCACTACAGGCGATCATGATGACCGCGTTGTACCGTCGCATTCATTTAAATTCGCAGCAGAGCTTCAAGCGAAGCAAGCGGGCACTAATCCAACGCTTATTCGTATTGAAACCAATGCAGGCCACGGTGCGGGTACACCAACCAGTAAAATTATTGATCTTTATGCCGACATGTACGGTTTTACGCTATACAACATGGGCATTAAATCACTTTAATGTGACTTTATAAGCTAACGAAAAGCCGAGTTACTTAAGTGACTCGGCTTTTTTTTATGCTCACTACTTTATTGTATGGGTGAGAACAACCGTTGATAAGTTTTATAAGCGTATTCGTCACTCATACCGCTTAAGTAGTCACAAATAATTCGCATGCCTTGATGGTGCTTTTCGGCTTCTAGGTAAAGTGCTTGCGTGGTTTCGGGTAATAACCGCATTGGATCGCTGGCAAATGCGGTAAACAGCTCAATAAGCAGGTTCTGCCCTTTAAATTCTATTTGCTGCATTTGAGGGTCGCGTATCAAGCGTTGAAACACAAAATGCTTAAGTATTTGTAATACGCTTTCGTATTGCTGATCTAATTTAGCGGTGTGCTTTAAAATAGGGCATTCAAAGGCATCGTTTTGTATGTCTAAATGAATATGAATAATAAAGGTATTTACTAATTCACCAATGGCATCTTTACGCTCATGTTCGTGTTTTGAAAATAATCGCTCTGTAAGTGATTTAAGTAGCGTATTTAACCAATCATAGTTGAGTGCTTGTAAGTGCGGCAATGCATGGGTTAACCAATCGTCTAGGCTTAACACATCGGTGGCTATGGCATCTTCAAGATCGTGTACGGCATAGGCAATGTCATCAGCCAGTTCCATAATGGCACTATCGAGAGATTTATAGCGTGTTTTAGCTCGGTATGAATCTACAATATTTTGGCTGGTTAATAATGCTTTATCATTTTGACTCAGTGGTTCAATGATCCAATTAAATATAGGTGCATCGTCATTGTAAATACCTTTAGCAGGTCGCCAGTCGTCGGCTTTTATAAACGCGCTTTGTTTATCTACTTTGGGAATGTTGTACCACAACTGATCGATAAAACCAGGATACTTTATAAACCCTAATAATGTGCGCCTTGTTAAGTTCATGCCATAGCCATTACTGTAAGGCTCTAGTTTGGCAACTATTCGTAGTGTTTGTGCGTTACCTTCAAACCCGCCATGATCACGCATCATGTAGTTAAGCGCAATTTCTCCGCCGTGCCCAAAGGGCGGATGGCCGATGTCGTGCGCTAAACATAAGGTTTCGAGTAATCCGGTTGATGGAAAATGTTCAAAACGAGGGTGCAGGGCTTTTAAGTGACGTAATATGCCCGTGCCTATTTGCGATACTTCTAAAGAATGGGTAAGACGTGTGCGATAAAAGTCATTTAAACCAATACCCATTATTTGAGTTTTGGCTTGAAGGCGTCTAAATGCTGCAGCATGAATAATTCGAGAGCGGTCTATTTGCCAAGGAGAGCGGTTATCGTTTGGGCGGTGTTTATATTGTTCAATTATTCTATTTTGCCACTGTTTATCCATGTCACAACCTATCTCTATATCTACGACTTTAACGCTTAGTATATTATAAATAACTCACAATAGGCGTATGAATTTTATTCAGTTGTTCGGTATTCGCGTTTATAAAGTGGCTTAGGTATAATGAGTGTTCGTATGTATGTGACTACACCATACATAACTTAGAGTTTAATTGAGATAATACATGTTAAAAACTATTTTTCAGTTGTTGTTAGCCGCCCTTGTTATTTGGGCACTTACTCATCCATTTATACAAACTGATGAGTTTGTTTCAGATGAACAAACACGTGCTGACGACATTAAAAAAGAAAAGAAGAAAGAAAAACCATTGCACAATGTTAAGTTGCCAAAATTCTCAGAATACACCGATGTAAAAGAGAAAAAGCATGCGTTTTTTAACTTCATTAAGCCCCATGTAGAAGCCGAAAACAAAAAGATTTTACAGCAACGTGCAAACATTGAAATTGCGCGCATGATGCTAGAACACGACGAGCCGTTAAGTAAAAAACAAGCGAGCGATATTAAAAAAATACTTAAATTATACCGCTTACCTGAAACCTTAGACACGCTTACACTAACTCAAGCGCTGCGCCGTGTAGATATTATTCCTAAAGAACTTGCCCTAATGCAAGCTGCTAATGAGTCGGCATGGGGTACCTCACGCTTTGCCCGAATAGGCTTAAACTTTTTTGGCCAATGGTGCTACAAAAAAGGCTGTGGCATGGTGCCAAGAAGACGTGATAATGAAGCCGAGCATGAAGTGGCTGCATTTAAATCGGTTCGCGCTGCAGTAACGTCATATTTTAGAAATATTAATACGCATAATGCCTATAAACAATTACGCAGTATACGTGAAGATTTACGCGCACAGCAAAAGCCAATTAAGGCGACTAAGCTAACCCTTGGGCTGATGTCCTACTCAGAGCGTGGTGAAGCGTATATTGAAGAGCTAAATACGATGATCAATCAAAACCGAGCGTACTTTGATGAATAAACCAGTATTAAAATTAGTTACGACTATAGCGACCTGCTTTTTAGCAATAGCGGCAAATAACACCTATGCTAAAGAGTTTGTTATGTCGTATGACGGTTTTTACGACCGTTTAAAAGTAGTAAACAAAGGCGATTTTCAGTACGCCCGCGTAAACTTTTATATTAGCGATATTGGTACTAACGAAGTATGTAGTATCAAAAGCGGGACTATTTTAACTGAAAAAAATGAGTACCCGCTTAATTACACTGACAAAGCGCAACTGTTATTACCGTATGATAAGCAGCTCGATACTGACAAAGCGGTGATTGTGGTTCAGCCTAAAAATCCGGTTCATGATTGTCAGTTAAAGCTTCAAATAGAGGCCAACGAGCTAGAAGGGCTAACCTTTTCAAAGCAATCATTATTAACCATTAATAATGAGCTTGAAGCGCTTTTAACAGACTTGTCGGGCTTTTTTGTTAGCAAACTAATGTGGTTTTTACTGCCTGAGCAAAAAGGGGTGGTTGTTACTTTTAATGCGCCTAAACAATTTGATGATGAGCGCATAACATGCGAAGAATCAGTATGTTATTTTGAAGTAATAGACAGCTGGCAAAACGACACCAAAGTATTGGCTGATATAAACGAGGTAGTTAAAGTAACGCCTTGGATCAGTAAGTAATAAAATTAATTGGTTTGATTATAAAGCGGGGTCAGGTTTGACCTCGCTTTTTTATCGCCAAATTAAATAATGGCAGAGGGGCTATTCATGAGTGCGCTTTTTTCATCATGAGTAACAACTTTATTTCGGCCCGTTTCTTTAGCAAGGTAAAGGCGTTTATCAGCTTGTAATAGCAGCTCTTGCATATTTAAATCGCGAATAAGTGCGCTACTTACTCCAGCACTAACAGACAGTGCAATACTATTACCGTTAAAATAAAAGGGATATTGATCAATACTTTTGCATAGCTTTTGGGCTAACTGCCTTGCTTGAGTAAGATTTTTTTGGTTAAGGAAAATAGCAAACTCTTCTCCGCCAATTCGAGCGGTAATGCCTGCTTCAAAAAACAATTCGTTAATATGTTGTGCAATCCACTTTATTGCTTCGTCGCCAGTTTCATGGCCATATTGGTCGTTCACTTGTTTAAAAAGATCGATATCGAGCATAATTAACGACACTCTGCTGTTAAGTGGTGCAGTGTGGGTTATTTTTTTACACAGGCGGAAAAAGCCTCGCCTGTTTAATAATTGTGTAAGCGGATCGTGATTCGCTAAGTTTATTAGTTTTGATTCTTCATTGGCAAAAGCAATAAACGGCAGAATTAATGCACTGGCTGTGGTTAAAAATAAATGCGAGACCAATAATAGTTGTAACCCTGCGGCTAAGTTCGCCTGACTAATTTGGCTAAAGTAGGGTAAAACAAGGAGTACAACTTGCAACAGCATTACTACACTGTGTAGTGAAAAGCAGGCAATTAGTAGTCGTTGCTGTACTTTAGCAACACTGGGGGTTTTGATCATTAAATAGGCCGCGTAGCTAAATAGTACGGCAGTAATGATACTGGTAATAATTTGCCCCGCATCAATGAGATACACAGCAAGTAGCAATGTGCAACATATAGCACAGGCATAATATAAAGGCGTTAGCTTTACTGCAGGCACCGTACTTTGTGGTATTAACCCTAAAATAAGCAGGAGTGGGGTTAAAATAATAAACAGGTAAGCAAAAAAGTAAGTTAAAAGTGGATAGTCAATCACCCCTCTTAAACCAATTAGGGCAATAGCGGTTATAAACGAGCAGCAGGCAGTAGCAAAAAATAAAAAGCTAGGTTGTTTTTTATATGAATACACAGAAAAAAAGAATACTGCAATAAACAAGTTAAGAATAAAACAGAGGCTAATTAATGTGGGTAAATGAAGCATGTTTTAGTTGCTCTTTTAGCTGAATAAGAAATAACGCTTAACTCATTATTAGGTAGTAACACTAAAATAGCAAGGGAGTAAAAAGTATTAACTTTATACTCCCTTGCTACAAACTTAACCCTTTAAGGTCAGTCGTTAAACTAAACTTTTTAATGCGGCATCGATTTCAGAAAAGTGAAAACGGTAATTATTTTCTAATGCTTTTTTAGGCACCACAAATTGGCCGGTTGTAAGTAGATCTGCCATTTCTCCCATTAGAACATTGAGCACAGCTGCAGGCATGGGCATAAAGGCAGGACGTGACAGTGCTTTACCCAATGATTGGCTAAATTGTTTATTGCTCACCGGATGCGGGGCAGTTGCATTTACAGCACCAGAGATATCTTGATTACGAATCAAAAATAAAATGAGCTGCACCATGTCATCAATGTGGATCCACGACATACCTTGCTCGCCATTGCCAATTGGCCCGCCTAAACAAAGCTTAAATGCAGGCAACATTTTTCCAAGTGCGCCGCCTTTTTTAGCCAGTACAATGCCTGTGCGAAGTAAGCAAACACGAGTATCGTCAGACTCAGCTTTTAATGCAGCGAGTTCCCAATCTTTACAAAGTTGGTGACTAAATTCATCGTGCGGTTCTGTGTTGTTTTCATCAACTTGGGTTTTACCTTGGCGACCATAATAGCCTATTGCACTGCCTGAAATAAACGTATGTGGCGGTGTATGACACTGATTAATTGCTTCACTTATGGCTTGGGTAATAATAATTCGGCTATCGCGTATTTTTGCTTTTTGTTTATCACTCCAGCGTTTATTAACAATAGGTTCGCCGGCTAAATTAATGACAATATCGACCGTATTAAAATCTACATCTTCTAAGCTACTAACAGCATTTACTCTGTGGCCTAACAATACTTTAGCTTTGGTTGGGTTTCTACTCAATACCGTAATGTCGTGGTGGTGCAACAAGAAAGGGCAAAGGTGCCTACCAATTAAGCCCGTGGCGCCTGTAAAAAATATATGCATTGCAACTCCAAAATTATAAATAAAGCGGGATGTTTAAAATTTATACTCCCCAGCTCAACGATTTGCAAATTTATACGTACCATTGATTATTATGATCACCCATAAATATTTCATTCTATTAGCTTTTGCCTTACACTGAAGCCAAATAACAGCAATAGGATAAGAGTATTGGCAAGTTTAACTGGGGTAAATAAAAGCTTAATTATTTTTGCAGCGTTGGTCATTGTATTAGCGGGCATTAAAGCCGCAAGCGCTATCGTTATTCCGTTTATTTTGGCAGCATTCATTGCCATTATTTGTAGCCCACTCATTAATTTTTTTGCTCGGTACCGTATTCCAAAAGGCATAGCGGTTGTGCTTGTGGTGCTTATTATTATGGGCTTAGGTGTAAGCTTAGGCGGTTTAGTGGGGCAGTCGGTTAACGATTTTTCAAAGCAGTTACCTGAATACAAAGCACAATTAAAAGAAGAATTTGTATGGCTGGTTGATATGGCCTCGCAATACAATATCTTAATTAATAAAGAACAAATTTTGTCTATGTTCGACCCCGGTAAAATGGTTGATGTTGCCACCAATATGCTAACCGGCTTAGGTAGCGTAATGGCCAATATGTTTTTAATTATTTTAACGGTTGTTTTTATGCTGTTTGAAGGGCCCATACTTGGCAAAAAGATACATTTAGCATTGGACGATCCTGACAGTAAAATTAAGCAAATTGACCGCTTTTTAGACTCTATTAATTCTTATTTGGCCATTAAAACCTTAGTAAGTTTAGCCACCGGTGTAATCGCTGGTTTTTACCTGTGGATACTCGATGTTGATTACTTTGTACTATGGGGCGTATTAGCATTTATGCTTAATTACATTCCTAACATTGGTTCAATCATAGCCGCTGTGCCAGCACTGTTACTGGCGCTTATTACTCAAGGCCCATTAGTGGCAGGCCTCGTTGGCGCGGGTTATTTAACTATAAATACCGTAATGGGTAATATTGTTGAGCCTAAATACATGGGTAAAGGGTTAGGGCTTTCTACGTTAGTGGTATTTTTATCGTTAATATTTTGGGGCTGGCTTTTAGGCTCTGTGGGTATGTTGTTATCAGTGCCGTTAACTATGATTGTAAAAATAGCGCTAGAAGCCAGTGACGAAGGGCGTTGGTTAGCAACCATGCTTGGCACAGGTGAAGAAACCGTCATTAAATCAGAAGACTAATACCTTATAAAGGCGTGCCAAAAGCACGCCTTTAACATTATTAAGTATCTATTAAATTAGCTAAGGCGCTATCTACGGCGTTTACAGCCCCCTCTAAATAGCCTGCCTCCTGCTTTGCAAACTCACTCCCCACAAAATGCACTTTTAACTGTTTGAGTTGCTCGCCAAGCCCTGAAAAATTAAATTCGGGATGCTGCGATACACCCATTTGGTCATCCTTGTTGGCCACAAATTCATCCTCAGCCCAATCTTTTAACGTGCAATGAGTGGCAGTATAAGCCTGATCACCATAAAAATAGCCAAGCTGATCAAGGCAGGCTTGGGTTAATTGCTCGCGAGTTACTCGACTGCGCTGCAAGTAAGGCTCACCAATAAAGCCAAACAGAGCAGGGTGAGCATGCTCACTTGCTGAGGCATCATGTATTTCTACTAACGGACCTACACGGCTAAAACATTGCCCTGATAAATTTTTATCTCGCCAAAAAGCGTGCTCAAAGGTGGCAACAAACTTTGCTTGGCCTGCCATCCACGTCGGCACCGATGCTAAACGCTGTGCTAAAACATTATCAGCCCATAAATGCGGGGTTAAATGCTGGCCGATCATTCTAGGCGGTAACGCCAACAGTAACTGATCGCAAGTAAAGTGATGCGTACTCCCTTGGTAATTAGCGCTTGTATGCCAGCCATCGGAAAGCTTTTTCACTTCACTAACAGCGTGCTCTAATTTAACGGTGTTTGGGTCAAGCTGCTGATAAAGCGCATTAATAAGCTCGCTCATGCCGTTTTGTATTCTAAATAGCTGCATTTCACCCGCCCCTGCAATTTGCTGTGCAGGGGCAGTATGCGATGCTTGATACAACACATCGCCTTGTGTGTATTGCTCAAACACAGGGATGTTTAAATCAGTAACTAACTGTTGAATATTAGGCTGGTGCGGAAATATCCAGGTAGGGCCCAAATCGTGGCCAATGCTGTTGTTAGTCGCTAAAAAGTGAGAGGTAATCCTGCCACCCAAATTGGCTTTGGCCTCTAATAATAAAAACGGAATGTCACGTTTTTTTAGGCTGTAAGCGGCATATAAGCCCGCTAAGCCACCACCAATAATAACCACAGGTTTATGCATTTTAAAATCACTTTAGCTAAATCAATCTACTGGTAGGTAGTTTGTGGTTTTTATGCAGATTTGTCAAAACGTTTTATGGGCTAAGTGAGTAAGCTCTAGTGTGCACTCATACTCAGGAAAATGAGCGACGCGAGCCTATTGTTCAAATTAGCACTGCTTAAAATAATAAAACTTAATGATAGCAATGTGTTAGCTAATTTGTTAGAACTATAAATGAAGAAGCAAAATTAGCGCAGCGTTGGTATAGATATGCGCAAATCGCGTACTATAAAATTGTTAGCCTAATCCAATAGTAAGTGAGTCTATATGGCAGATAACATTTGGGAAGATAGAGAAACACCAGATCTTGAGCACATTCTCGAATTATTCAACAACGCTGAGTTGGGTGCATATCTAACAGGTCATTTATTGCTTGAGTCAGTATTAGTTCAATTAATAAAGTTGAAGCTTGACGATAGTGAGAAGATAAACCCATTTAACATGAGTTTTCCTAATAAGGTTAAGTTAGCGCTAAATCGTGGTTTAATTTGGCAATCAATGGCTGATTTTTTGATCGAAATGAATCGTATTAGAAATAGGTTAGCACATCGTTTAGGTGAGCCCATTACTTTTGACTTAGTCTTTGGTTTAGCCAAAGTTGCTCACTTGGCCGGCGTCGATTTTTCTGATGACACAATACATTCTGATTATCAGTTGTCTCAGCAATGGTATGGGATTCAAGGAATCATCCAAAAAATATTTCAAAATGCCGCACAAAACCTTTCATTTATAATGGAAGAGCATGGTGGGGAATTTCAGTTTGCTTAGACTAACAAAGCATTGAAGAGTGATTCCCAACGCTTGGCATTTTTGATTCCATCTTAGGTTTTTGTGTTTTCGGTGGTATGGTGAGGTTTTTTGGTAGCGTTACTCACACTTTAATGCGGCGTTAGCTGCCTTTGGAAAGAATCATGGATGTAATAGATATAAAAACATTTATTCCAAGTAAGGACTTCGAAATTTCAAAGTCTTTCTACTCGGAAATTGGATTTAAATCAGAATACGTAACCGACGATCTCACACTTTTTGAAAACGGTGATTGTCTTTTCTTTTTGCAGCGCTTTTACAATGAAGATTTGGCCAAAAATTTTATGTTGCAAATCTGCGTTTCAGACATCTACGAAGCATATGAGTTATGCTTTAAATCCGAACACAAAACAAAGATTACCCCAATCCAACAAGAAGCTTGGGGTAAGGTCTTTTATTTATGGGGGCCAGTGGGTGAACTGTTGCATATCACGCAGCTGAGCAGCTAACAAAACGCTGTTGGGAGTCCCTTTGGTCGCTGGGACGCTAATACGTGGGTTGACCCGCTTCGCTCGAATTTTAGCCCATGAGCTTATTATTCAATAAAAAAATAAATAAACAAGACACCCATCTTTAATTTTGTACTTTCAAATGCCTTTTAACTAGGTTTTATTCAGCATTAATTATAAGTAGGGTGTCTAAGCACATTCTTATAAAACTTTATCAGCCGTTTATGCTATTGCTGCTATCTTTATTGCTTGCACAAGCCACAAATAAGATAAGTGATAATAAGGGTAAAAAACTAAAATGACTCAAAATAATAAAATTAACTATATTGAAATTCCTGCACAAAATATTGCAGCTACAAAGGCTTTCTTCAGTACGGTGTTTGGCTGGTCATTTGTAGATTATGGCCCAGAATATTGTAGTTTTACCGCGCAAGGGGTTGATGGTGGTTTCTTTAAATCTGACTTGGTTGTTTCTACTAAAAACGGAAGCCCGTTAATTGTGTTATACAGTAATGACCTTGAAGCGACTCAAAATAAAATTGAAAAAGCTGGAGGCAAAATAATTAAGCCTACATTTTCATTTCCCGGTGGTAGACGATTTCACTTTAGCGATCCTAATGGAAATGAATTTGCGGTATGGTCAGAGTAATCACATTTCAAACTATATAACTACAAAAATGCAGTCTTTAAGGCTGCACTTCCCAAAACACCAATAAACTCTTCACTTAATTACCAAACCAAACCAAACCACACATCGCTTACCTATAAACTAATTAAAGAGCCGTTTTAAGCTGCTGAATAAACTGCTCGGTCATGGCTATTTCACACTCTTTGTAGGTAACAACGGCTTGTTGTGCATTAGGTTGTTTTAGCATGTAGCGCCATTGGCAGCTTCTTTGAATGTAGTTGTCTTTAGCGTTAATGCTTAGCTTAAATAATGACAAAATTTGGGTGTTGCCGGTCTCGCTTTCTAATGCAGATAGTTCAAAGGTACGCTTTTGGATCCAGCTATCTTGTTCTTGCTGTACTCTATTTAGTTTGGCATCTAAACATTGTGTATATGCTTTGATTTGTTCGGGTAGGGCGTTTTTTTCAAGTGTGCATTCAAGCGGCGCTGCAACGCTTGGAACAGCCCAAGCAAATAACAGAGCTAGAGTAAAAAAAAGGATATAGTTATTTTTTTTCATGGTAATTAAACTCGAGAATAAATTTTGCGCCGCCCAAACGTTGCGACTGAGAAATAGTTAACAACCCGTGATACGACTTCACCAAGTCAGATACAATCGCCATGCCAACACCATGACCACTTTCGTAAGTATCAAGGCGCGTACCGCGTTGAAGCAATGACTCGCGTTTATCTGGTTGAATACCCGGGCCGTCATCACAAATACTAATGCTAAGTGTTTTAGCTTGTGAAACGTCAATACTGACTTGGGAGCGACAGGCTTTGCAGGCATTATCTATTAAGTTACCTAATAACTCCATTAAATCGGTTTTATCGCCTAAAAAGTAATCTTTATCACTCACTTTGCAATTAAATATGATGTCTTTATCGCGATAAACTTTACCCATCGCACTTAAAATAGAGTCGATAACCGGTTTGATGGGGGTTTGCTTTTTCCATGTATCGGAAGCCCCAGTAGCAGCACGTTTTAATTGGTGCTCGATCATCACATTAATTCTGTCGAGTTGTTCTTGTGCGTCGGCATCATTGGCCAGTGGGCTTGATTTTAATACAGCTAACGGCGTTTTAAGTGCATGTGCTAAATCGCTGAGTGAGGCGCGGTAGCGCTCTTTTTGGCGTTGCTGCGACTCTAATAATAGGTTGAGGTCGGCTTTTATTGTTTGTAGTTCAACGGGGTATAAGCCTTTAATTTCTTGAATATCGCCTGATTCAATAGCTTTTATTTCTTTATCTAGGCGCTGCAGCGGCCTTGCACTCCAAATAAAACCAATAGCCATTAACCCTGCTATAGCAATCCCCATTATAAACATCCAATCGACTAAGGTTTGTTTAAACCCGTCCATTAAACGCAGTAGGGCGTCGTTGCGTTTTAATAAAATAAATCGTGCTTGCTCTGATTGGTCAATATTATTAAGAATGACCGTTAAGCTTAACTGCCAATAGGCGGTGTTGTTATAAACCACGCGTCTAAAGTCTGCAGCACCGGCTTTGGGTTCTATATACTGAGGTACAAAATTAACGTTAACCGCCGACTCAGAATGCCAAATAGGCACATCGTCACGGTATATCATGGCGTAGGTGTCTGAGTTTAGGTTGTTGAGTTCGGGCGTTAATATAGAGCTGGGCATAATAATGCCACGCTCGGTAAAATCAACCTCGGAGATGAGTGAATACAGGTGCGCTTCGAGGTTTTTTTCGGTGGCATCAACAAGTGACGCGTAATACGCCTTACCTATGGAGTAAAACAAAATAGGTAAGGCGACTAATAAAACAAAGACAAGGATAAATCCTTGCCTTATTTTTAACGAAATTTGCGGTGCTACCACTGGCTTTTAAGCCTGTAACCACGCCCACGTAGTGTTTCTACTGGGTTAAGCACACCGTCAGGGTCGAGCTTTTTACGTAAACGCAATACAAACACTTCAATGACGTTTGAATCAAGATCGAAATCTTGGTCATAAATATGTTCTGTTAACTCAGACTTTGAAATTACTTTTTGCGGGTTAACCATTAAGTATTCAAGTACTTTATATTCGTATGCGGTTAAGCTTAGCTCTTTGTCGTTTACCCACACTTGTTGTGAACGCGTATGAATTTTAATAGGGCCGGCTGTCATTTCTGGGTTTGCTTTACCTGCACTTCGACGAATAAGCGCATTACAGCGAGCAATGAGTTCTTCAACATGAAATGGCTTAGTTAGGTAGTCGTCAGCGCCCGCATCGAGGCCTTCAACTTTGTCTTGCCAGCGATCGCGCGCCGTTAAAATTAAAATAGGGATAGTGATCCCTTGGGCGCGGGCTTTGTTTATAAGCTCTATGCCATCTATTTTAGGCAGGCCTAAATCAACCACTGCCATGTCTAAAGGGTATTCTGTTATATGAAAAAGGCCCGCTTCGCCATCGTGACATAAATCAACACTGTAACGCTCTTTTTCTAATGCATTGCGCAGATTATCTGCCAAATGTAAATCATCTTCTATTACTAAAATTCGCATTGGTTAATCCTTTTTCACTTCGCCAGTTTTTTTGTTTATCTTCAAATCGACGACGTGGCCGTCAGCTTTTAAAATTCGTACTGTATAAAATTGTGTTTCTTCTGAAATTTTTAATGTTGTACCGTCTGTGGTTTGTTTTGCAAGTATTACTGCTTTCTTTTTGCTTATCTCAATTTTATCGGGTGTGCTGTTAGTATTATTTGCATGGGCAACATTAGCCAAACAAAAAACAGCAATTAAATTGAGTGTTAATAATACACGCATTACGAAACTCCTAGAACATACCTGCTTAGCCTAAAAAACTAAGCCACTAAAATTTAATTACTCTATTGAGTATTTAAATTTTTATAAGACAAAGTCTAATTAAAAATGAGTGAACAAACCCTGAATTACTGGTTGCAGTTAAACAAGGGAACTCACGTTAATGTTAAGCAGGGAACACTTTTTTGAATGGTTTAACAATTGAGTTTTCATATACGCCACCCGCAACATAAGGATCATCTGCGGCCCATTCTCTGGCATCTTCTAAAGAGTTAAATTCAGCAATCACTAAAGAGCCAGTAAAGCCCGCATCTTGAGGGTCTTCACTATCAACCGCTGGAAGGGGGCCGGCTGTTAATAGTCGACCTTCGTTTTCTAGCGTTTGTAAACGTGCTAAATGAGCAGGGCGAGCAGCTTTTCTGTGCTCTAAGCTGTTCTGGACGTCCGTTGAATAAATCATATACAACATAAAAATACTCTCAAAACTTGTTAAATTTAATTAACTGCATACTAGCATAGCGTTGATAAATGGTGAATTAAAAGTGTTTATGGCGATGTTTACAGCAAGAATGTTTTTTTACGCGGTAATTGCTTGAAAAGCGTTGTGTAACACTGGTAGAGTCCCTTGGATAAGATAAATAATAACAAGGTTATTACATGAGTGAAAATAGAGAGCACTTTAGCTCCCGCTTAGGATTTATATTAGCAGCGGCGGGTTCTGCTGTGGGCATTGGTAACTTAGTAGGCTTTCCAGTTTCTGCGACTAAGAATGGCGGTGGTGCATTTTTGCTCGTCTATGCTTTGTTCGTCGCATTCATTTGTTTACCCGTCATGATGGCCGAAATGGCTATGGGTCGCCACGCACAAAAAGATCCTCTTGGTGCATACAAGGCGTTAGCCAATAACGATAAGAAATGGAAGTTTGCTGGCTTTTTAGCCGTGTTAACGCCATTTATGATTGCCGTTTTTTACATGGTGATCACGGTGTGGATTTTTGGTTACTTAAGCCAAACCGCATTTGGTAATTTGGATAAGTTGGCAAACCCTGGGCACTTTGATGAGTTTATTAACAGCTACACGGTGTTTGGCTACATGGCACTGGTTGTGGTGATTGTTAACTTAATATTGGTCGGTGGCGTAAAAGATGGCATAGAAAAAGCGGCTAAATTTTTGATGCCGGCGTTATTTGTCATGCTTATTATATTAGTGGGTTACGTACTCACCCTTGATAACGCAATGGCGGGTGTGAAGTACTATATTATTCCTGATTTTAGTAAAATGAATGCCAGTGTTCTTAATGGCGCATTGAGCCAAGCGTTTTTCTCATTGTCGTTAGGTATGGGTATTTTAATTACGTATGCCTCTTACATTTCTAAAAAAGATGACATTGTGGGCAGTGCTAAAATGGTTGCCATTACCGACTCATTAGTTGCCTTTGTTGCAGGCTTAATGGTGTTACCGGCTATTTTTAGCTTTGACCCAAATACCGATCCGACAAAGTTATCTGACTCGTCAGTTTCAATGATTTTTGTGTACTTACCAAAAATCTTATTAGCGTTACAACACGATATTGGCTACTTTGGCGCATCAGCCGTGGCGTTTATTTTCTTCTTGCTGGTATTTTTTGCCGCAATTACATCGTTGGTATCAATTGTAGAAGTGCCGACTGCCACACTCAGCGACCGTAAAGGCATTAGCCGTAAAAAAGCGCTAGGCATACTTACCTTATCAACCGGTGTGTTAACCATTATGTGTATTATGTCGTTTGGTATGATTGACAGCCTAACTACCTTTACTAGCTACGGCAGTGGTAACAAGAGCTTTTTTGATATTGTATATGACGTGTTCTACGACACTATTTTACCACTCAATGGTTTAATGGTGTGTTTGTTTGTAATGTATAAATGGAAGAAAGTTCGTTTAAGTGAAGAGCTAAGACAAGGTTCGCCTAATTATGCGAATAGCTTTATGGAAAAGTACGTTAACTTTTCACTACAAACATTTATCCCAGCGATTTTACTGCTTATTTTTGTAAATACCGTTGCGACCAAGTTTTTTAATATCAGTATTTTTGGTTTTTAATTAAAAACTAATTTAATAAAGCCGCGCTTGTCGCGGCTTTTTTGTTGCGGTTAGTTAATTCAGTGCACCCGAATCTAAGTAGTCACCAATCCCTAGGGTAAACATCCAAATGCCCCATAAGCTGTGCTCAATAACACAGGCAAAAGTTGAGCGGCTTTGCGCGTAGGTATAGGCAAATAGTAAGCCACCGACAAACGCTAAACTAACAGCTATCCAATTGGCGTAAATAATATGTGCCAATGCAAATACACTGGCGCTAATAATAATGCGCAACCATTTACTGGGCATAATGCGCTTATAGCGATGAAAAAAATACGTTCTAAATATTAACTCTTGCGGGATCACCGACAATAAAGGGTAGAGCAGCAATAGCATCAGCCAATCGGTGAGGTTTTCACGCGGTAAAGTAAACCAGTGTCCTTGGTAGAGTAGGTTATAAAACACCCCTGAAAATAATGCGCCAATAAAGAAAAAGCTAAACATACGGCGCTTCACAGCAGAAAACTGCCCCATACTGGTTAATCTAAAGCGTTTAAAGTGAATGTCGTTTAGCAGCAGCATACAGCACACACTCATTAAAATGATCAGTGCTGGAATAAGCCAGTTAGATAAATACTGGCGAATATTAAAGCCAATTAAAGGCAGTATGATAAAAATAAAGGTAAATTCAAACCAGCGGTATTGATTAGCGTTCACGTTTGCTCACGTTGATTTTTATTTCACCTTAGCAAGCGATTAAGTCATCTTTATGACTATAAAACAGCCAAGCTGATTATATTTAAACCCAATGACTCTCACTAAGGCCCTTAGCCCTCTGTTAAGGTTGACTTACCCCCTTGCAACCCTTAGCCTGCCTGCTTTTATTTTTACATCATTGTATTGCCACGCTAGTTGGCTAAAGCCAGCGCGTGTATTTAGGAGCAAAAAATGAATAAGGCAGAACTGGTTGCAGCCATGGCACACACGAGCGAGTTAACAAAAAAAGAGGCGCAATTAGCGTTAACCAGCTTACAAAAGGTGATTACCAAATCATTGTCTGAAGGCGATCAGGTACAAATATCTGGTTTTGGCACTTTTGCATTAAGTTATTACCCAGCCCGTACGGGTCGTAATCCACAAACAGGCGAAGCAATAGAAATAGAAGGGGCTAATAAAGCCGTATTTAAGCCAGCCAAAGCGTTGAAAGACAGCCTTTAATTGTCAGTGCTTGTAAGGGAGTTTTGTTATTCAAACAAAGCATGTACCTTGCAGGCTATTTTTATTTTTAAAAAATGGCTGTGTAGTATCTGCAACCACTGTAAATAATTTACATAGCACTCTCATCTCTTTAAATAAAACGCCAATATTATCAGTATGTTATTTTTGGTATGTGATATGCAAACCTCTCTGTGTATCAAAAAATAAGATAAGGAGTATTTAATGAGTAATTTACATAGCAGCACCCGTTTACAAGGTAAAAAAATTGCCATTTTAGCCACCGATGGATTTGAACAAAGCGAGCTACTTTCGCCGCAAAGCGCATTACTAGAGGCGGGCGCAGATATAGAGGTGGTGTCTATTAAAGAAGGGCAGATCACAGGTTGGAATAAAGATAATTGGGGTGAAAAAGTAACCGTTGATAAATTAGCATCAGATGCCAATGCCGCTGACTACGATGCACTTTTACTGCCGGGTGGTTTGTTTAATCCCGATAGCTTACGTCAAAATACAGATGCCAAAGCGTTTGTTGATGGCTTTTTTGGAGCAGAAAAAAATAAACCTGTGGCCGCTATTTGCCACGCGCCGTGGTTATTAGCTGAAATTAATAAGCTCAGAGATAAAAAAGTGACTTCCTTCCCTAGTATTAAAAGCGATTTAATTAACGCCGGAGCTCACTGGGTAGATCAAGAAGTGTGTGTTGATAACGGCTTAGTCACTAGCCGCAGCCCTGCAGATTTAGATGCATTTAATGCAAAATTTATTGAAGAAATACTCGAAGGTAAGCACCAAGCGCACTAGCTCTGGGCTTTTAAATAGAAAAGGGCATATTACATGCCCTTTTTTATTGATAATGATAAAACACAGCTCGCTATTAAAGCGCAGTAGCGGCTTTCATATCGCTTACAAATGTTTTTAGCTGCGAGGTCATCGCATCTAAATCATCTAAGTTTGCTTCAATAATTTTTACCACAGCAGAGCCCGAAATAGCCCCCGCAGCACCGGCTTTAAGTGCCGCTTTTACATCTTCAGGCGTTGAAATACCAAAGCCTAATAATGCAGGTGCACTGTGGTACTCTTGTAAGCGCGTAACCACATGGGTTGCTGGCATTTGTGCTTTGGTGTCTGTACCTGTTACCCCAGCACGAGAAAGCAAGTAGGTGTAGCCACGGCCGTATGATGCACATTCACGCAAGGTATCGTCACTGGCGTTCGGTGTAGCGATAAAAATCGGGTCTATACCATTGGCCATGGCGGCTTTTCTAAACATTTTAGACTCATGTAATGGCACATCAGCCACTAAAATAGAGTCAACACCCACTGCTTTTGCATCGGTGTAAAACTTTTCTAAGCCACGTTTAAATATTAAGTTTGAATACAATAACAAACCAATTGGAATGTTGGCGTTATATTCACGGATCTCTTTAATAATATCAAAGCAGTCTTGCGTATTAATATGCACGTTTAAGGCACGAATATTGGCTTTTTGAATGACAGGGCCATCGGCAATCGGGTCGGAAAACGGAATACCTAATTCAAGCCCGTCAGCGCCGCCATCAATTAAGCTTTTAATAATTTCGATGCTTTGCGCTTTACCTGGATCGCCAATGGTTACAAACGGTACAAAAGCACCCTGGTTTTGCTCTTTAAGCGCGGCAAACATTTGTCCATAACGGTCAGTTTTTACGTGGCTCATAGTTGACCTTCCTCTGATAATACCTTGTGTACGTGGGCTAAGTCTTTGTCTCCACGACCACTTAAATTAATAACAATGATACTGTCTTGCGTTTGCTCTTCTGCATAATCTAGGGCATAGGCTAGCGCATGACTTGATTCAAGCGCAGGAATAATCCCTTCGTGTTTAGCTAATGCTTGAAAGGCATCAAGTGCTTTGGTGTCGGTAATACCGACATATTGAGCACGGCCAGTTTCGTGCAAAAAGGCATGTTGAGGGCCAACTGCGGGGTAATCTAGTCCCGCCGATACAGAGTAAGACTCTTCAATTTGACCATCTGTATTTTGCATAATATAAGTGTAAGTACCGTGCAAAATACCTTTTGTTCCTTTACAGATAGTTGCGCCATGTTCATGCGTGTCTAACCCTTTACCTGCAGGTTCAACGCCAATGAGTTTAACGCTTGGCTCATCAATAAAATCGGTAAACATACCAATGGCGTTAGACCCACCGCCTACACACGCAATAACCGCATCAGGCAAACGCCCTTCGGCTTTAAGTACTTGTTGTTTTGCTTCTTCACCAATTATTTTTTGATATTCACGTACAATAGTCGGGAATGGGTGAGGACCCGCTGCAGTACCTAAAAGGTAATGAGCCTCTTGATAATTGGCAGACCAATCACGCAGTGCCTCGTTAACCGCATCTTTTAATGTACCCGAGCCTGCGGTTACCGGAATAACTTCAGCGCCCATTAGCTTCATTCTAAATACATTTGGCTGTTGGCGTTCAACATCTTTTGCACCCATGTAAATACGGCATTTTAAGCCAAGCAATGCACAGGCAAGTGCAGTGGCTACACCATGTTGGCCGGCGCCTGTTTCAGCAATCACTTCTTTTTTACCCATACGTTTGGTAAGCAGTGCTTGGCCTAAAACTTGGTTTGTTTTGTGCGCACCACCGTGGAGTAAATCTTCACGCTTTAAATACAGTTTTACTTTTGGGTTTTTAACTAAGTTACGCGTTAAAGTAAGCGGGGTAGGACGACCCGCATACTCGTTAAGTAATTTACTTAGCTCTGCCTGAAATTCAGGATCTTTTTGTGCTTTATTAAATTCGTTTTCTAACTGCTTAAGCGCAGGGACAAGCAGTTCGGGTACAAACATACCGCCAAACTCGCCAAAATAAGCTGGATTTTGCATTTTAACCTCAATAATTTCTGATACTTGTAAAAGCATGATGTAGTTTGTTTGCACACTTTTTACCTGGAGACTCTTCTACACCTGAATTTAAATCAAGCCCAAGAGCACCTTGAAAAAGTGCATCGCTAATATTGTCTGGGTTTAAGCCGCCAGCAAGCATAAATGGGGTCGTTGCATCGCGAAGTACCGACCAATCAAATGTTTTGCCTGTGCCGCCAGCCTGTGAATCACTGTGAGTGTCGTATAAATGGCGATCGGCTCCTATAATCGGTTGAGGCAAAGCATCTTTGATGGCCTGTGCTTTCCATATTTCACAATGACGTGGTAGTTCATTACGTAACGATGCAATGTAATGTTCATCTTCTTGGCCATGTAATTGAACAGCAGACAGTTTTAGTTGTTTAGCGTGCTCAGCAACCTCTGCTATGGCGGCATTAACAAACACCCCAACAAATTTTAAAGGGGCACTTTGGCTGATTTCTTTGGCGCAATCTAAATCGACAAAGCGCGGTGATTTTGGATAAAAAATTAATCCGCCATAAAGGGCACCGTTGTCGTAAGCCGCAATGGCATCTTGATTACGGGTTAATCCACAAACCTTGTTTTCGCCTAGGATTACACGGCGGCACGCTTGTAATAAATCGGCCTCAGCCATTAATGAGCTGCCAATTAAGAATCCATTACATAAAGGCGCTAAACGCTTTACATCTTGATGGGTATAAATACCTGACTCTGAAATAACCACTTTATCGTTAGGAATAAGCTTACGTAGTCGCTCGGTTGTGGCTAAGTCGGTGCTTAAATCGCGCAAGTCACGATTATTAATCCCAATTATTTGTGCATTGAGTGCCAGTGCACGATGCACCTCTTCTTCGTTACTCACCTCAGTTAGTACCGACATATTTAACGAATCGGCGACTGCATGAAGCGTTTTATACTGCTCATCGTCAAGCACTGATAGCATCAGTAAAATAGCGTCACCACCATAAATACGTGCCATGTAAACTTGGTATTCATCAATAAAAAAGTCTTTACAAATAAGTGGCTGCTCTACTTGGCTGCGCACAAACTCAAGGTAATCAAAGCTACCCTGAAAGTACTTTTCGTCAGTTAATACACTCATACAAGTGGCATACTGCTTATACGCTTGGGTGATTTCTGTTAAATCAAACGGCTGACGAATTAACCCTTTAGAAGGCGATGCCTTTTTGCACTCTAAAATAAACTGCGTGCCAGGTGCCGCTAACGCTTGATAAAAGCTACGTGTGGTGGGTTTAGCTTGATGCTTAAAGCTCTCAAGTGGGCGCGCTGCTTTGCGTTCAATGAGTTCTATTTTTTTATCGGCAATAATTTTGTCTAATACATTAGCCATGACTTACCTCAATAATTGCATTTAGTGTGTCCATGGCCTTGCCTGAACGTAATAATGAGTGTGTTATTTGTGCACCTTGTTTTAACGATTGTGCTTGGCCAGTTAAGTACAGCAATGCAGCAACGTTAACAATAATAGCGGCGTTATGTGCCTCGCTACCTTTGCCCTGTAAAATGGCAAGGCTGGCGTTTGCATTGTATTGTGGGCCTTCACCGGCTAATTGTTCAAGTGAATAGTTTGCAAGGTCAAAATCACTAGGGTTGAGTGTGTATTGGGTGATTTTGCCGTTATCCAGCTCAACAACCTGTGTTGGGCCATGCAAGGCGATTTCGTCGGTGCCAGAGCCGTGAACTATCATAGCGCGTTTAGTGCCCAGAGTATGAAGAGTTTGCGCCATAGGTAGGCACAAGGATTCATCGTATACCCCCAGCAATTGAACATCTGGGGCAGCGGGATTAGCTAGCGGCCCAAGAATATTAAAAATAGTACGGGTTTTTAAAGTGGTTCGTACGTTCATCGCATGGCGCACGCCGCTGTGATAGTGCGGTGCAAATAAAAAGGTAAAATTTGTATGTTCAAGGCATTTAGCCGCTTGTGTGGGAGTCATATCAATATTGATCCCCAAGGCTTTGAGTAAATCAGCAGACCCTGAGTTACTCGATACACTGCGATTGCCATGTTTTACCATATTAACACCGGCAGCGGCTGCCACAATTGCCGCGGTTGTACTGATATTGATAGTGTTTGAACCATCGCCACCGGTACCACAGCTATCGGCAAGTTGAGTTTTAATGGTTGTAAATGCCACGGCGTTTTCACGCATTGAGGCCGCAGCACCAGCGATTTCATCGCTTATTTCACCTTTCATTTTAAGGCTAATTAACAGTGCAGAGAGCTCAATATCGCTCATATTCCCTTGCATTATTTGATCAAAAAGTGTTTTTGCTTGTGCATAGCTCAATGATTGCTTGGCAATAACGTGCTCAATAGCCTGTTGAACATTAAGCGAGTTTTGTAATTGTGTAGTCATAATGTTCCCTTTATCTGGCACGCGTTAAATAGGCAACGCTTTGCTGCAGCAGCATAGCGCCATTGGGCGTTAAAATAGATTCTGGGTGGAATTGATAACCCAGCGCAGTGTCTTGATGATGATAAATAGCCATTGGAATATCTTGATACTTTGCAATAACCGCTAAGTTATCAGGCACTTTTGTGGCCATTAATGAGTGATAACGCGCCACTGGCATAGTGCTACCCATTCCGTTAAACACCGGGTGATCGTCTAACTCAATTATTGATGATTTACCATGTACGGTTTCACCAGCATGACCGATTACTCCGCCGTAACTTTGTGTTAGTGCTTGTTGGCCTAAACAAATGCCCAGCATCGGGAATTTACCTTTGCACAGGCTAATTAATTCCATTAGGCAGCCCGCATCACTCGGTGCCCCTGGGCCTGGCGATAAAACCAGTAATACCTGCTTATGCTCTGCCTGCATTTTGTTGAATATTACTTCAGCGCTAATGTTATTTCTGTAAACAACTAACTCAGCACCTAGCATTGTTAGTTCATCAACAAGGTTATAGCTAAATGAGTCAAAGTTATCTAAAAAGTAAATTTTAATAGGGTGTGCTTCACTCATTTTATACTGCCTTATATGTCGATTTAATTGCGGTGATCACCGCCTGTGCTTTAGCGCGAGTTTCGTTAGCCTCTGACATTGGGTCTGAATCAAATACAACCCCAGCGCCAGCTTGCACATAAGCAATATTATTTTTAACAAAGGCTGCACGAATAACAATACAGCTGTCCATTGCACCATCACCAGTTAAATAGCCAACTGCGCCGCCATAACTGCCGCGGCGTTTTCCTTCGGTTTGGCGCACAAGCTCTGCAGCTCTTACCTTTGGCGCGCCCACTAATGTGCCCATGTTCATACAGGCTTGATAAGCATGTAGGGCATCTAGTTCGGGTTTTAATTTCCCCACCACGCGCGACACTAAGTGCATTACTTGTGAGTAACGGTCTACTTTTAATAGCTCTTTGGCATGGCGCGTACCCGGCACGCTAATGCGGGCCACATCATTACGCGCTAAATCAACCAGCATTAAATGCTCTGCACGTTCTTTTTGATCGTTTCTAAGCTCAAGCTCAATACGGCTATCTAAATCAGGGTTGATTTGTCCATTAGCAAATTTGCCGCGAGGGCGTGTGCCGGCAATCGGATAAACCTCGACCTGTTGAGATTGAACTTCGTATTTAAGCGCGGACTCAGGAGATGCGCCAAATAATGAGAAATCTTCATCGCGCATATAAAACATGTACGGACTAGGGTTTTGTTTTTTTAGCTGGCTGTAGGCATGTAAAGAGTCAGGACAGGGTAATGAGAAGGTACGAGAGGGCACCACTTGAAAAATATCGCCATCGACTATGTGTTGCTTGAGCTTAATTACTTGCTGGCAGTATTGCTCATCACTAATATCAACACTCACTGGGCAGTCGCCAGTTTGGCTTGGTGCGTTAAAGTCAGCAGCATGGTCGCATAATGTATTCAAACGCTCTAATTGTTTGCCTACTTCAAAGCAGTTTGCATGTACATCAGGGCCATTAAATACGTTACCAATTAATTCCGTTGTTTGTTTTTGATGATCAATAACAACCAGTGTTTCTGCTAAATAAAAAACATAGTCTGGACAGGTGTTTTCCCCGTCGGGTACATCGGTGAGTTGTTCAAAATTAGCCACCATGTCGTAGGCAAATACGCCGCCTAAAAACACCGAGAATGGATTGTTGGTGGTACTTTTAATGCTATTTAAACAGCTGCGTAATGCACTAAAAGCGTTATCTGCAATCAGCTTACTGGCTTGGTCAATGGTGTCATCTACTGGGTGATACTCCAGTGTTAATGTGGTATCGGATAACTGTGATGCGCAGTTTTTTACATTAGCTTGTAAATAACTGAGTAACTGCTGACCATTATTTGATTGTGCTGTTACGCTCACTTGATTGCCTTGGCAGACAATACGCAGTGCACAATCAACGAGTATTAAGCTTTTTACGCTATCTTTAGAATCTATCTCTGCAGATTCAAGTAATAGTGAGTTAGGTTTATCAAGTGCGGCATACAATGCAAGTGGGCTACTTATGTAGTCTCGTACTTGCGTTATGCTGGTCACTTCACCTGGTGTTGTTGTTATATGACTAAAAATCAAACCTCATCCCCTAAAAAAAATAAAACCCCGCAATGCTAAGCAGTGCGGGGTTTGAATAACGATGTCTAAATTATAGATAGACCATTACCGTCCCGCTATGCCAGGCGCCACCACCAATGATGTGTAAGAGTATTTACGTTATTCATGTTTTTAATTCCTGTTAATCTTATATTGCAAAATTTAGTGATAAAAAAACCCGCATGGTAGCGGGTTAGAATTTTTTGTTTAGACACGACAATTCATCACCCTTGATTTTAAGAGTGCCACCACCAAATGATGTTGTGAATTGTATTTTTCATTGTTGTTAATTCTTTAATGTCTAAAAGTGGCTACAGTAAAACGTATCAACTGCTTTTATGTCAAGTGTTTATTTAAAACAATTTAGTTAAAAAACTTGTTATACTGGGTGAAACACCGTTAAACCCTAAATTTAAGTAGTTTTCATTTGATAAAATACGACCTACATAGTCACACCACGCACTCAGACGGCCATTTAACCGTTGAGGAATTATTAGCGCGAGCAGTCGACAAAAATATTGATGTATTTGCTATTACCGATCACGATACGGTGGCTGCTATCGAACCTGCACGGGCTTTTATCAAACGTGAAAATTTGCCGCTTAAACTTATTAATGGGGTTGAAATATCAACCAAGTGGGAAAGTTTTGAAATTCATATTGTTGGACTAAATATTGATACCAACGATAGTACCTTGCATACATTACTGAGCGAGCAGCAGCAAAAACGCGAAACCCGCGCGATAGAGATTGGCCATCGACTAAATAAAAATGGTTTTGAGGGTATTTACCAACAAGCTCGCGAGCTGGCCGAAAATGCACAAATTACTCGCGCTCACTTTGCCAGAGCATTGATTGAGCGTGGTGTAGCTAAAAACTTTCCTGGGGTATTTAAAAAGTATTTAGGGCGAGGTAAAACCGGTTACGTGCCAAGTAATTGGTGTGATATGCAAACAGCTATTGCGGCGATTCATGCCGCAGGTGGGGTGGCCGTTTTAGCGCACCCAAGTAGCTATAAAATGTCGAACAAGTGGCTACGTAAATTGTTAGTGGAATTTAAATCAGTAGGCGGAGATGCAATGGAAGTTGCTCAGCCGCAGCAGGCGCCAAGTGAACGTCAGTTTTTAGGGCTATTGAGCCAAGAATACGAGCTACTTTGCTCACAAGGCTCTGATTTTCATTTTCCGACTAGCTATTTAGAACTTGGAAAAAATTTATACTTACCTAAAGATTGCCAAGGGGTTTGGCAAACATGGGAAAAGCACGAAGGAGTTGCATTATGAGTCAATTATTTCATATACATCCAGATAATCCACAGCCTAGATTAATTTCTCAAGCTGTTGATATTATTAAACAAGGCGGCGTAGTTGTGTATCCTACAGATTCAGGATACGCGATAGGCTGTAATTTAGGTAATAAGCAAGCTAAAGAGCGCATTGAACGTATTCGTGGCATTGAAAAACATCACAATTTTACTTTGGTATGCCGTGATTTATCTGAGCTGTCTACTTATGCGCGTGTTGATAACCAAATGTTTAGGCTTATTAAAAATAATACCCCAGGGCCTTACACATTTATTTTTAAAGGTACAAAAGAAGTGCCTAAGCGGTTATTAAACGACAAGAAAAAAACCATAGGCATACGTGTTATAGAGCACCCAATAGCGTGTGCTTTATTAGCTGAGCTGGGTGAGCCCTTAATGTCGTGCTCACTTATTTTACCGGGCGAAGAGTTTACTCAAGCTGATCCCGATGACATTTTAGAGCGCCTTGATAAACATGTGGATTTAATTATTCATGGTGGGTATTTACCTGAGCAAGCGACCACAGTGATTGATTTATCAGAAGATGATATTCAAATTCTTCGTGTTGGTTGCGGTGATACAACGCCATTTGAATAACAATGAAACAGTCTGAGACGCTATCATCAACGCCAACACCTGATATGCCAGTGCAGCAAAAGCTCCCTCTGGCTTTTTTACATGGTAAAGCCGTTGTTGATAAACCCGAAGATTTATATATCCCGCCTGATGCGCTTGAAGTTATTTTAGAAACCTTTGAAGGGCCTTTGGATCTGCTGCTTTATCTAATTAAAAAGCATAAGCTAGATGTTCTTGAGTTGTCTATTTTTAGCATTACTGAGCAGTATGTAAAATATGTAGAAATGATGAGCGAGTTCCAGCTAGAACTCGCGGGTGAATATTTAGTAATGGCGGCATTGCTGGCCCAAATTAAATCTAGGCTGTTACTGCCTGTTCATGAAGAGTTAGAAGAAGAAGACGATCCCCGCGCCGAACTTATAAAACGTCTACAAGAGTACGAACAATTTAAAAAAGCGGCCGAAAATATAGACAGCCTACCTCGTGTTGGCCGCGATATCTTTATAGCGCAGGCAAGCGTGCCGGAACTAGCAGAAAAAAACCAGCCATTACCTGAACTGGCAATCAAAGATTTATTGTTAGCGCTAAGCGATGTCATGGCGCGTGCAAAAACATTCGAGCATCATTTAATTAGCGCTGAAACCCTTTCAACGCGTGAGCGCATGAGCTTGATTTTAAATACCTTATCCCAATCAAAAGCGCCTGTTGCGTTTACTCAATTATTTACCTTTGAAGAGGGACGCAGTGGGGTTGTTGTTAGTTTTATCGCGATGTTAGAACTAATAAAAGAGGGCCTGATTGCCTGCTTACAGGTTGAACCTGATAGCCAAATATACGTGTCTCTTAACGAGTCAGCTGCTAGCTAATCCCTTCTCAACATCATTTGCAATTATATTAACCTTATACATTTTACTGTGCGTATACGCACGATGAGTGTTTGCATATGTTATTTTAATCACCGCTTAATCATTATATTGTAGTGTTATTACTAAATAAGAGATTGGCAGTAGGGAATGTTTAAAAACTCAAAAACCAGCTATGGCGTGGTGGCTATATTTTTACACTGGCTAATGGCGCTGACCGTGTTTGGTCTGTTTGGTTTAGGTTTATATATGGTTGAGCTGACTTATTATGATAGTTGGTATAAAGGATCATTAGACCTTCACAAAAGCATTGGCCTTAGCTTAGCAGCGGTTTTTGTTTTTAGGCTGTTATGGCGACACTTTAGTGTTAAACCAAGTCCGATTGGCAGTAACAAGCAGTTAAATCAATTAGCTCAAACAGCACATATTTTAATGTATCTGTTTTTACTGATCATTATGGTGTCAGGGTATTTAATTTCGACGGCTGATGGACGACCCATAGAAGTATTTGGCTTTTTTTATGTAAAAGCTATCGACTTTGCGTTTGATTCTCAGGCTGATATAGCCGGGCAAATCCATTTCTATAGCGCATGCTTATTAATTGGATTTGTAGTATTGCACGTGTTAGGTGCGCTAAAACATCACTTTATCGATAAAGATAAAACATTAATTAGAATGATCACATTACAAAAGGATGATTAAAATGAAAAAATTATTTTTAACTTCAGCGTTATCAGCAGCGATGTTTATGACAGCGACCACTGCGAATGCCGCAGATTATGTTATTGACACAAAAGGTGCGCATGCTTTTGTAAACTTTAAGATTAAACATTTAGGCTACAGCTGGCTGCACGGTCGTTTTAATACCTTTGATGGCAAATTTAACTACGATGCTAAAAATCCAAATGCGTCTCAAATTAGTGTAAATATTGATACGGCAAGCCTAGATTCAAATCACGCAGAACGTGATAAACACTTACGTGGTAGTGACTTTTTAAACGTAAGCAAATACTCACAGGCAAGCTTTAAGAGTACAGCGATTAAGTTTGACGAAGACGGTGAAGAAGCCACAGTAACCGGTGACTTTACTCTACACGGTGTTACGAAGACAATTACCTTTGAAATAGATAAAATTGGTGAAGGTAAAGATCCATGGGGTGGTTACCGTGTTGGTTTTGAAGGAGAAACTAGCTTAAAACTGGCCGACTACGGTATTGACTATAACTTAGGCCCAGCATCTACCCATGTTGATATTGGTTTATTTATTGAAGGTATTCGCCAGTAAGACTATTTTAAAAAAGCTAAGCGCTAATTAGTAATACGCTTAGCTTTTTATTATTGTAAATGTGCTTCTAATTTGGGTTTTAAATGACTTGGCAACCACCGAGTTAATATCTGTTTATAGTTTTCAGTCTGCTTAATCAGTTTGAGTTGTTGATTAAGCGTAGCAATATCCTCTGCACCTTGCTCGTTTTTAGTACAGCCAATGTAACCGTAACTTATTTCTGGTGCTTCAGTGAGCATCCGCTGGGTTAAATTATCAGTAAACCCCATTGTTTTTGCTAAATAATAATGTTCACTTGGGTAACCTAATAAAATATCAATTCTTTTAAGGTTAAGCATATATGTTAACGTACTGAGGGTATCGCGAGTTGGTCGAATGACCAGATTTATACCGGGTGTGGTGTTGATTATTTTATCAATTTCACTGCCATAGGAGCGATTCATAGATACACCTAAGGTAAGCTTTTTATTAACTAATAAATTGGTTAATGACACTGGTTTAGCGTCTTCAATCTCTAGCGCACTACTTAGCTTGGTATGCATGGCAATTGATGGCGAAAGCCCTGCTGTAGAGCTTTGATGTGTGAAATAAACACGCTCTTCGCGGTATTTATTCTTATAGAGCGACAAAGCACAGGCATTAGACTGCAGGTTTGCGAGTTCCTGAATCACTTTACCTGAGGGGATGATCACTCTTTCAAAGGTAATATGCGGCAGCTGCTGTTCTAAAAGCGAAATAATACTTTCGTCACGACCTTGGGATTTGTTCGGCCCGCTTATAATGTAGTAGGGCGCAAAATCATGTGTTAACCATTTTATTGTTCTGGCATTACACTTTGTGCTTAAAAATACACAGACTAACAGTATTAACCACGAAAACCGCATTTGCACTACAACGAATAAATAAACAAGGATTTAAGTGTAGTCAATAATACACCAAAAAGTAAAATGCCAGCTTCACGCTGGCATTTAGATTTATTTATAAGTGTTTAACTTATCAATGATAATTAGCTGGCCTTGAGCCACTTTACAAATTGACGTGCATCACTTGCTTTTTGAAACAATGCATTTTTCAAACCTTGTGTATCGCTAAAGATTACACGATGTTTGTTAACCGAAATTGATTGCACTGGATGTGCTATTTGGATCATAGATCCGTTATATTTGTATGACATAATAAAACTCACTTTATTTTTGTTATTTATTCTGGGCTTTTTCTTAAAGCACATTACAGATGATAAATAATCTAATTGTGTTTAGCTTCATTACAGTGTTGACGATCTTTATGACACTTTTACGATGATATTAAAAATAAATCATCAAGGTATTAATAGGGGTTCTCGCCGTACAATAACTTAGCTTTTGAATATACGTTTTGCGGGGCTTACTGGATCAGGGTAAAGAGGTTAACCGCTAGGGCTTTTTATAGCCAAGCAGCGATACTACTTCACAACATTTTACTTTGCAAGCAATTTATTAAAATACTTTGAATCGAGTGGAATTCACATATAGCCATAAATATTAATTCGCAAAGGTCAACAGACCCTAATATATCTGACTATACTCAGTTTTTAACTGAGGGGGTCAAATGAGCTCACTATCTACGCCATATCAACATTTTTTATCTAATCCAATAGCAAAGCCGCCTTGTCGTATGCACAATGCGAATATGTATGGTTTTTTTGCTGAGATAGAATTAGCTAAATCACAAAGATATATTGATTCAACGCTAAACGTAGGCGTTAAAGGGAATATTCGTTTTAAAATACTTGGCGAGTTTGCACTTATTACATTTACAGATATTAAAAAAATAGCCTCAATGACACCGCCTTTCGATCAGCATGGTTGGATGCAAGAAACAGATATTATCATCTGGTTGCCTGTCGCTAAAGTTGAAGATGAGGATATAACCTACCTATATTGGTATCCTGCATTTATCTGCGTTAATAACATTTATGCACTCATAAATGGTCGCGAAACGTGGGGCTATAATAAATATTTATGTGATTACATTATGCCCGAGTGTGTAACTGAGCTTTCGAATTTTTCACTATCTTTAGAATGCTTTGATCATTTTTCGCCTGAATCAAAGCTGCAAATGCATGAGTTATTTACAATTACAATAAACTCTCAGGGGCACGAAAATGACTTTTTCTCTGTCCTAGATGATTTTGGCGAGCAAGTAGCAAATTTGTTTTCTCGTAAACATTTAGGCATTGATTTGTCATTATTAAAGCAGCTATTGAGTGGGTTTGTTAATCCACAAATGGATCAAATATTGTTTAAGCAATTTCCCGATGGCAGTGGTGATTCAGCGGTATACCAAAGCGTAATGCACTCACCCTCTATGATTAAAAAAATACATCGCTTTAAATTTCTGAAACCTGAGTTTACGTTACATCTTAATAAATTAGATAGTTTCCCCCTTGCCGATATGTTTGGTCTGAAGTTAGGTAGTCAAGCGCTGCACTTACCATTTTATGTTCAAATGGATTTTGACCAGTTAGCCGCAACTAAGATTTAAATTACTTAGAAGGATTTACCATGAACCAAGAAAAAATTGTGATAATTGGTGGCGGTGTATCGGCTATGACTGCTGCACTGTATTTAACCGAGCAGCGTGATTGGCAACAGCATCGAACTATTACTGTATACCAACAAGGTTGGCGTTTAGGTGGTAAAGGCGCAAGTGGCCGTAATGCGGCTCGAGGGCAGCGTATTGAAGAGCATGGCTTGCATGTATGGTTTGGTGCTTATGTAAATAGCTTTAAAACAATAGAAACGGTTTACACTCAGTTACAACGCCCAGTCGATTCACCTTTATCTACATGGCAGCAAGCATTAAAGCCGCATAGTTTTATAGCACTAGAAGAATATATTAATGATCAATGGCAAACATGGCCAATAGATTTCCCCTTATTACCTGGAAATCCTGCGGAGGGTAGTTTGGATATTACGCCATGGGACTTTATTAAAATGACCCTAGCTTGGCTAAAAAAGTGGATACTGGATTTACAATTAGCCGCAAAAAAAGCCAATAAAAATATAAATTTGAGCACAAAAAAATCTCGTGATCAGTCTTTATTACGTCATTTACATCAACAAATAGCGGACTTGGTTGATGATACAGAGGAAACTTGGCAACACTTTGCTGATGATATAAAACAATACTCGAGTGAAATAGCCTCTACTCCCAGCTTATTAATAAGTAAATTAAATCAGTTTGCTCACGCTGACAATACATTAAAACCCCAAGTACAAGAGAAAAAAGATGGCCTTGTCATTTGGTATATAGTTAGAAAACTAAAGCGTTGGCTAAATAGCGAAATGATTGAGTTATTAGACAATAATGCGCAGCTTAGACGATTATATATTTGTGCAGACCTTGCTATTGCAATGTTGGTTGGCCTGGTCAAAGACAAAGTATATCGAGATGGGTTTGGGGTAATAAACAAATTTGATTTTAGACAGTGGCTGATAAGAAATGGGGCAAATGAGCAGTACAGTGCTAACTCTGCGCCAATACGGGGATTTTATGATTTAGTATTTGCTTACGCTGATGGAGACATCAGTAAGCCTAATGTTGAAGCCGGTGTTGCATCACTAGCTATGTTACGTATTGCGCTGTGTTATCGCGGTGGCGTCATGTGGAAAATGCAAGCGGGGATGGGCGATGTCATTTTTGCTCCACTGTATGAGCTACTAAAAAAAAGAGGGGTTAAGTTTGAATATTTCCATCAATTGAAAAACCTGGAACCCAGCCTAAATGAGCAGGGTGAACGTTTTGTTGAGATAATTAAGTTACAGCAACAAGTTACTTTGAAATCAGATGCTGAATATCAACCACTTGTTGATGTGAAAAAACTACCTTGTTGGCCAAGTGAGCCGCTTTATGCGCAAATTAATAGTGAACAAGCTGCACTATTAAAACAGCATAATATTAATTTAGAATCTTTTTGGTCTAACTGGCCAGCTCAATATGAAAATCATTTTGGGCAGCCCCTACCAATAAAAAAATTACGCTACAAAGATGACTTTGACAGGATTATTCTTGGCGTATCTGTTGCCTCACTTGAACATGTATGTCCTTCTTTACTTGCATTGGATACAAATTTTGCAGCTCAAGCAAAGCAAGTTAAAACGGTGGCAACGCAGGCAGCCCAATTGTGGCTTAGTAAGACTGACGAGCAATTAGGTTGGCAATATAGGCCACCTAGCAAAGAAGGCCCCATTCTCAGTGGCTTTAGCGAACCATTTGATACATGGGCTGCGATGATGAATTTAATCGACAAAGAGCAATGGCCTATCGATTGTTCTCCTAAAAACATTGCTTACTTTTGCAGTGTTTTTCCTTGTGACTATTACCCGCCACAAAGTGAACATCAATTTGTTTTTCAAGCAAAATCGCAAGTAAAAGCTAATCTTAAAGGTATGCTAGAAAATAACATACAGGCTATTTGGCCAATAGCGTATCAAAATAATCAATTTGACTGGTCTGTTTTGCATGGCTCTCAGTTATCAGGGGATGAACGATTAAATGCTCAATACTGGCGAGTAAATGTGGATCCCAGTGAGCGCTATGTTTTGTCAGTTGCGGGCTCAAGTCAATATCGTCTGGCAACTGATGAAACACAATTTACCAATCTTTTTATTACCGGTGACTGGATAAAAACAGGCGTTAATGCCGGTTGTGTTGAAGCGGCTGTCATGGCTGGTATGCAAACAGCAAGAGCAATGGTGGGTTACCCACAACACATTAGTGGCGAAGATGCATTTGCAGCCCTCAAACATTAAAATATTATTCATATAACCGTATTATCGATTGATTAGTATATAATTAAACATGCTGTTTACATTTGTCTAGCGTAAAGGTCACAAGAAATGAAAAATAAAGGCAAGCTTCTCAATAAGAAAATAGGGTTGATATGCTTACCAGGCTTTTTACTGCCACTGCAGGCGAAAGTACTTGTAGATGATGAAAGTGCGAATGCGCGTAATATGGAAATCATAGAAGTTTATGCGCAAAAAAGAGCGCAAAAAATTGAAGAAGTTGGCATTTCTGTAAGCACCATTAAAGGTAATGATCTTCAAGTACAACACGTTAAAGATTCGACAGAGTTGTCTGTATTTGCTCCTAATCTAAAAATTAGTCAAAACGCAGCGGAAGGCACACCGCCAGCGGTTAACATTCGTGGTGTAGGGCTAGTTGATTACAATACGGCGAATACATCCCCTGTGGCGATGTATGTTGATGACATTGCTGTTGGCTCTGCAAGTAACCAAATTGTTAATTTATTTGATATTGAACAAATTGATATTTTGCGTGGTCCTCAAGGCACTTTATTTGGTCGCAACTCTACTGGGGGCGCTATTTTAATCCGCTCTAAACGCCCTGAGTTTGAACAAAGTGGTTATTTAAGCACTGGCATTGCTAATAACAATGCGACCAGTGTTGATGCTATGTTTAATTCAGCACTTAGTGAAAACACCGCCGTTCGTATAGCGCTTAATCATCAAGATTATGATTATTCCACTAACAATATTTTTGCCGACTCACCGAAATCTGGCATGCGACAAACGAATGGCCGAGTTTCCTTTTTAGCTGATTTTGACACGGTACAGCTATTGATAAAAGGGCATATTGCCGATTGGGATGGAATAGTACAGCCGGTTGGCAGTATTGGAATTGTTGCTAATCCACTAACAGGAGAGCGATGCTCGCCAGCACAAGCGGGTTCAACCAGTTGTTTTGATAATTTTGGCTTTAATGATGCCAGTGATGATTTTTATACAGTCAGCGTAAATAATAATTCGCCTCATAAAACAGATGGTAAGGGCATTAGCGGCCATGCTAATTGGCAATTAGACACGCACAATGAGCTTGTTTTTTTAAGCAGTTATAACAAATTAAAACGGGACCATGCTTTTAATTGTGATGGCTCTCCCGCACAGTTATGTGAGGGCAACTTAGGGTTAAATACTGATTTGGTGACGCAAGAATTGCGATTGCAATCTCAGTTGGGTGAGCATTTTTTAACGACGGGAATATATTATGCTGATGAGTCTATTGTTCAAGATAATGTAAATGATATTTTACGGGACTATCGGGGAATTTTAGCGACAGATTTAACCGCTACTTTTTTTTATAATAATAAAATAAACACAAAGAGTATGGCTGCGTTTACGCAATTCGATTATCAATTAAACCAAGATTGGTTGATCACTGCAGGGCTTCGTTACTCTTATGAATCGTTAGACTACGACTCAGTATCTCAGCTTAACGTTGTTATAGATGCTAACGATTTAACAGGAGTTAGGGTTCCATTTTATCGTGTTCAAGGAGAGCAGTCAGATGATGGCATTTCTGGGCAGTTAGGAGTGAACTTTAAAGTCGATGATTCAACTTACGCCTATTATCGTTTTGCTAATGGCGCCAAAAGCGGAGGCTATAACGGTGGCTTTTTATCATCGGTTGAACAAGCCCAACTCGCTGACTATCAAAAAGAGCGGTTAAACTCACATGAAATCGGATCAAAGTCCTGGTGGCCACAGCAGGGTATTCGATTTAACTGGGCTGCATTTTATTATGATTATAATGATCAACAAGTCTTTATGAATCAGCCTTCAACATCTGAGCAGAGCCCGCCAATTCAATTATTAGAAAATGTGGCTGACTCCATTATTTACGGCTTAGAAGCTGATCTTGAGTATTGGCTGACCGATAATTTGAATGTTAAGTTTGCTATGGGTTATATACCTCATGCAGAGTTTGAAGAATATGTTGATCCACTAGGGAATGCGTTAACTGATAATCGTTTGCCGTTTACCTCAAAATGGAATCTCAGTGCGGGTATTGAATACACTTTTGAGGTGGCTAATCACCCGCTAACTACTCAATTATTAGTTGATTATCAATCCGATTACTATTTTGATCAGAATCAAAACCCCTATGCGATGCAAGACAGCTATAGTATTTTTAACGCCAATATACACTATCAACACGATAACTGGGGGGTTGCCATTTGGGGTAAAAACCTGTTTGGTACTCAATACAGTCACTTAAAATTTGATTTAAGTTCTTTTCTTGGCATGCTTGAAGATTTTAAGGGTGAAGGCCGGCGTTTTGGCTTGGATATTAGTTATCAGTTTTAATTTAAGGTGCAAAGTATGCCAATAAAGGCAGCTCTAAAGCTATTTATATATTGTGTATTTATATGCTTTAGCAATTTAGCAGTGGCAAATGCACTTGAGCCTTTTGCTTATACTTTGAAACAACAAGATACTGATTTGCTTAATCAAGGCAGTGTATTTCAAGTCACTGATGGCGCTTTTCCCCGAGATCATAGCGATATAGAAACGTGGCTTGAAAAAAAGCAACCACAATCGAGAACATCGTTTTTTGGTGGTAGTTTTTGGTTTGTGATTAAGCTGGAAAACAAAACTGATTTAAATGAACTTGTGTTATATCCCTATAACACGCTGCTTTCAAAAATTGAGACGCGTATTTATGATATGTCGGATTTTGATGAGCCAATAAATCGTTATACAACGGGTGGCATTTACCCTAATGAGTTTGCATTTCATTATGGTAATAAAATCCAGCTTACGCCTAATCGGCCCTACATATTAATTGCAAAATTTCAAAGTGAATACTTTTATACCCCACCTAAATTAGTGCTTTCACCTTATGATGATTTTTTTGTGAAAAAAACATCAGATAACATGATTATGCTACTGTGCTTCGGGGTTGGCATTGCATTAGGTTTATATAATTTTCTTATTTACTTGGGTGATAGAGATAAAACCCATTTATATTACGCCCTGTTTACCGCGTGCTGGGTGTTAGCCTGGAGTCAGTTTTTTCATATACCTGATCAAATTTTTGGTTTTTATAACGCCCATTTTCATTGGCTAGGTTTTACCTTAATTCCCATCACAAATATCTTATTTTTTAACAGCTTACTTAAATTAAAGGAAACGTCTCCTCAATTATCACGGTTATCAATTTACTTAGGCATTATTGCTACCGCAGGTACTCCATTTGCAATCATTTGGCCAGGTTTTGGCTTTATATGGGCTACTTTAGTAACGGGGGCTACTTTGTGCCTGGGTATGATTGTTGGTATACGAAGTTGGTTAAGTGGCTTTAAGCCCGCTCGCTATTTTGTTTTAGCGTATTTGGCGATGGCCATTCCTAATATGGTCGGCAATTTAACTAATTTAGGGCTAATTGAACCTATAAAGATAGATCTCTATTTACTTGGGCTCATTGGTACCGCACTCGATGCAGTGCTACTTGCTTTTGCCGTGGCAAATAAATTTAGCATTTTACACCATGAGAATGTTGAATTGACTAAAAATTTAGAACACAAAGTACAGTTGCGTACTCAAGAGTTACAACAATTAGCTGAAGAGCTTCGTGATGCAAGTGAAGCTAAAAGTCGATTTTTAGCCAATATGAGCCACGAAATTCGCACCCCAATGACATCAATTATTGGTTATGCTGATGGTATTATTTTAGGTGATATACAGCCTCATGAGAGAAACCATGGCATTCGGGTGATTTTGCAAAATAGTCGTCATGTTCTTGGCTTAATTAATGACATTTTGGATATGTCAAAAATTGAGGCTAACCGTCTAGAGATAGAGCTAGTTGAAACGGACTTGTTTGCCACTATTGCTGAAATCGAATCATTACTAGGAAAACAAATCCGTGATAAAGGCTTAAAATTTAAAGTTGATTATCAATTTCCGCTACCTGATTGGATAGTCTCAGATCCAACTCGATTGCGACAAATATTATTAAATTTAGCAACCAATGCGCTTAAATTTACCAGCCAAGGTTATATAAAGCTAACGGTTAGCTGTAATAAAAAACAACTAATTATTAAAGTGAAAGATACGGGAATTGGTATGACCGACAGTGAGCAAAAAGATCTATTTACTCCCTTTCATCAAGCTGACTCGTCGATTTCTCGTAAATACGGTGGCACTGGACTTGGATTAAACATATCAAAAAGCTTAGCAACTAAACTAGATGGGGATATTACGGTTTATTCTGTACTCGGTAGCGGCAGTGAGTTTTGTTTTACTATGGCACTGCATACAACGGAACATACAAAATGGGTTTACGCATTTGACGATATCTGTAAGTCACAAAACAAAGAGCTCCCTTTAAATAGTAACCAGCGAAATTTGATTGGTAGGGTACTCGTGGCTGAAGATCACCCAGAAAACCGACAGCTGATTAAGCGGATTTTAGAGCGAATGGGTTTAACTGTGGTGGCAGTAGAAAATGGCCGAGATGCTGCACAAGCGACACTTGATGAACAATTTGATTTAATTTTATTAGATATTCAAATGCCAATTATGGATGGTGAACAAGCAATTAATATTATGCAAGCAACAGGAGTAACAACACCGATTGTGGCGCTTACTGCGAACACGATGAAGCATGAAGTCGATCGTTATTTAAAACAAGGTTTTACCGATCATATTGCCAAACCCATCGATAGACGGTGTTTTAGTAGTAAAATCGCAAGTTATCTTGATATTGATATATGCGAAAATATTAAGCTGCCTGATGATGAGTTTGCACTGCTCAAGCAAGAATATATTAAAGGATTAAAAAAACAAAAACACACATTACAGTCGCAATTTAAGCAGGGTGATATAACCGGTTTTGCACGCAGCGTACATATGATCAAAGGAACAGCAGGGATGTTTGAATGCCAAGCACTGTATCAACAAGCTGTTGAGTTTGAAAAACGATTAAAATCCGCTAACGCCGTGCTTGATAGACATCAAGTAGAGGCTTTACTCAATACAATTGACGTTATTTTAGAAGCTTAAAACCATACTTTTTAAAGTCTTGTTTCCTGTGTTGTTATGATCTGTTTATAATAGGAAGATAATTTTTAAAATACAGTGTTATTAAAAAGGAAATTTTGTGAAGCTATCTGTTTGTATTATATGTAAAAATGAAAAGGATACAATTGAGCGTTGTTTAGAGTCAGTAAAGTGGGCAGATGAAATCATTGTACTTGATTCAGGCAGCACTGATGAAACACGTGCTATTGCAAATAAATACACAGATAAAGTATTTGTACGTGATGATTGGCAAGGGTTTGGTGAGCAAAGACGTAGAGCAGAAGCATTAGCAACTAACGATTGGATTTTTGCAATTGACTGTGATGAAGTTGTCAGTGAGCGTTTAAAGGAAGAAATAATAACGACATTGGCAAAATGCAATGAGAAAAATATTTTAAAGCTTAACCGTTTAACGTATTTTTGTGGCCAATTTATTCGACACAGCGGCTGGTATCCAGATCGTATTGCGCGTATCTACAACAAAAAAATAACAGGTTATAACCAAAATTTGGTTCATGAGTCTATTGTAATGCTTGATTGTAAGCCAATTGAGTTGAAAGAAAATATATTACATTTTCAGTATGAAGATATTTTTGGTTACATGAATAAAAGAAACCATTATGCGCACATAGGCGCAGAGCAAATGGTAAAAAAGGGTAAAAAACCATCACTATTGAAGGCAAGTAGTTCCGCTTTTTTTGCTTTTATTCGCCATTATTTTTTAAGACGTGGCTTTTTAGATGGTAAAGCAGGATTTGTTATTGCGGTTATACAAAGCCAATATAGTTTTAATAAATACTTATTTGCCTATTACAAATAATCTCATTTAGCAGGTTAATTTTATAATCATCCAGTGGTTAAAATTAATCTGCACTTATGCTCTACTCAGTAATGTTCTATTTAGTCGGGTGTTAAATAAAATGCCTGATCCCACCTTGATTAAAAAATCGTTCCCTCATTTTTACTAATAGTGAATACCGTGCAGTTATTCGCTGCGGTGATATCAATTATAAAAATGCAATTACAGACACCTATTAACGAACATGCTTTAATGGAAAGAGGATGTTTTTCTAGGTGTTAACAATGCAATATCAACATATTACTGTGCCAGAAAATGGTGAACATATACTTATTGATGAACAAGGACAGTGGCATATACCCGAACACCCTATTATTGCTTATATTGATGGTGATGGCGTCGGGCTCGACGTGATGCCAGTGATGCGAAAAGTAGTGGATGCCGCCATAGAGCATAGTTATGGCGCAAGACGCAAAATTCATTGGATGCAAGTTTACAATGGTGAGCAAGCTGCCAAGCTTTATGACGGTGATTGGTTTCCTCAAGAAACGATTAATGCAGTACGAGACTGTAAAATTGCGATTAAAGGCCCTTTAACCACACCGCTTGGGGGTGGGTTTCGCTCGCTCAATGTCGCACTTCGCCATGAAATGGATTTGTATGTAAATATGCGAACCATTAAAGGATTTAGTGCATTACCGTCACCATTAAAAAACCCATTTACCACGCATATTACCGTGCTGCGTGATAGCAGTGAAGATGTGTACTCAGGAATTGAGTGGCAAGCGGGCAGTGTTGAAAGTGAAAAAATGCTCGATTTTTTATGTGAAGAAATGGGCGTAACTCGGCTTCGTTTTACCCAAGAGTGTGGTTTAGGTATTAAAAATATCTCTAAAGAGGGATCAGAGCGATTAATACGCTATGCAATTAATTATGCCCTAAAAAATAATAGTGAATCACTCACTTTAGTTCACAAAGGCAATGTACTTAAGTTTACCGATGGCGCATTTAAGCGCTGGGGATTTGCACTGGCCAAACGTGAATACGCTGCCGTTGAGCATCAAAACGGGCGCTGGCTTGAAATACAACGTGCTGATTTACCGCCGCTGGTTATTAAAGAAGTGATTGCCGATAATATGCTTCAGCAGTGTTTAATGGATCCTGGCCAATTTGATGTGGTGGCCACCACTAATCAAAACGGAGACTTTTTAGCCGATATGCTCAGTGCACAAGTCGGTGGAGTAGGGATTATGCCCACGGCAAACTTAAATACCGAAGTTGCGTTTTTTGAACCCACACATGGTACATTTGAGCGCATAGCAGGGCAAGATAAGGCAAATCCGAGCAGTAGCTTATTAAGTGCGGTGCTAATGCTTAAGTTTATGGGATGGAGTGAGGCTGCTTGTTTAATTGAAAACGCGCTTGAAAGCACATTTGCCAGTGGACAGGTTACATTTGATTTAGCTCAATCAAATCATAACTCGACAACCTTAAGTTGCAAACAATTTGCCAACAAGGTTATCGAGCACTTTTAAAGGGCAGCATTTTACGCTGCAGAGGCGTTAGCTGTTTGCTCGCGATGAACGCATGGACGCTCTGTCAGCTCTGCAGCTCTGTGGTAAAGTTTATGGGCGCTTGGCTCATCACAGAGTGTGCCACTAAGCGTATCCATTAAAGCAACCACAATAATCGCAGGCACTTGGCAACAGTATTCATCTAGAACGGCTGCGGTTGTTTGTGCATCTACATGACAATGTGGATGACTTTTACGTTGATATGCATTTAATAAAGTATTCACGTCGAGAATGTCGTTTTCTTGGTGTTTTGTTTTACGACATGCACACCCAAACTCATCAACTAGCGTGGCTAACGCTTGGTAAACGTGTTGCGTTTGAAGTGTTGTTTTACGACACAATTGTTGTTCAATGAATTGATGTAAATTTGCATCAATGAATAATCCGTCTTGTTGTGTGAAGCTTGCTGATGTTTGCATAATTATTACTCTTAGTTTGTTGGCTTAACTTCACTGTAGCGCTAAGTGTAATATTAATGAAATTGTTGTTTTCAATAACTGATATTGATTTGATCAATATTTTAATTCTTTACCTATCAATCACTGTATTTGCAAACGCCAACAACTCGCGTCTAAGCCATTGGTGCGCTGGTGTATGATGTAATAACGGGCTCCATATCATTTTTATTTCTATGGGGACGATTTGAAATGGCACAGGGCTAATCACTAAATTAGTATGGCTAGTTAAAAGCTTTGCTTGACGACGCGGAAGGGTTGCAATGAGTTGCTCAGATTGACACAGTAAACTGGCAATCATGTAATGACGAGTAAACACTCGTATTTTACGTGTTTGTTCTAATTGCCATAATGCCTCATCGACCCAGCCTAATTTTTGTTTACCTGATTTATTAGTTACAGCGGGTTCGGGGCCCCAGCCGGCTCGATTAACCCAAATATGTTCACTTTTTAAAAATTGGTCTAAGTTTGCATCGTTTAAAAATGGATTATGTGGATGGGTTAAACAACAGTAGTTATCTCGCCATACAGTAGCTTGATGAAAAGAGCGCGGCAGACCATTAAAACGGTTTATTGCCAAATCGATAGTGCCTTTTTCCATATCCTGTAGGTTCACGTCGCTGGGGCTAAGTACATCGAAGTCAATGCCCGGATTTTTAGCTAGCTGCTCGCAAATAAAGGGGGCAATTAGCGTCGATTCTATATAATCGTTTGCCATAATACGAAACGTCACGTGGGCGGTAGCCGGATTAAACTGCTCACTGGGCTGTGTGATCTCTTCTGCCATTTTTAACAGCGCTTCAATTTCGGGCTTAAGGGCAAGGGCTTTAGCTGTTGGGGTCATGGAGCCAGCTGCACGAACAAGCAAAGGATCGTCAAATAAGTCTCTTAGGCGTTTTAACGCATTGCTCATAGCCGGTTGTGTTAATGCGAGTTTATTGGCCGCTTTAGACACACTTTTTTCATCTATTAATACATTTAAATAGACGAGTAGGTTGAGATCGACATTTCTTATATTCATATGATCAATTTTATTTATTTGCTGTATTAATTATCTAAATTAAAGCGTGCTTGCTAAGGTGTAAACCTCTAATAAAAAATAATCAGCATAATTGCTAAAAATAGAAGCGCCTATACTATGCCTAGCACGTCGTTAACGTCTACCCACAATCCTATACAAGAACTCATAGCCACTAAGTTAGCACGCGCTGTATTTGCTGGCTTTGAAGCTATGTTTGCACAGTTCTTAAATATTACCTTAGGGGCACAAAGTCGCTTTGAACAACGCCAATATCATGAGGTGCAAGCGGCAATGCGAGCGCGCTTGCAAGTGTATGAGCGTCAAGTAAAGCAGGTGAGTGAGGCCGTTAAAGTGATTGCCTATGATGAACTAAACTGTCCACAAACATGGCAACGAGCAAAAAATATTTATGGCGAAATGGTTAAAGAGCATGAAAACCAGCCAATTGCACATACGTTTTTTAATTCTACTTTTGGCGCTATTTGGGATGATAAAAAAATTCGTACGGTGCATTTATTTGTCTTAAAAGCAAAGTACCGGGGGCAACCACGTTCTTATGAAGGGCTTGTGAGTCGTATTTCCTTAAAAGAAGGCTTTGATAGCGCAGTTAAAACTTTAGTCAATGAACAAGTGTTTAGAGTGCCATTTAAAAATTTAAACGAGGACTTAGCTAAACTACAAGCAACGTTAACCCAAGGGGCGCAGCAACAATGCAGACAAGTGTATGAGCTAATAAGTTTAAATGACGGCTATATTGAGTACGCCAATTCACACTTTTACCGAAATAAAGCGTGTTATGTAATAGGACGATGTATTGCTAAAAATGGCGATAATATGCCCTTTGCAATAGCCATTTTAAATACCCCTGACGGGCTTACAATTGATGCTGTGATGATGGGTGCTGATCAGCTGAGCTTGTTATTTGGCTTTGCGCGCACGTACTTTATGGTAGATACCGACCAACCTGCAAGGTATGTAGATTACTTAAGTGTGTTAATGCCTCACAAACAACGGTTTGAATTGTTTAATGCGATAGGTTTTATTAAACATGCGAAAACAGAATTTTATCGCTATAAGGTGGATACGACTAAAAGTAGCCCCGAGCAATATAAATATCATTTAGCGCCAGGTACACCAGGTATGGTGATGCTTGTTTTTACAATTGATGGCCTAGACTATGTGTACAAAGTAATAAAAGATAAATTTAGTGCACCAAAAACAGCGACAAAAAAGCAGGTAAAAGATAAATATAACTTTGTAAAACAGGCTGATAGAGTAGGGCGATTAGTTGATACTCATGAATTTAGATACCTAGCCTTTGATTTAAGTCGTTTTAGTGATGAACTGCTTACACAAATGAAAAAACACATTGGTGATAGCTTAATTATTTCGGGTAAAGCGTTAATACTCAAACATGTCTATGTTGAGCGAAAAATGACACCGCTTAATTTATATATCGGTCAATGTACCAGTAAATCACTGCAGCAGGTGATGGTTGATTATGGTAAAGCGATTAAAGAGCTTGCCAGTGCTAATATTTTTGCCGGTGACATGCTAATGAAAAACTTTGGTGTGACACGTTGGGGGCGAGTGGTATTTTATGATTACGATGAAATTTGCCCTCTTACTGATTGTAATTTTAGAGAAGTGCCAAATACTGACAACGCGTTAGAGGAAATAAGCTCACATTCTTATTTTGACATAGACCAAAATGATATATTCCCGAGTGAATTTAAGGTGTTTTTTAGTGCCAGCAGCAGTGCCTTTAGCCATTTTAATCATTATCATAGTGACTTATTTACGGCAAAGTACTGGCAAATGACTCAGCAAGGTATTGAGCAAGGTCAGCTTCCTGATGTATATCCTTATAAACAAAGCTGGCGTTTTAATAATTTATAGTTTTGTTTATCTTTCATAGTTAAATTCGAAGTTGTGTTTTTAGGCAAGGCTTCCCCAGCAATTGCTGATAACGCAGCATAAATGCAGAACATGTACTGCCCAACGAGTTCGGCCTAAATTGAACAAAGGTTAGTCCACAAAGGCCAATAAACTGATTAAATCAGCACTGAATTTTTGTGCTTAAGGCGCTGTTAACTCCAAAAGGAGTATTATGAGGTTTATATTAGTTGGCTTCGCTTTTTTTGTCAGGCTTTGTGTTTGCCAGTGCTAAAACCCCGAGGTTACATCAATAAAATTACTAACCACTACACACTTTAAATATATTACACAGAAAATAACGAGTTAGTTGAAGCCGAAGTATGGCGAAAATCAAATAGAATAAAATACGAGGAGATTTATGCAGTACATTTCACATCAAGATCAGCAATTAGCGTTTGAACAAACCGATAAGCCGCAGATTAGCAGTAATGAAGTATTGGTAAAAGTAGCAGCGATTGGCGTTAACCGTGCCGATTGTATGCAGCGCCAAGGTAAGTATCCTGCTCCTGAAGGGGATAGCCCTATTCTAGGACTCGAATGTGCAGGTACCGTGTGTGAGCTTGGCAGTGAGGTAGACCCTAAATGGCAAGATAAGCGTATTTTTGCTCTATGTGCTGGAGGTGCGTACAGTGAATATGTCGCGGTAGATGCGCAGCAATTAATGGAATTGCCAGATAATATTTCTATGGCACAAGGTGCTGCTATTAGTGAAGTGTATTTAACTGCCTTTGGTGCACTCTTTGAGTTAGGAAAACTACAATCAGGGCAAACGGCGCTTATTCATGCCGGTGCCAGTGGCGTAGGCGGAGCGGCTATTCAAATGGCAAAAAGTGCCGGTGCACAGGTGGTAATAACAGCAGGGTCTGATGAAAAATGTGAACACGCTAAAAGCTTGGGTGCTGACCATGTGATTAATTATAAAACCACTGATTTTGTTGAATATATGAAGGCACATAACTTAAGTGCAAACGCCATAGTCGATCCGGTTTCTGGCCGCTATTTGAATAAAAATGCCAAAGTGGCCGCAATGGATTGTCAGATTGTGATGCTCGCATTTTTAGATAGTCGCTTTGCCGAAGTCGATTTTGCACGCTTATTACAAAAACGTATTTCGTTTCATGCCTCCACATTACGTAATCGCAGTATCGCGTTTAAGCGTGCGTTAAGAGATGCATTTGTAGCGCGCTTTTATGATGATATTGCCAATCAGAAATATGACTTTAATATTTATAAAACCATGCCATGGCAACAAGCTAGTGAGGCACATGCCATTTTAGAGGGTAATGAAAACTCAGGTAAAGTTGTATTGTTGGTAGAGTGAAACAAGTAATGCCACAGGGATTAATATTGTTAATCCCTGTATGAGGCCATATACTTTAAAAAACTATTTCGATTTTAAGGTTAATAATGAATCCAATTATTGCAATATTAAAAGAGCACAATGTCAGCGATGAAAAAGTAGCGGCATTATTTGAAGCATTTACCCAAAACCCAATGATGGCTATGGCATTAGTACAAGAGCTGGGCATACCACCTGAAAAACTTCAGCAATTGATGGCGGTAGTAATGACCCAACCTCATTTAATTAAAGAAGCAACGGATGAGTTAGGTTTAGATTTTGCAAAAGTACAAGAAGCGAAAGACAAGTTAAACCAGCAGTAAACTATCTTTAGAGACATGTTTTATGCATGTCTCTATCTCTAAACATGTTTTGTTACACACTCATTTGAACGGCTCTGCATTTATACAGTCAAATAAATACTTAACCTATAGCAGAGACAAAACATGAAGCGACTTTATAAATTTTGGAAAAATAACCGTTCTTTAATCGTTTTTATTATTTTAATGAGTGTGTTTCGTAGTGCCGTCGCCGATTGGTACGAAGTACCAACAGGTTCAATGAAACCGACTATTGAAGAAGGCGACCGAATCCTTACCGATAAAATGGCGTATGATTTACGTATACCATTTACGCATGTATCCCTGTTAAGACTGGCAGAACCACAAACCGGCGATATTATTGTATTTGATTCTAAAGTGGCGGATAACCGTTTAATAAAACGCGTTATTGGCACACCAGGTGATATAGTTTCATTGCAAAATAACGAATTGACCATTAATGGCGAGAAAGTAAGTTATAGCACTTTAAACGAGAGTATTCGGTGGCTAGATAAAACTGAGCACTTAAAGGGGCATGCTCATACCATACGGCTTACCAAATCGGCAGCAAGCTTAGTGCAGTTTCCGGCAACACCAATAGCAGCAGATCATTATCTGGTTATGGGTGATAACCGCGATAACAGTGCGGACTCACGGGTTATTGGATTAATTCCACGTGATGAGTTGCTGGGTCGGGCAGAGCGAGTGATTGTCTCGCTTGATTATGATGATTACTACTTGCCAAGAAGTGACCGGTTTTTGAAGCGTTTAGAATAAAAAACTAACTATTACAATGGCTAAGCAAAATTGGTTAGCCATTGCTGTTTTTGCAGGTAGGATTATTTAAGGCATTAATCAATATCAATCGAGTAAGCTTCTAACAGCTTGTTAAGCTTAACTTGCTCTGAAGCATCAAACTCTATACCAACGCTAAGGCGGTTGCCTTTCATTTGGTTATTCCTAATGTAAGACGTAATAATTACAGGCTCGTTGTCTAATGGAGAAAGTATATGCACAAAAACTTGACGTTTTTTTAGTGCAACAAATCCAGAGCTTACGTGAATAGCAAAGCGACAGCCACTCGGAGAAATATCAATAATTAAACCGTGCAATAAGCTTTTATTATCAGCATCAATATCGCCTTTATGTAAACTAATTTTGGCCGGAATGTGTGTAGGCAACCTGCTAGTTTCACGTAATTGGCGGCTTTCAATTTTTTTAGGGTAAGCTAAATAAATTAATCGTTCAGGGCGAAATGAAATCGCTAATATGCTGGTTGAAAAAGCAACACATTCGCCCCGTTCGTCTTCAATGATATAACGTACAATAGCCCCATTACCTTCAACTAAAATGTCGCTGTAATCATTTTTACCTGCTTGAGCAGGGTATTTTAATATTAAATATTTACCGGTGTCGTAGCCGATTAAAGTGAGTTTAAAGCGAACCTGAATGGGATTGTTAAATTGTATATCAATTAGCTTTCCCGGGAGTAAATCGAGGAAAAACTTCTTTTGATCTTCAGTTGGTTTATCTTCAACAGTAGTATTATTTTTATTTGTTTCCACAAACACTTTCTCAATATTAACAGACGCTTAATTATCTTTTAATATAGTGTAAAAATCACTAGTATAAAAGAGGGCATTTAGTAAAAGAAAATAATACTTTGTGCTTGTAATAGTGAGCGGAGTTAGTATTTTACTCCGCTGTGGAGATTAGATTGTTACTCTTTTGGCAACAAAACAGTATCAATGACATGAATCACGCCGTTGCTGGCTTTTACATCTGCCATTACTACGTTTGCATTGTTGATCATGACAGAGCCACCATTGGTGGTTACATTCACAGACTGGCCTTGCACGGTCGTTGCACTGTCTAATTTTACAACGTCTGCAGCCATTACTTTACCTGATACCACATGGTAGGTAAGAATTGCAGTTAACTTGTCTTTATTTTCGCTTTTAAGAAGATTTTCAACGGTACCTGCTGGTAGTTTAGCAAATGCTTCATCAGTTGGCGCAAATACAGTAAAAGGGCCATCTCCTTTTAACGTATCAACGAGTCCTGCCGCTTTGACAGCTGCAACGAGTGTTGAAAACGATCCATTGGCAGCAGCTACATCAACGATATCTTTTTTCATACCATGGTGATCGGCATGAGCTGCTGTAGATAGGGTTAAACTTGCTAATACAAAAGTCAGAACAGACGCTATTTTCTTAAACATGTTACTTTCCTTTAAATTGATTAGATATCGGTTAAATATTACGCAGGCTTGCTAACTTACGATCATTTTAAAAAAGGGTGAGTCATTGCCTTATCCCAATAAAGGTATTTAATAAAAAGCAAAGCCAGCGATTAACCCTCCTAGTGAAAGCTTTTATGAGTAAACACGGTCTGTTTATTTTCAATTTTTTATATCCAGTTCAGCGATATAACGACATTAATTAACAATAGGAAATAAACCATGAAAAAACGGGCTATTTTTACAGCGCTCATTGCATCACTTTCTTCATTAGCGTCTGTTGCTGGACAAACTGAAATGCAGATAAATACTTATAATCAACAGCTTGAAAATGTGGCTATGGTGGCACAATTAACGGGTGAAATGGCACAGCGTATAGTCAATGCAGCGTCTGTAGCGGCACTCAAGGACAATTTAGCTGTATCAATAACCGTTGTGGATGCATCTGGACAAACGCTGGCGGTACTTCGCGATCATCGTGCCGGTGTTCATACTATTCGTGCCAGTTATAAAAAAGCATATACCGGCAATTCGCAAAAGCGAGAAACCGCAGTTATAGCAAAAGGCATAAAAGAGGGCACTATTCCAGCAGACCTTCGTTATTTAGATGAAAACATTTTAATATTGGATGGCGGGGTGCCTATTTATATAAACGATACTGTGGTGGGGGCTGTGGGAGTTGGCGGTGCTCATGGCAGTGAGGATGTACGTGTTGCAAAAGCAGGGATCAAAGCGTTATGGTTAGCGCAGTAGAAAAACTGATCACGTTACTAAATATCCCCAAAAGTGATAGTAAAGGAGTTTACAGATTATGAACGAGACTGATTTAGCGCACTTAAAACGCACCGTAGCGCTAGCTAAAGAGGCGTTAGAAGCAGGTGATGAACCGTTTGGCTCAGTCCTTGTTGATGTTAATGGGCATGTATGTATGGAAGATCGTAACCGTGTTGCCGGTGGCGATCATACACGTCATCCTGAGTTTGAGATTGCTCGTTGGGCAGCCAACAATATGACCCCAGAGCAACGCGCCAGCGCCACAGTGTATACCTCAGGAGAACATTGTCCTATGTGTGCTGCGGCACATGCTTCGGTTGGCTTAGGTCGAATTATGTATGTCAGTTCATCTGCGCAATTAACTAGCTGGCTTAGCGAGCTCAAAATGACTAAGTCGCCGGTTAACCCGTTACCTATTGAAGCGGTTGCTCCTAATGTCGCTGTTTATGGGCCCGTACCAGCACTTGTTGAGCAGGTTCACGCCCTGCATCGTCAATTCCACCAAGCAGATTAACAGCGCAGCAGCGCATGGTATTTAGACTAAAGCGACTACCTGTTATAGTTAACGGTATTGACTTTTATTAAACGCAGCACAAGGGATTATTATGATCGTTAACCTGTTAGATAAGTTAATATTTGCTTGCGCTTTTATTGTTTCATTGCAACTACCGCAGCTGAGTGATCATTACCAACAACATTTAGCGGGCTTATACCATGCAACAAAATGGCAAGTCGACGGCTATGCAAAAACGGCCAAGCAATATAACTTTTCTAGCACGCAAGCGATGATAAACCGCCATTTAGCAAACACTGAACCTAGTGTCAGAGCCGATGCAAATCAAAAACAGCAAACATTACTGCAATTTGCCGATTTAAAAAAAGGGATGGCTATTTTTGAACAAGGTAATTTAGTGCAAAAAATGCTGTATATGTTCTCCCCTGAGCGCGTTGACAGATTACAAAGTACACTTGATAACTTTAAGTTAGGTATTCCTTTAACCACGAGTGCAGTGTTGTTTGCATTGGTATTAGCTATTTTATTAAATCAATTACTTATGCTGCCACATACTTTATATGTTAGGCGTAAAAAGCGTATTGCATCCGATGCGGTAAAATTTAATAGCTGATCGTCAATGAGTTATCATTGGTGATTTTCACTGGCCCTTTTAACAACAAATGCGCCACGAATGTCACCCAGTTTAAAATCAGTTGCCTGATCATTAGGGTATAAAGTCGCTATTTTTTTAGAAACTGTGGGGTCAATCTGACTGCCATGACACGCTAAACACGCTTTTTGAGTAGGAATCGCTTTTACAAAATACCAGCCATCGGGTCTTTGCTCTTGATATTCTATGCTTGCTAACGGCTCGCCATTGAGCTTACGTTGTTCAAAGTTTAATAAAACATTTTTGAGCCATGCATCGGGTTGATTATCTGAGTTACGAGTTTTCAAAGCACTGCGGCTAATTTGCCAAGGACTATTGCTGTGTTGTGAAGCGATAGCGGGTGCAGCTGTATTACATACACTTATTGCCGCTAGTGGGCCGCTTTGTTTCATAGTACTAACCAGTACCTGTTTTAAATCACTTGAAAATGCCTTAATGGTTTGTCGTGCCTCGTCGGTATTGCTAGCAAAAGCAGCGGATGAAATAAATAAACTGGAAAAAAGTAAAATAATGCGCATAATACACCTCTAAACATTAGAAGGTTCTAATATACAGGGTGTCAGGTGTTTTTCAAGTAAATCGTTTAGCGTTTAAGCACTTTTTTACTTAAGGTACCGCGCCTAAAATCGATAAACAGTTTCAAGAGAAAAGATATGCACAATAAGCACGATGAGAATAAAATAATAAACCAACAAAATAACCATGATGCTGGTGGACTTAATGTACAAGATCCATTAGCCGCTATTAAAGCAATTCGACTCGAACAGTTAGCGCAATGTCTGCTTAAAACACAAAAAGAAATACAGCAAATGCAAAACAAAAAATAGCCTTGGGCGATAAAAACTTGCTAAGTTAACGTTATTAATTTTAAAGGCTGGATAGTGCAATTAATCCGTTATCTATAAAACATCCGCATCAAATTATTACTTTTATAGCTTGGCTGTGCGCTTTAGCTGTGATGTTAATAGGGCTACTTGCGCCTGAAAATAAACGTGTTTTAATGCTATTGACACTGAGTTCGCTCTGCTTACTTGTGTTTAATAGTGTAACGATGTCAGCTTGGGTATTTAAACGTTTTAAAGACCAACAATTACGCTTTATTGCTCTTTTAGGCAGTGGCGCTTTTATGTTGTTTATCGCGGGTGATGTGGTTAATTTTAATTTACCCCAACACTATTATCGCTATAGTACCTTGATAAAACATGATTACTTAGTGGATTCAATCTTATTTTTTGCACCTGGTTACAGCCTTTTATTTATAGCCTGTGTGTTAGCTTTTAATATAAAACGCCGGGTGTCGCTTATAAAAAGTGCACTTTTTTTTGTTGTTGTGTTGGTGCTAAGTAGTGCGTCGTTCTCTTCTATGTATCTTGAGGGGGCAGGAGATACTATTTTAGCTATGACAGGGGTTTATAGCTTAGTGATAACGGCTGTTGGACTTATGGGTCTGGTATTAGTTGTTGCCTATGGTGGGATTAACGCACCCAAATCAATAGTGTGGGTGAGCTTAGGGCTTTTCCTTGCTGCATTGGCTGATGCCATTATTGGTGCTTTTTGGATTTATGGTAATCAGGGGCAAGGCTTTTATCCTCAAGTGCGCTATGTAAACTGGTTTGTGTATATTAGCTCGCAAAGCTTGGTGATTCACTTAGCAAAAGTTGTTGCAGTAATACAAAATCGCAATAATGCTTAATCATTTTCAGGGAGCAAACAAGAGAATAGCGGCGTTAAAAATTCTCATTAAAATAGCTAAATAACAGATGAAAAAAAAGCCGCTAAATATTAGCGGCTTTAAGCGATAATAATTACATTACGCGCATACCCGGCTCAGAGCCGTCGTCTGGGTTAAGAATGTAAATTTCTTTACCACCAGGGCCTGCAGCAAGTACCATACCTTCAGACATTCCAAAACGCATTTTACGTGGTTTAAGATTAGCAACCATTACCGTTAATTTACCTTCAATGTCTTCTGGTGCGTAAGCCGATTTAATTCCAGCAAACACTTGGCGAGTTTCACCGCCTAAATCAAGGGTTAACTTAAGTAGTTTGTCAGCGCCTTCTACGTGCTCTGCTTTGGCAATTTTAGCAACACGCAGGTCTACCTTTGCAAAGTCATCAAACTCAATCTCTTCGCTAATAGGCTCTTTCGCAAGCGGGCTATTAGGATCGATTTTGTCTTTTTCAGCAACTAAACTTTCTTTTGATTCTTCAACCATTTTATTCACTTTATCCATTTCTACACGTTGCATTAACGGCTTAAATTTATTGATAGGGTGGTTTACTAACGCTATTTGCGCACCCTGCCAAGATAATTCATCATTTAAAAAGGCTTCAACATTACTTGCCATGCCAGGTAGCACTGGTTTTAAGTAAGTGATCAACACGCGAAATAAGTTAAGTCCTAGTGAACAAACCTGATGCGCTTCTTCTTGCTTTGACTCATCTTTAATAAGCACCCAAGGCGCGGCATTATCAATGAACTGGTTTGCTTTATCAGCAAGCGCCATAATTTCACGGATTGCGCGGCTGTATTCACGGTTCTCGTAATATTCGGTGATTGTCGCTGATGCGTTCTGGAATTCTGCAAGCAATTGAGGTTGCATAACTGTATTGCTCAGCTTACCGTCGAACTTTTTAGTAATAAAACCAGCACAACGACTGGCAATATTCACTACTTTACCCACTAAGTCTGAGTTTACACGTTGTGCAAAATCTTCAAGGTTTAAATCTAAATCGGTAATGCCACTATTAAGTTTAGCTGCGTAGTAGTAACGTAAAAATTCTGGGTCTAGGTTATCTAAATAAGTACGCGCTTTAATAAACGTGCCTTTTGATTTAGACATTTTTGCGCCATTGACCGTAACAAAACCATGGGCGAATACGTTAGTTGGCTTTCTAAATTGAGCGCCTTCTAACATCGCAGGCCAAAATAGGCTGTGGAAATAGATGATGTCTTTACCAATAAAGTGATAAAGCTCAGCGTCTGAGCCTTCTTGCCAAAATGCATCAAAGTCGATGCCTTGTTTATCACATAAGTTTTTAAAGCTCGCCATGTAACCAATAGGCGCATCTAGCCATACGTAAAAGTATTTACCTGGTGCGTTTGGAATTTCAAAACCAAAATAAGGTGCATCACGGCTAATGTCCCACTGCTGTAGGCCATCGGCAAACCACTCATCTAACTTGTTGGCCATTTCTTGTTGAATTGTGCCTGAATGTAGCCACTCTTTAAGCATGTCTTCAAAGGCGGGTAAGTCAAAAAAGTAATGCTCAGAATCTTTTAAGATAGGCTCAGCACCCGACATGACAGAGCGTGGGTTAATCAGCTCGGTTGGGCTGTAGGTTGCGCCACAGGCATCACAGCTATCCCCGTTCTGATCTTCCGATTTACATGTAGGACACGTGCCTGTGACAAAGCGATCTGGCAGAAAAATGCCTTTTTCTGGATCGAATAACTGTGAAATAGTGTGCTTTTTGATATGACCTGCATCGTTAAGGCGGTTATAAATAAGCTCACTAAATTCTTTATTCTCTTGGCTATGGGTACTGTGGTAATTATCAAATTTGATATTAAAGTCAGCAAAGTCGCGTTGGCGCTCGATGCTAACGTTTTTTACCATTTCCTCAGGCGTGATCCCTTGCTTTTGCGCATTAAGCATAATAGGTGTGCCATGAGCATCATCGGCGCACACATAGTACGCTTCGTGGCCTTGTAGTTTTTGAAAACGCGACCAAATATCAGTTTGAATATACTCTAATAAATGCCCTAAATGTGTAGGGCCATTGGCATAAGGTAATGCGCTAGTAATCAGGATCTTTCGCTGTGCCATAATCATTCCGAATTAAGCGTTCCTAGTCAGGAACAGATGAAAATTATTACATTATCGATAAGCAAAGTGATAACAGAGCACACTGCTTATCGATATTTACTAATTGACTGGTGTTAATGCCCTGAATGTTACATAATTCCGTGGCACTTTTCATCAAAGAAACGCTATTTTATTGCTATGTTTGGACTGTCGAAACTATTCTCTGCAAAATCGGTGCAAAAACAACCGATTATTTCTGCTCTAGCGGCCTATCGCAGTGCCGCTTTCGCTGTGGGTATTGAGCAAGATTTCATTGCTGATATCACTCAAAACACCGATAAATCAATTACGGTTAAACTCATTCTCCCTTTTGCGGCGCAATCTGAAATGCCGCACGTGGCTCAATTTTTGACTGAGCGTTTAAAGGTTGATGTGAGCGTAACGGCCAGTGTTCACCTTAAAGAGGCTGCGAAATTTAAAGCCATTAAACATATTGTTTTAGTTGCCTCAGGAAAAGGTGGGGTGGGTAAATCTACTACGGCCGTTAATCTGGCGGGCTCGCTTAAAAATGAAGGCGCAAAAGTAGGCATACTGGATGCCGACATTTATGGTCCGTCAATTCCTATGTTGTTAGGATTAGTTGGCAGTGAGCCGGTTACAAAAGACAATAAACAATTACAACCGTTTGATGCCAATGGTATTAAAGCGCAATCTATCGGTTTTTTAGTCCCCAGCGATGATGCCACCGTATGGCGTGGCCCAATGGCCTCAGGCGCGCTTAGTCAGCTTTTAAATGAAACCGATTGGGGTGAACTTGATTATTTAATTGTAGATATGCCACCAGGTACCGGTGATATTCAATTAACCATGAGCCAAAAAGTGCCAGCCAGTGGCACCGTGATTGTCACGACGCCACAAGACTTAGCGCTTGCTGATGCGCAAAAGGGTATTGCTATGTTTAATAAGGTAAATGTGCCAGTGCTCGGTTTGATTGAAAATATGAGCCATTACATTTGTGGGCATTGCGGCGAGGCCAATCATGTATTTGGTAAAGACGGTGCACAAAAATTAGCGCTTAAGCATGGTGTGCCTGTGCTTTCGCATATTCCGCTTGCGATTGATATCAGAGAATCCTCTGAGCAAGGTAAGTTGATTGCCGATGATACAGATGCGGCTATTAGCAAAACTTACAGCGCGGCCGCACGATTGATTGCCAGCACGCTTTACTATCAACAACATCACAACGCGATTGAAGTTGTGATTACGGAAGATTAAAAATGAGACTTTCAGATACACATATTAAAGAATACTTAAACGATGGGCGTATTGTTATCGAGCCCGCGCCAACGAGTGAAATGATTTCAGGGGTTACCGCTGATCTTCGCTTAGGCAATAAGTTTAGAACATTTCATGCCCATAATGCCGCTTATGTTGATTTAAGTGGTCCAAAAGATCAGCTTAATAAAGCGTTAGAATCAATCATGAGCGACGAAATTGTATTAGCTGAAGGCGAAGCGTTTTTTCTACATCCTGGCGAGCTTGCGTTGGCAATAACCTATGAAAAAGTAACCCTACCTGCAGACATTGTTGGTTGGTTAGACGGGCGTTCATCGCTAGCACGTTTGGGTTTAATGGTGCATGTTACAGCACACAGAATCGATCCTGGTTGGAGTGGTAATATTGTTTTAGAGTTTTATAACTCTGGTAAGCTGCCGCTTGCGCTCAGACCTATGATGAAAATTGGCGCAATGAGTTTTGAAACACTTACCGGTCCATGTGAAAGCCCTTATAACACCCGCATTGATGCAAAATATAAAGATCAGAATAGTGCGGTAGCAAGCCGTATCAGTGACGATAAATAACTAAGCTAAACAATAGCTTATTTTTCTAGTTGATGAAGCGCATAACCTAATAGTTGAAAATAATGGTTAAGCGCTTCATTGGCGAGTAACGTATGCTTTAGCTCAGGATAAATTAAGTTATTATTACTCAAACCGCCGACTAAGAAACTGTTTTTGATTGTTTGATGCTCGTTGATACAGGCTTCAAAACACCGAGCAGCAAGCTCCTCTGGCATACTCATATACTGCTGATTATGCGCTTTATCAAACGCAATGCATTTATTTACAAATTCATTGGCATGTTCACCGCTTTGCTCTAAAAACACCTGTTTATAAAATTCATTAAGTGCATCATTAAGTGGATGGCTTAAGTCGGGAGAGTGTGATAACCATAACTTAGAAGCGAAACCAAAGCGGGTTTTTGATTTAAACAAATGCTCACTAATATGATGATCAAAAGCATGAAACCATTCATGGGCTAAAGCGCCACCGCCTGCATTTTTAGCCAGTGCTAAGGTTTGGTCATACGCATTATAATGTGCTTGCACGCCTTTTTGTCCACCGTGACCAAAAGCGAGATTAAGTTTGCCACGCAGGCCAATGGCAGTGGGTGGTAAATGCAAAATCTGCGCTAAATCAGCCAGCGCATCATAAATTAAGTTGGCACTAATAAAGCGCTCTTCTTTAGTAACCCATTTACCAACCACCATAGAACGAAAACCAAAAGTGGTTCTTATATCACTAAAATCGACTTGATCGTCAAAACGATAGTCGGGGCCTTGGCGAGAAAATCCGCGTTTTAATCGAGATGTGGTATTACGCATCGGTTATTTTATGTCAGCTCATACATTACAAGTAACGTGCTTTTACGTGAGCGGGCATGTGTTGGGTTTGTTTTTTTATTAATTCCTCTAATAAACCATACAAGGGCGCAGGGTTTAGTGCTTCTATGAGCCATAAACTATGTGCTACTGCTTCTAGTGTCGATAAACTATCTGCTCTAGGGGCTTTACGAATAGCATAACGGTTGGTGGGAATATTGCTAAAGCTTACCGTTTTAAACTGTTGTAATAACGGGGTTAATTGCAAAATTTTAAAGGCTTTATTCCATGTACCATCAATCACAATTAAATGCGTAATATCTTGTAGATTTTCTTTACTATTCGGTCGGTCTAATTTTACGGCGCTCTCGCTTGGGTAGAGTAATACGCTCGATTCTATAGGCAGGTTTTGTAAACAGGCGAAGTCCTGATTATTTTCGCCTCTAATAATTTTACAGTGGGTTAAACCCAAAGCTAATAGCTGCGCCGTATTTTTGCTCACTTTTGCTTCATTGGGGTGCTGCAAAATAATAACCTGAGTTTGGTTAGTAACACGGGTAATTGCGCTGCAAATACAAGTGCTTAGCGAAAAGTTACACTGTTTACAATGAGGACGTGCCATTGAATACACTATTTCGTTGGTACATTTGCCGTAATTATACATTTTTGCACTAATAAAGTTGGTTTTTTTTGTGCTTAGATATAGAGTAAGAGATAAGAAGAAAATCGATGGACCGTATTGAAGGGCATGAATATGACAGAGATCAATATTGACGAATCCGCTTTAGAAAGTATGAAATCTCTATTAGGTGAACAATTTCCAGATACGCTGGAATTTTGTTGTGCGGAATTTGAGCGATTGGGTAACGAAGCAATTGCTGCGCTTGGGCAAGATAAAGAGGCTGCTATTCGCCACTCTCATAGCCTTAAATCAAACGCCGCTCAATTTGGTGCGGCAAGTTTAGCCGAAGTTGCTCGTTTAATTGAATATAATTTAAATAATGGGAATGACGAGCAGGCTGTTAATGCAGCCGATGGATTAATGGCGCAAGTTACTGGTTCACAAGCAAAACTAAATGCATGGTTAGCTGGGCGCTAAACGCGTTTCAATAGTAATAAAAAAGAGTGTTAACGTGAATTTTTTTCAGTTTCAAGCGCTTAATTTTCCTAGTAATTCACGGCTTTACTGCGTTAGTCTAATGGCTAACTTGCTCTTTAGAGGTAACAATGTCAGAAATAAAAAAGAGTCATAAATTAGACGGCGTCTGTTATGACATCCGAGGTCCCGTTTTAGTGCAAGCTAAAAAAATGGAGGATGAGGGCCAAAAGGTATTAAAGCTTAATATAGGTAACCCCGCCGCATTTGGTTTTGATATGCCAGAAGATATGCATCGCGATATCATCCGTAATTTATATTCAGCTCAGGGATACTGTGACTCTAAAGGCCTTTATTCTGCGCGGGTTGCTATTTATCAGCACTACCAACAGCGTGGCTTACACAATTTAGACGTTGATAATATTTACATTGGCAACGGTGTGAGTGAGCTTATCCAAATGGTTACTCAAGCACTGTTGAATAATGATGATGAAGTGTTAATTCCTGCTCCAGATTATCCGCTTTGGACAGCCTCGGTAAAATTAGCAGGTGGTAATCCGGTTCACTACTTGTGTGATGAAGAGCAAGATTGGTTTCCTGACATTGATGATATTAAGAGTAAAATCACCTCTAAAACCAAAGCATTGGTGCTAATTAATCCCAACAACCCAACTGGGGCTGTGTACAGTGACGCTTTACTTGAAGAGTTGATCAATATTGCTCGAGAGCACAAGCTTTTGCTGTTAAGCGATGAAATATACGAGAAAATTCTATACGACGGCGTTACCCATACTTCTATTGGTTCATTATGCGATGATCTCCCTATCATCACCTTTAATGGCTTAGCTAAAACATACCGTGCTGCTGGGCTGAGAATGGGCTGGATGGTGTTAAGTGGTCGCACCGCATTAATGACAGATTTAATTAAAGGCTTAGATATTCTTGCCTCAATGCGTCTTTGTGCCAATGTGCCCGCACAATATGCAATTCAGCAAGCATTGGGTGGCGTTCAGTCAATTGATAGCTTAATTGACCCCGGTGGGCGTTTATATGTGCAACGTGATATTGCTTGGCGCGGCTTAAATGCGATTGATGGAATTAGTTGTAAAAAGCCTAAAGGGGCGCTTTATGCTTTCCCTAAAGTGGATACCGCTAAATTCAATATTAAAAGCGATGAACAAATGATGTTTGATTTGTTAAAGGCAGAAAAAATATTGTTAGTACATGGGCGCGCCTTTAACTGGCCAGAGCCTGATCATTTTAGATTGGTGTTTTTACCTAATAAAGATGATTTATCGAGTGCAATGATGAAAATGCAGCGTTTTTTCAAAGATTACCGACAAGAATAAAGAAAAAAACGAGCCAAGTGGCTCGTTTTTTCGTTAATGCACTAAAGTAAATGGTCGTGTTTCAAAGCATGCAATAGGGCACTGCATACGTTGCCTTGGGATACCTGCTTCCATAAAGACGTGGCCTTGCACAGTAAACCCATTATTTTTGAATCGTTCTACTTCGTTTAAAATACAATTAATACTGATTGCTTCAATACCTTGCTCCGCTGCTAATTTAACAATGAAACTAAGCAGTGACTTATAAACATTGCGGTTGCGATGCTGCGGCAATACGGCGATTCTACCAATTAAATCATCATTACATAATCGACCTGTGGCAACAGGTGAGTGCATATTATCGGTGACCAGAATATGTTGAGCGAGTGCATCTAAGTTATCAAACTCAATACGTTTAGGAATATGTAACTCATATACAAACACTCGCTCCCTTATATGTTGCAGTTGACTTTTTTCACTTTGCCAATCAACTTTGTCAACGGTATAAACCATGACCTCCTCCTAGCTAAACCAAATACCCTCATTAACCAGTGTAGTAAAAGTTTCGATAAAATCTAGGCTAGGTGTGGTTGAATTCAGCAAGCTGCTATCAAATTCAATAAAATCAGTTAGCTGTTTTACAGCCTCTAAATCAGATAGCGGTAAAGGGTAGTTTTCGCCATTAACACTTAAAAGCAGCTCATCACCTATGCATTGGTAAATTGCACGCGTGCCCCCTAAACGCTCAAATGTTACTTGGTTTTCAAGCAGTTGTTGTATTTGTTCGACACTAAATGGGTCTTCTTCAGGGGCTAAGTCCATATCATGCTTAGGTTGGCTAAGGGTATTACCTAACCAGTGTTTAAATAAACTCTCGTCTTCTAGCAATGCTTGCATTAACGTTTTTACTTTATCGACTTCGCTTTGGGTTAGCTCACCTTTAGAATCACGTAGGGCGAGGGTATGGTCGGTATACCTTTTTTGGCCGCTTTCCGTGTCGATAATATGATCAGCAAAACTTGAAAGTAAATCTTGTTGATTAGGTGCTCTAAAACCGACTGAATAGTTGAGTGCATTTTCAACCGCATAGCCTTCATGAGGACAACCGGGTGGTATATATAAAATATCACCGGGCTCCAAAATACAATCAATTACTGCACTAAAAGCTTCAACTTGCAGTAATGTTTTATTTTGAGCAAATTGTTTTAGTGTTGGGTCAGGTAATCCTACCCGCCAATGGCGCTTACCTTCACCTTGAATAATAAATACATCGTATTGGTCTAGGTGTGGGCCAACACCGCCACCTGGGGTTGAGTAGCTGATCATCAAATCATCTATTCGCCAATTAGGTATAAAGCGAAAAGGTTCAAGTAACTGAGCAGCTTCTGGGTGCCAATGATCCACTGCTTGCACGAGTAGTGTCGAGTGCTGATCAGTGAGTATTTCAAAATCGTCAAATGGTCCCTGATGCGATTGCCATTGTTGATTGTGGTTAGTAATAATGCGCGATTCTATGCTGTCTTCCATAGCAAGGCCTGCGAGTTCATTCGCATCAAGTGGATCTTGAAAATCTTTAAAACCAGCTTTGATCAACAGTGGTTTTTTTTGCCAATATTGACTTAAAAACGCTTGCTCTGATAATTCATTTATTTTTAATTGATACATAGAATGCCTATAACGTTAAGACCTAAATGAAAAAAGCGAAAGGCCGGTACCTTTCGCTTTTTATTAGTAGATTTGAGTGATTAAACTAAATCATCAATAAACTCAACAGCGCGACCAATGTAGTTAGCCGGCGTTAGTTTTTTCATTTCAATTTTTGCAGCTTCTGGTAGGTCTAAACCATCGATGAAATCAGCCATAATTTCTTGATTTACACGTTTACCACGGGTTAAATCTTTTAGCTTTTCATATGGTTTTTCAATACCGTATTTACGCATAACGGTTTGAATTGGCTCAGCGAGCAGCTCCCAGTTTTGGTCAAGCTCATCTGCCAAACGTTGCTCGTTTACTTCAAGTTTGCTTACACCTTTAAGGGTTGATTGGTATGCAATTACCGCATAACCCATACCTACACCTAAGTTACGTAATACGGTTGAGTCAGTTAAATCACGTTGCCAGCGAGACACAGGTAGTTTTTGTGCTAAATGACCTAAGATAGCATTGGCTAAGCCTAAATTACCTTCTGAGTTTTCAAAATCAATCGGGTTCACTTTGTGTGGCATAGTTGATGAGCCAATTTCACCGGCAATGGTTTTTTGCTTAAAGTGATTAAGTGCAATGTAGCCCCACATGTCGCGGTCAAAATCGAGCAAAATGGTATTAAAGCGTGCAATTGCATCAAAAAGCTCTGCTATGTAATCATGCGGTTCAATTTGCGTGGTAAACGGGTTGAGTGTTAAACCTAGGCTAGTTACAAACTTATCGGCGTGGTTATGCCAATCGTAGTCGGGGTACGCACTTAGATGTGCATTGTAGTTACCCACAGCACCGTTTACTTTACCTAGCATTTCTACTTGTGCAATTTGGTCACGTTGACGCTTTAAACGCATGTAAACATTTGCAAACTCTTTACCCATAGTTGAAGGCGTTGCAGGCTGACCATGTGTACGAGTCATCATTGGAATGGCTTTGTACTCAATTGCTTTTTCTTTAATGGCGCTTAATAACTCATCACAATAAGGTAAAACGACGTGGTTACGCGCTTCAGTTAACATTAAACCATGAGATAGGTTATTAATATCTTCAGAAGTACAGGCAAAGTGAATAAATTCGTTAATTGCGTGTAGCTCAGCATTATCAGCTACTTTTTCTTTTAGTAAATACTCTACGGCTTTAACATCATGGTTTGTTGTGCGTTCGATGTCCTTAACTCGCTGAGCATCAGCTTCACAGAAGTTATCTACAATTGCATTCAACAGCGCATTTGCTTCGTCGCTAAAAGCGGGGACTTCTTTAATCTCGCTTGCTGCAGCTAACGCTTGCAACCAACGCACTTCAACGGTTACGCGGTATTTGATTAATCCAAATTCGCTAAAAATACTGCGTAGTTCAGTGGTTTTGCTGCCGTAGCGACCATCAACCGGAGAGATAGCCGTTAACGCTGAAAGCTCCATAATAACTCCTAAATTTTAGTTTGAACGATAATTAAATTTTTGTTTTAGCTATGGCGAGAATTTTTCTTTTCGCAAAAAAGAAATGACGACGTTTGCCGCCCATTTGTCGCCATAATACTGCACTACGAATTCCGGCTAAAAGTAATGCGCGGATTTTATTTTGCGTGAGCTGCTGTTTTAATAACTCGGGTTTACCATAAACCTGAATTCGGTGCCCAAGGGGGCTTAGCACCGACGAGTATATATCTGCTAAACCGGCAACAACACTGTCATCGGTAATAGCAAAATGATCCAAACGACGATGAATATCATCAATACGTTTACCTAATTCATTGAGGCTTTTACTGTTAGCACTAAGCGCACGCTCTAACTGCATTAAACCACCTACATATTTGACTATTTCTACATCTTTTTGAGCACCGGCACTCAGTTGTGCCATCAATGTTTTATAGCCATCACGTAAGTTATGTTCACCTTGATAAACATCTACTGGGGAAGCTGGCGAGGTTTGCACAATACTTGATAATAAAATCGATAAATCTTGTTCATCAGCGCGACCATATTGGGCAACCTTCTGAACTTGCTTAGCCACTTGACACATGGCTGCAAGCGCCATGACTTGATGTTGATTCATTATTTGATCACCGAGTCAATAATACCACCACCTAAACACACTTCATTAGCGTAAAATACGGCAGATTGTCCTGGGGTTACCGCTTTTTGTGGCTCATCAAATAATACGCGTGCCATACCATCTTCACCGACTAATAAGGTACAGCTTAGGTCTTCTTGACGGTAGCGTGTTTTTACGGTGCAACGAGTAGTACCTTGAGGACCAACACGATCTACCCAGTGTAATTGGTTGGCATTTAGGCCATTACTGTAAAGGCGAGGGTGATTTTTACCTTGGCCCACAATCAATACATTGCGTTCAACATCTTTGTCTACAACATACCAAGGTTCGCCTGAGCCTTCTTTCATACCACCAATTAACAAGCCTTTGCGCTGACCTAAGGTGTGGTACATCAACCCTTCATGCTCACCAACGTTGTTACCATCTGTGTCTTCAATAACACCAGGTTGAGCAGGTAAGAATTTTTGTAAGAAATCTTTAAATTTACGCTCACCGATAAAACAAATACCAGTACTGTCTTTTTTATCGTGGGTAATTAAATCTTGCTCTTCAGCAATACGGCGTACTTCTGGCTTGGCAATATCTCCAACAGGGAACAGCGTTTGCGCGATATGTTCATGGCTCAATGTGTACAAAAAGTAGCTTTGATCTTTATTATCATCTAGGCCACGGCACATAACATATTTATCATCTCTGAGCTCACGACGTACGTAGTGGCCCGTTGCTATAAAGTCAGCACCAAGTGCTTGAGCCGCAAATTCTAAAAAGGCTTTAAATTTAATTTCTTTGTTACACATGATGTCTGGGTTAGGTGTGCGACCAGCTTTGTACTCAGCTAAAAAGTATTCGAATACGTTGTCCCAGTATTCCGCTGCAAAGTTAACGGTATGAAGTTCAATACCTAATTTGTCACAGACAGCTTGGGCATCTTTTAAATCTTCAGCGGCAGCGCAATATTCATCATTGTCATCTTCTTCCCAGTTCTTCATAAACAAGCCTTCTACTTGGTAGCCTTGTTGTTTTAATAAATATGCAGATACAGAAGAATCAACACCGCCGGACATACCAACGATGACTTTAATGTGACTATTTTCGCTCATGAATAATTTCGCTTATACAGATTACTGTTAACTTGGAAAGGCCGCGATTATAGCATGTATTTTGTAAGTGCTTAAAGAGAGGAAGGGCTATTGAATAGATTTTGTTGCTTTTTTTTATGTTGGTTAGGGATGATTTACTCTTTGTTAGTCGATTTTTACTTAGCCGATTAGATTACACATTTTGCGGTGCTATTATAGCCCCTTTGTTTGCACACATTTTAATTTGCAAAGAACAACAGGTCCAAGATGTCAGGCCATTAAATTATAAACACTCATTTAAGTTATAAATGATGAGTAAATGTTATTTATTTAAGGTGTTAGTACTATTTATAGAATATCAAAGAATATATTTATTATTGTTCATTAACAAACCTTTACAACCAAATGATTATGCAATACCTTTAGATGAGTTTAAATTGAATAAACACTCAAATAAGTATTTATAATATAGTCAATGGAATGAATATATGAATTATGCTTCTCAAGCACAAAAGGTAAAATCTTACGTTGTTGAGTTATCAACAAAGGTACAACGCGATGATTGCTTAGTAGCAGAACAATTACCACATAACGTTAAAGAATCAGCTTACCAACTGTTTTATCAAACCATTAGGGTTCCTCGTCCTTACCGCTTTGAAGAACCTAACCCTATTTCAGCGCTATTTAGACTCATTGAACATTCTTTAGACTTTATTAATCCCTTTCAACAAGTCATTTTAAAGCAGCTAGAAAAGTGGTGGTTAGAATGGCATTTTGTTGCCACTATGAATGCTTCTCTTGAAATGAAACACGTTGAACAGCAGCGTTTTGTTAGTAGTGCAACTGAACATCCAATGCGAAAACATGAGCTGAGCCATTATGCAAAATTATTTACTATTTTGCCTTTGCCCGTGTGTAATGTTTGTATGGTAACTGGCGATATTTTAAAGCTTAATCAACGGTTTGTAGATGTATTTGGCTATACAATTGATGATATCCCTAATTTAAAACAGTGGTGGAAGGTCGCGTATCCTGAGCCTAGTTATAGAGAGTCTGCTCAAACGATGTGGGGTGAGTCTTTAGCGCAGGCAAATAAAAATAATGACGATATTCCTGCTAATGACTATCAAATTGTATGTAAAGATGGTTCGAAAGTGATAATGCAAGTGTCAGGTATTAGTGTAGAAAGTGAATTTATTGCTGTATTTAACGATGCGACGGAGCGTTTGAAAACCCAAGAGATACTCAGCGATATGGCCTTTTTAGACTCATTGACTAAAATTGCCAACAGACGCCGTTTTGACGAAAAATTACATGCTGAATTTAAAAAACTGATAAAAGTAAATACTCAACTTTCTATGATCATTATTGATATAGATAATTTCAAAAAATTTAATGATAGGTATGGTCATATTGCAGGGGATAAGTGTTTACATAGCGTAGCGCAAAAGCTAGCAGAAACAGTCAGTCGTCCTGAGGACTTTGTAGCGCGCTATGGCGGAGAAGAGTTTGTTGTTTTACTCCCACAAACAGATAATCAAGGTGCACTCTTTATTGCAGAACAAATACAAAAATCTATTGAAGATTTAGCGATAGCTCATGAAGATAGTTTTACTGGCTTTCTCTCTGTGAGTATGGGAGTTCATACGGTAAAACATGGCGAAAAAACTAACCATGTCGATTTCTTTAAAGCAACGGATAGTGCGCTGTATTATGCAAAAAGGCAGGGCAGAAATTGTATTGCCTTAGGAAGGCATGAATAACACAGCATGTTTAACCTTTGCTTTTAATACCAGATAAGCAAAGGCTAACGTAAAGTATTAACTGTTGGCTGGTGGTCCACTGATTTTATATTGACCTGTTTCAATTCCATCGAGTGTGTATTTACCAATACTATAGCGAATTAACCGTAACGTTGGGTGGCCAATGTGTGCGGTCATTCGTCGAACTTGACGGTTCTTCCCCTCGTTTATAGTGATACTCAACCAAGATGTTGGAATTGATTTACGTTCTCTCACTGGGGGAGTGCGTGGCCAAAGCGCTGGTTCATCGATTAACTTTACCTGTGCAGGTAAGGTTAATCCATCTTTGAGTTCGACCCCTTGACTGAGCGCATCAATAGATGCTTCTGTAGGCACCCCCTCAACTTGTACCCAGTACGTTTTGTTGGTTTTTTTACCAGGAGCGGTTAAGGTATTTTGTAATTTCCCGCAATTGGTCAATAATAACAAGCCTTCACTGTCTCTGTCTAAGCGACCCGCAGCATAAACATCTTTAATAGGAATAAAATTAGCCAGTGTTTGTCTATTTTGCTCGTCTGTGAATTGGCAAAGGACATCATAAGGTTTGTTAAATAAAATAACTTTTTTATCGCTTTGGGCTATCTGCGGCTTAATTGCTCTTTTTATCGGGCTCTTTTTTACAGCACTGCGCGAATATGTACGACCTGTATTGCGTTTACTTGTTGAAGATGACGTGTTTGTAGCTTTGTGTTTCATTAAATACACCGTGCAGGTTTAGGTAAGCCCGCAATTTTAGTGGCTTGTTTGGCCGGTCCCTTCGGAAAAAGCTTATACAGGTACATGCTATTACCTTTATCCTCACCGAGCGCTTTAGCCATCGCTTTGACTAACATTCTAATGGCTGGACTGGTGTTGTATTCTAGATAAAATGCGCGCACAAAGTTAACAACTTCCCAATGCTGCTCGGTTAATATAATGCTTTCATGTTGTGCAATAACATCGGCTAACTCTTTTGACCAATCAGTATGATCTAGCAGGTAACCTTGCTTATCTGTGTCTATTGTTTGATTATTAAATTCCAGCATAAATCACCAAGTAATTGATTGTTTAGATGATAAACTTAGGGTAACGAACTCATCATAGCTAATCGCTTTATCATTCAAATTTAAAGAGATACCACGCGCCGCTGCATCGTCCTTTAAAATATAAAGCGAATCGGCAAATTGTCTGTATTGCCCTTTAGCAAAACAGGCATCACCCACTAATAAAACCGAGTCTGTTAGCATAATCAGATTATCGAGACTGTTTGCACTGTAGTAATTCAGTGGTTTTGAAAATATATGTAAAGTGCTCATAGCGTTACCACGTGCTGCTGATTTTGAATTAACTGTTTTTGGGCATTAAAGTTAACGGTTTTTACTTCAATAAGTAGCTCATTTTTACTTAAACCGTAGTCAATGAGTGACTTCTCACACACGTAGATATTGTCAATATCATATATTTCTAGAGTTTTAATATTTTTAAAAAAATCTTTAAGCCCCAAACTATTCGGGCTTTGATTTTTTTTAAGAGCTAGCACCGCAGGACCGCTAAACAACCAACTTATATTTTGATCAACTGCGGCAAAAATAAGCGTCATATCGAGTGCATCGCGAATATGCATGTCATCAAATGGGCTTGATTGACTAATAACGAGTACATTAATCATTTAAATTGTATCCATTTATCTGCTTCACTGGCTAACATAGCAAATTCAGCGAGGCCTGCTACAGCGAATACACCAGTATTTTGGATATCTAAGCCACGCTTTTCAGCTGCCGTAACGCACAGCATTAAATTAATATTTTTGTCGGCTAGCTGCTGCCAAAGTGAGGATAAATTTAACTCATCTGAGGCAAGCTCAAAATGAGTAGAAGCATGATAGATACCATCTTGGTATAAAAATATTGCATCAATACTATGCCCTTGTGCTAAACAAGCGTGAGCAAATTTAACAATACGCTGTGTGGTATCGTGGTCCGATGGTGGAGTATGTAAAGAAAGTACAAAGCGTGCCAAAACTATTCCAATAAAAAAGCCCCAATAAAGGGGCTATTTTAACAGAACTATTTAATTAGTCATTATTTGCGCCAAGTAACGCAAGTAAAGACGTAAATAAGTTATAAACGCTAAGGTATAAAGAAACCGTTGCGCGGATATAATTCGTTTCGCCGCCATTAATGATTCTGCTCGTATCGAACAAAATTAGGCCAGACATGATTAATACCACGGCTGCGTTTAGTACCATAAACATTAAAGAGCTACCTAGGAAAATATTTACAATACTTGCCACGATAACCACAATTAAGCCCACAGTTAAAAAACCACCCATGAACGAGAAATCTTTTTTAGTGTTAAGTGCATAAGCAGATAAACCAAAGAAGATTAACGCCGTAGAACCTAGCGCTTGCATAATTAGCATAGGGCCATTAGGTAATTGTGCATAGTGATTAAGGAGTGGGCCTAAACCAGCTCCCATTAATCCTGTAAACGCAAACACCCAAAATACACCAGATGCTGTGTCGGCTTTTTTGTTTACAACAAAAAGAAGGCCAAACGAAACCAGAGTGAACACTAGTCCCATGAAATAAGGTAATTGCAGTGCCATTGAAATGCCGGCGGTGACGGCACTAAATGCAAGTGTCATTGCAAGTAGAAAATAAGTGTTTTTAAGCACTTTGTTTGTTTCAATGGTCGACATTACCGGCTTTGCAGTATTGTACGATTGATTAAATGCCATTGTAGAGCTCCTGTAAGTGAAACTAAGTAGTTCCTGTAATTTAACTAAAATTAGATTACCAACTCTTATATGTTTGGGCAAACCTTTGTAGATCAATAGACAACTAAATTTAAATAAAAGTTCACTCGGCGTATAGGAATCGCCCTTTTTGCTGTATGTTTAAACAAATTAGTTGTTTTTTAATCACTTGAACAAATAATTGAAAAAAAAGCTTCACAAAGCCCATGGGTTTCCCTATTATTCAGGCCGTGCGGAGAGATGGCAGAGTGGTCGAATGCACCGGTCTTGAAAACCGGCAGGGGTTTATAGCCCCTCTAGGGTTCAAATCCCTATCTCTCCACCACCTTATTAAAATAACTATGAGTACACGCTTACTTGTAGTTTATGCACTTTCGGAGAGATGGCAGAGTGGTCGAATGCACCGGTCTTGAAAACCGGCAGGGGTTTATAGCCCCTCTAGGGTTCAAATCCCTATCTCTCCACCATTATCAGATAAGCCCGCTTTTTGCGGGCTTTTTTGTGCCTCATTTTCGCTATACCTTTTTCAAAGCCAAGTATATTTAGTTAAAAAATACGACCATAGTCTCTATTTATAAGCTACAGCGGTTAGTGCATGCTAAGAAATTAAAGATTTACGTTTGTGTTAAGGATCTTACAATGAAACATCAACTCGCAAAAAGCGTCGCACTTTCATTATTATCTCCTGTTATTATTGGCAGTATGTTAGGGATTTACTATGCATTGACAATGCGTGGTGATGCCGTCTCTATTTTTTTAGGGTTATTAATGACGGCTATTGCTAACGCGCACATAGTAGGCTTAACCATGGCCGCGTTTGTTGTGCCTGGTTATTTACTTATGTTTAAATATTCTAAGGTCAATTATTCTGGTGTATTAACACTAGGCTTGCTAGGCGGGGCTATTTTTAGTTACCTACTGAGCGCCACCACAGGTGAGATATTTTTAATCAATAGTGTGATGTCAGGGTTTGCTGCTGGGCTGTTTTTATTCGGTCTACGTAAATCGGTACAAAGTTAATTGCAGAATATTTAATCAAGTGCGTCGTAAAACCATGTAATTTCCTTTTTTTTACCCGCAAAAGGTTTCAATTTTTAGTGACAAAGAGTACCTTTAGCTACTGTATGTTTAATAAGAAGTAGTTTGGTATGCAAAAGCACGATTTTTACCAGTCATTAGTTAAGCAAACTGAATCGCTGATAGGCGGTGAATCAAACATAATTGCCAATATGGCAAATATAAGCGCGCTGTTATTTACCTCTTTGGAAGATGTGAATTGGGCGGGCTTTTATTTTATGGATTCACCCACAGAATTGGTACTTGGTCCATTTCAAGGCAATCCAGCTTGTATTCGTATTCCAGTAGGGAAAGGGGTATGTGGCACTGCTGCGGCAACCGAGCAAACCCAGTTAATTTCAGATGTGCATGCTTTTGACGGTCATATAGCCTGTGATGCAGCATCAAATTCTGAGATAGTTGTACCTATCATGAAAAACGGATCTGTATTTGCGGTGCTAGATATAGATAGCCCAAGTATTGGCCGATTTGATACTGATGATCAAGCAGGGCTTGAAGCACTTGTAAAATGCTTAGAGGCTAGCCTGTAATGAAAGATTTGCTAAATGTTCAAGATTACCTTTTTGCCGTTCAAGATGTTGGTGATTGGGAAGGGGATGAAGAACATGTAGCGGAAACGCTCAATGATTTGATTCACATGGCATGGGATCGTCTACCTGATGATTTAGACTGTGATTCAATTGATGAAATTATAAATGGTATTTGGGAACATTTACGTGGTGATATGGCTGTGATTGAAACTGACTTTGAAGAGTTAGTTGATTGGAGCATCCACTATGTTGATTCTGCCCTTGATGAAAAGATGTGATTAAATAGGTTCTAAAATGGAAACCACAAACAAGCTAAAAGATATTAATGAAGTATTGGAGTTCTTATACCAAGAATTTCCACAATGTTTTAAACAAAAAGAAGGCATTCAGCCGCTTAAAGTAGGTATCTTTAAAGATATCGCTGAGCGTATTGAAGGGTCTGAAAAAGTTAGTAAAACACAAGTACGCCAAGCACTTAGAAAATACACATCTAACTGGCGCTATCTTGAAGCGGTTACTAAATCTGAGTTCCGTATTGATCTTGACGGAAATCAAGGCGAGAAAGTTGAGCAAGAGCATATCGACCACGCACAAAAAGCGTTGGAAGAAAGCCGTGCTAAAATGGCAAAGCGCAAAAAGCAGCAACGCCCACGTCAAGACTCAGATGCAAAATCTTTTAAGAAGAAGCCAGCGCATTCAGCTAAAAATCCATCAGCTGCAGCAAAACCTGCCAAAGCCGCTGCGCCTAAGCGTTCAGGAAAAGTTGAACCTTTACCTGCAGGCGAGGTCAAGGTTAATAACAAGGTTAAAGTTAAACTTGGCCAAGCACTTGTTAATGCAGTAATCACTGAAGTAAACAAAGACGATGTTCACGTTGAACTAGTGACAGGTATGCAAGTAAAAACCAAAGCCGACAGCTTATACATTATTTAAGTTGCGAAAAAAATTAAGGAGTTGTGTATGAGTAAAAAGTTTACGCTCATTCCGTTATTTGCTGCGCTGTTTTCAGGTTCGTTATTTGCTGCAGTAGAGCCGGTAACATTAGAAGACTTACCCTTGTTAAAACAAGAAAGTCAGCACGGTACAGCCAGCAAACGAGTGGCTAATCTATTTACTCGTTCACATTACACACCCGTTCGATTTAACGATGAGCTTTCGAGTAAAGTATTTGATCGTTACATCGAGTCCCTTGATTTTAATAAAAGCGTGTTTTTAAAAAGCGATGTAGACTCATTTGAGCAATATCGTAACCGTTTTGATAACGCGCTTCTTAGCGGCCAGTTAGGGTTTACGTTTGATATTTTCAACTTAAGCCTTAAACGCCGTTTTGAACGTTATGAATTTTCACTGTCGCTACTTGAAAACGAAATGACGTTTGACGAAGAAGATGAATATTTTTATGACCGCGAAGATGCACCGTGGGCAACTACCCAAGCTGAGCTTGATGAAATTTGGCGCGAACGGGTAAAATATGATGCACTGCGTTTAAAAATGACTGGCAAAGATTGGCCAGGCATTAAAGAGGTGTTGACTAAGCGCTATAAAAACGCAGAAAAACGCCTTGTTCAGTCAAAATCTGAAGACGCATTTCAAATTGTAATGAACTCGCTAGCACGCAGTATTGAAGCGCATACTTCATACTTGTCACCTCGTCGTGCTGAACAATTTAAAATGGACATGGACTTAGAGCTTGAGGGGATTGGCGCAGTATTAACGCCTGATGAAGACTACACAGTTATTCGTAGTCTAGTTCCAGGAGGCCCTGCAGACAAATCTGAGCAGATTAAAGCCGATGATCGCATTATTGGTGTGGCTCAAGAGGGCGAAGAGTTTGTTGATGTTATTGGTTGGCGTTTAGATGACGTGGTTGATCTTATAAAAGGTCCTAAAGGCACTAAAGTACGTTTACAATATTTAAAGGGCGCTGATGCTCACGGTACGCCAAAGGTAGTTGAGATTACCCGTGATAAAATTCGTCTGGAAGACCGAGCAGCAAAATCAGAAGTATTTGAAGCCAGCTATTCGGATCTAACCAGTAAGATTGGAGTAATTGAAATCCCTGGTTTTTACAACAACCTTTCTAAAGATGTAAAAGTAGAACTTGCTAAATTAAAAGAGCAAAAAGTTGACGGTATTATTATAGACCTACGTCAAAATGGCGGTGGTTCGCTATATGAAGCGACGCAGCTGTCAGGCTTGTTTTTTGATCAAGGCCCAGTGGTACAAATTCATACATTAAATAATCGCATTGAAGAGCAAAAAGACCGTGATGGCATTACCTACTACGATGGTCCACTGACGGTACTTGTTGATAGATACAGCGCGTCTGCATCTGAAATATTTGCAGCGGCAATGCAAGACTATGGCCGCGCAGTTATTATTGGTGAACAAACCTTTGGTAAAGGCACTGTGCAGCAGCATAAAGGCCTCGCGCGCGCTTATGATTTATACGATAACCCGTTAGGCAGTGTGCAATACACCATTGCTAAGTTTTACCGTATCAACGGCGGCAGTACGCAGCATAAAGGTGTGATCCCAGATATTACGTTCCCATCTGCCATTGACCCAGCTGAGTGGGGCGAAAGCAAACAAGACAATGCATTGCCATGGGATAGCATAGTACAAGCACAGTATAAACAAATAGGGCGTTTAGATCCGGTCATCAGTCATCTTGAAAAACAACATGATGAGCGAATTAAAACAGAGCCTGAATTTAATTATGTGTTTGAAGATATTACCCGTTACAACGAAGAAAAAGATCGTAAAACGATTTCTTTAGTTGAGAAAAAACGTATTAAAGAAAAAGAAGAAAATGAGGCACGTGCATTAGCTCGTACTAACGAGCGTTTAAAACGTTTAGGTAAAGAGCCAGTAGAAAACCTTGACGATGTACCAGAGGTGATTGAAAAGCTCGACCCATTCCTTGAAGAAGCGGCACTAATAACGCAAGATTATATTAGATACGGTCGTATGGCTAAGCGCTAATTAAGGCTTTGCTCGTTAAAAAAAAGGCGCTTAGGCGCCTTTTTTACTATCGATAATTTGCTAAATTGTTATAATCGCGGATTACCAAAAGTTGAGCTAGATCAACACTGCTCAATAAATGCGCGTACGTGCTAATAAAAATAATCAACATGCATCGAATGTGTGTAGGAGTCTATATTTTGAAGCCCATTGAAGAAAAACCACTTAAAAGTGCCACACTTTTTGATGCACTCATTCCAATTGCTGTATTAATTTGTTTGTTAGGTGCCGCCGTGTACTTATTTGGCGATGATTCATCATCAGGACCGAATCAAATTGCATTACTGTTTGCAACTTTTGCTGCAGCACTGATTGGTTTAAAAAATGGCTACACATGGAAAAAATTAGAAGATGCAATGATTGAGGGAATTACCTTATCTCTTAGCGCTATTTTAATTTTACTCATGGTGGGGGCACTTATCGGAACATGGTTATTATCAGGAACGGTTCCGACCTTAATTTATTACGGCTTACAAATTATCAACCCTAGCTGGTTTTACGCTGCGAGTTGTTTAATTTGTGGCATTGTAGCAATGAGTATTGGTAGTTCGTGGACCACGGCAGCGACCATAGGTGTCGCGTTACTCGGTGTCGCTTCAGGACTGGGTTTAGAGCCGACAGTTACCGCGGGTGCTGTAATATCAGGCGCATATTTTGGCGATAAGCTTAGTCCATTATCTGAAACAACCAATTTAGCTCCAGCGGTTGCTGGTGCAGATTTGTTTGAACATATTCATCATATGCTTTGGACTACAGTACCTAGCTTTGTAATTGCATTAATCATCTTTGTTTTCATGGGCTTTAACGCGACAGCAGCGGGAGAGGCTGGTCAAATAGACCAAATAACTGCAATTCTTCAGCAAAACTTTAACATTGGCTTAGAAATGTTGGTGCCGTTAATTGTATTACTCGTACTTGCTATTCGAAAAATGCCAGCGTTTCCTGCCATTTCTATTGGTGCTGTCATTGGCGCGGTGTGGGCTATGCTATTTCAATCGGACTTAATTGCTAGTCAAATAGACATGACTCAGGGTGAGTTTGTCGGTTACTTTAAACTGGTTTGGACCACCTTTTTTGACGGTTTTACTATTAGTACCGGTGATGCAAAAATGGACTCGTTACTCAGTGGCGGCGGCATGTCTGGCATGCTAACAACCACATGGTTGATCATGACAGCACTGATGTTTGGTGCGATTATGGAAAAAACGGGTCTACTTGATATATTTGTTAAAAGTATTCTAAAAATAGCAAAAAGCACTGGCTCTCTTATCGCCTCCACTATTGCAACGTGTATTGGTACCAATGTTATTGCTGCCGATCAGTATATTGCCATTGTGGTACCTGGGCGGATGTTTAAAGAAGAATATAAAAAGCGTGGGTTAAAGCCGGTTAATTTGTCACGCACACTAGAAGATGGTGGCACAATTACCAGCCCGCTCATACCATGGAATACCTGTGGTGCGTATATGCAAAGTGTCCTATTAATCAATCCGTTTGATTATGCACTTTATGCATTTTTCAACCTTATAAATCCTTTCTTAGCCGTTATTTATGCTTACTTAGGTATTAAGATACTGCGTATCAAGCCTAAGCAAACGGCTTAATTTAAGTAGCTCCTTTTATCACTAAAAGGGGCTATTTTTTTGGAGTGATCATGACTGAACTACAAAAACCTCAAGCAGAATATTTAAAAGACTATAAAGCCCCCGATTTTTCAATCGAGCATACTGAGCTTACTTTCGACTTACAGCCATTAACGACTCAAGTAAATGCTTTATTAACGCTTAAACGCGTGGGTGATTCAAATGCCCCTCTGGTATTAGATGGCATTGACTTAACTTTGATCTCTTTATCGATTGACGGTGCAGAGCTCACAGATTATAAAATTATAAATCAGCAATTAATCATTAATAATCTGCCTGATGAATGTCAGTTAAGCATAGTGACGCAAACTTCACCGCAAACAAACACATCACTTGAGGGATTGTACTTATCGGGAGGCGCTTATTGTACTCAATGTGAAGCGCAAGGGTTTAGAAAAATAACCTACTACATGGATCGTCCTGATGTACTTTCAACTTTTGATGTCACTATTATTGCCGATACGGCATTTCCGCATTTGCTCTCTAATGGTAACCAAGTGGACAGTGGTGAAACGCAAGATGGACGCCATTTTGTAAAATGGCAAGATCCGTTCAAAAAGCCGAGTTATTTGTTTGCTCTAGTGGCAGGGGACTTTGATGTTTTACACGATAAATACACTACCCGCAGTGGTAAGGATGTCACCCTAGCGTTATTTGTCGATAAAGGAAACTTACCTAAAACAGAGCATGCTATGACGTCGCTTAAAAAAGCGATGGCTTGGGATGAGTCACGTTTTAATTTAGAGTATGACCTTGATATTTATATGATTGTTGCCGTTGATTTCTTCAATATGGGAGCAATGGAAAATAAAGGGTTAAACATTTTCAACAGCAAATGTGTGCTGGCAAATCAAGAAACGGCAACCGATAAAGATTACCACACCATTGAGTCTATTGTTGGCCACGAGTACTTTCATAACTGGACCGGAAATCGTGTAACTTGTCGTGATTGGTTTCAGCTGTCTTTAAAAGAAGGTTTAACGGTATTTAGAGATCAAGAGTTTAGCAGTGATTTAGGCTCTCGTGCGCTAAATAGAATTGACGCGGTAAAAGTGATGCGCACTCATCAATTTAGCGAAGATGCCGGCCCAATGGCACACCCAATACGCCCAGAAAAAGTCATCGAAATGAATAACTTTTACACCGTTACAGTGTATGACAAAGGGGCTGAAGTTATTCGTATGATGCATACATTGTTGGGTGAGGAAAATTTTCAAAAAGGCATGACACTGTATTTTCAGCGTCATGATGGCCAAGCGGTTACCTGCGATGATTTTGTTGCGGCAATGAGTGATGCATCATCAATTGATTTATCACAATTTAAGCGTTGGTATAATCAGTGTGGGACACCACGTTTAAACGTTACCAAAGCGTATGATGAAAGTGCACAAATCTTCACGCTCACTATAGAACAACTTGCGCCCCTGAATCAGCCTGATAATGCGATGTTACATATTCCTTTTGCGATTGAACTTTTAGATCAGCAAGGCCAAAGTATTGCATTGCAATACCAAGGTAAAAAGGTTGATAGCGTGTTAAATGTTACTCAAGCTAAACAAACATTTCATTTTGATAATATTGAACACAGTCCAACCGCCGTATTGCTAGAAGATTTTTCAGCACCGTGTATTTTGAATCAACAGATCACTGAAGCTGATTTATTACATATTATGCGTTTTGCACGCAGTGACTTTTCACGCTGGGATGCACAACAACAATTGTTTATTAATGCACTCAAGGCAAACGTTATTTCAGCTAGTAATGCACCACTAAGCGATGCCGTTATTGATGCACTTAGGGTGCTAATATCGCAACGAGAGGGTGATTTAGCGCTGATTGCTGAGCTGTTAAAACTGCCTAGTTTTGACACTTTAGCTGCGGAGTTTGACGTTATTCCGGTTGATGACATTATTGCCAATATTGAGCTATTCGAACAACAAATTGCCAAACAACTACATACTGAGTTTTTAAGTTGTTATCAGGCAATCACCGATGATGGTAGTGTGAGTGCCAAAGCGGTGGCTATTCGCGCTTTAAAACAACTTTGCTTGCACTATTTAGCAAAAACAGACAGTGCTGAGGCGGCAAGCTTAATTGAGCAGGCAGCAGCATCAACAAATATGACTAATGTGCTTGGCGCTCTGAGCAGTGTAGTTAAAGCTGCGCACCCATTATCAAATCAATTACTTGCGCATTTTGACAGCCAATGGCGCCATGATGTACTAGTAATGGATAAGTGGTTTGCTCTACAAGCAATGAACAGCGCTGATGATGCCATTGAGAAAATTAAGGCCTTGTATACACATCCATGTTTTGATTTTTCAAATCCGAATCGAGTTCGTGCATTAGTGGGGAGTTTTTCGCACTTTAATACCACACAATTTCATCGTCTAGATGGTCAAGGTTATACATTACTTGGCGATTTATTAATTAAGCTTAATGCGATTAACCCGCAAAATGCATCACGTATGTTAACGCCGTTTATGTCATGGCGTCGCTATGATGAAACCCGTGCCAGTGCAATGAAAGCGCAATTAGAGCGCCTTTCGAATTTAGAAGGGTTAAGCGATGATTTATTTGAAAAGGTTGAAAAAGCTTTACAATAAATCATGATAGAACATTATTTTTATATAAATTTGAGCTATAACGAGTGCATGGATTATTACCATGGCCGGTATAGCTCAATTCAAGTAACAGCTGATAGCGGCAAAACAATTCGTTTTGCTGCGCATTATCTTCGGCCCTTCATGTCTAGTTTAGGTATTCGTGGTCGGTTTAGACTTATTTTAAGTAATGAAAACAAGTTCATCCGTCTCGAACGAGTAGCCTAGCTGTTGTTTTTTGTGATATAGATATACACAAATATTGCCTTTTTGTTAATTTCGATTTGTTCTATTGTTAATTTACGTGTATAAATTATCTGGTATGACGTCTTACCAATACGTAAACGTTAAACAAATAAAAAACTTATAACTGATTGAAGGCGACCATTTGTAATTTGTTTAATTCGCTTCTATCGTTACGATTACACTAAAAACAATAACTTGATCACACAAAAAATACCCGCGACAGGGGGGAACCAAAATGATAAGAAGATCGCTTTTTGTTAAAAATAAAATAGTACTCGGCTTAACAGCTGCGGCTATCGGTTTATCAGCAGCACAGACACAGGCTGCAACATTTGAGGTAGGCGGTTTTGATATCGCTTTCGACTCTACTTTTTCTTATGGGCAAAGTATTCGCGTAGAAGACCGTGACTTTAACCTCATTGGTAAAAGTAATAACCCATCATTTGATTGGACAGGTTATAACCCAGCAATCAATACAATTTATTCATCTCAAGATGTCTGGGCTCAACCGGGCTCTTACTCAAATAATGGTGATGCAGGCGATTTAAACTTTGATAGCGGCGAAACTTTTTCAAAGCTATTAAAAGGCACGCATGACCTATCAATAAGTAAAGATAACTACGGCTTATTTACTCGTTTTATGTATTTTTATGATTTTGAATTAATGGACGGCGATCGTGCCTACGTTAATCCAACATCTGGTCAGGGTGTAGATCCGTGTGATGATGATGATACTAAAGAGCAAAGCTGTGCTGACATTCGTTTACTTGATGCGTATGTGTGGGCAAACTTTGATTTAAATGAAGGCAAAAACCCGCTTTCTATTCGAGTTGGTCAACAAGTGGTTAACTGGGGGGAAAGTACATTAATCTCTCATGGTATTAACGTAAACCCGGTTGATATTGACCGATTAAAAGCACCTGGTGCTGAACTAAAAGAAGCGTTTATTCCGGTTGGTATGTTGTGGGCATCATTAGGGCTTACAGAAAACATGACCTTAGAGGGCTTTTATCAGTATCAATGGCATGAAACACGTTTACCTGCAGCAGGGACTTATTTTTCTACCAATGATTTTGCGGCTGAAAACGGTTATCAACAAAATGTACAGCTTGGTTTCACCTCAAACCCTGATATTGACTTAGCGTTTTTAACAGATAACTTGAATAACCTGATGGCAACTTATGGCCAAGTGGCTGCGAGCCAAGGTATTGACCCATCAAGTGCAGCTGGACAACAATTACTGGCCAATATGTACTTAGCGTACCCGACTAAGGTTGCCCTTAAAGGTAAAGGCTATGATGGAAAAACAGAGCCTGATGATGGCGGTCAATATGGTCTGCGCTTAGGTATGTTTTTGCCAGAGTGGAACGATACAGAAGTGGCACTTTACCATGTAAATTATCACAGCCGTCGTCCACTTATTTCGGGCCGCGTATCTAATTTCACGCAAGCATCATTGCAACAAGATTTAGCGATGATTGCCACCACTGAAATTACCTCTGATAACGTCTCTGACTTAAAAGCATTTGCTAAAGCGACAAACGAATACCCTGAAGATATTAAACTTTATGGTTTGAGTTTTAATACCTCGCTGGGTGAAACCGCGTTTGCAGGTGAATTCACTTTCCGTGAAGACGAACCACTACAAATCGATGACGTAGAATTACTTTATGCAGCTATGCCTGAGCAATTAGCGATTGCCGGCTTACGCCCTGAATTTGCGGGTATTTCGCAAATGAGTAAAGGTGATGCTGCAAGTGTTGTAGGTCCAGGCGAGCTGGCTAAAGGTTACATCGAACGTAATACTTCACAGCTACAGTTTACGGCAACGCATTTATTCGGCCCTTCATTAGGTGCTGATAGCTGGGCAGTTGTCGGTGAAATTGGTGGTGTTCGCATCAACAATATGCCTGAATACGATGAAATGCGTTTAAATGTTTCTGGTACTGGTCGAAGCGGTATTATGCAAGGCCCAGGTAGTTCAGACTATTCTGCATTGCATATGGCTTTATCAAATGGTCCTGAGCAAAAATCGTTTGCTACGGCGTCGTCTTGGGGTTATCGCTTAATTGCCAAAGGTGATTACTTTAATATTTACAATGGTATTAACTTCTCACCTCGTTTTGTGTTCTCGCATGATGTTAATGGTAATACGCCTGATCCAATGTTCTTATTCATTGAAGATCGTAAGTCACTAGGTGCTACTATGAGCTTTAATTACCAAAATGCATGGTCTTTAGATGTAAGTTACAACTCATTTTGGGGTGGTGGCGACACCAACACTTTCTCTGACCGAGATTACGTTTCTTTTAACTTAAAATATTCTATCTAGGGGTAACATTATTATGATTAAAAAACCTACCCTCATTGCTACAGCGTTTTGTAGTTTGTTTGCAAGTCACACAGCACTGGCTAAAATTAGTCCAGAAGAAGCTGCGCGTCTAGGTAAAGACCTAAGCCCAATTGGGGCAGAAAAAGCAGCTAATGCAGATGGTTCAATCCCAGCGTGGAACGGCGGTATTACTGCTGCACCAGCAGGTTATGAGCCAGGTATGCACCACTTAGACCCTTACGCAACTGATGAAGTATTGTTTACTATAGATAAAAGCAATATTGATAAGTACAAAGAAAATTTAAGCCCTGGGCAAATAGCATTATTTGAAGCGTACCCAGATACGTTTAAAATGCCTATTTACAAAACACGTCGTTCAGCATCATACCCACAGTTTGTATACGATGCGACAAAGAAATTTGCTACTACAGCTGAATTAGTTGAAGGCGGTAACGGCATTAAGAACACTGCAATTGGTATTCCATTTCCAATTCCTAAAACAGGTTTAGAAGCAATTTGGAACCATTTACTTCGCTATCGTGGTCAATCAATTGAGCGCTTTGGTGGTCAAGCAGCGCCAACGGCATCGGGGTCGTACAACTATGTTGGCTTTGATGAGCAACTATTAGTTAAATATTCTGATCCAAATGCAACGCCTGCTGAGCTGCAAGACTCTAATATTTTGTTTAAGTTTAAACAGCAAGTGACAGAGCCAGCACGTTTGGCAGGTACGGCATTGTTAGTACATGAAACCATGGATCAAATATTAACACCACGTCAAGCGTGGACGTATAATTCAGGTCAGCGTCGTGTTCGTCGTGCACCTAATGTAGCGTATGATGCTCCGGGTACAGCAGCAGATAGCTTGCGTACAACCGATGATTTTGACATGTTTAACGGCTCACCAAATCGTTATAACTGGACGCTAAAAGGCAAGCAAGAGCTTTACATCCCATACAATAGCTACAAGCTTCACAGCGATAAGCTAACCTATGATGATATTTTAAAGCCGGGCCACATCAACCCAGAGCATACACGTTATGAAAAACACCGTGTGTGGGTTGTTGAAGCAAACTTAAAAGATGACACGCGCCATATTTATAAAAAACGTGTGTTCTACATTGATGAAGACAGCTGGCAAGTACATGTTACCGATATATACGATAATCGCGACCAACTGTATCGTGTAGCAATGGCTTATGGCCTTAACTACTACGAAGTACCGACTCAGTGGAGTACGCTTGAGGTTTACCACGACCTTAACTCACGTCGCTACTTAGCCATTGGTTTAGATAACCAAGAAAAGATGTATGATTTTTCTCAGTCATTTAATGATAATGAGTTCACATCGAGCGCTTTACGTCGCGCTGGCAGATAGTATAAAAGCTGGCACCTAGTTTCCTAGGTGCCTTTTTTGTTTCACATCGCGTTTGTCTATTAACGCACAGGTTTTCCTCCTTATAACAGACAAACAAATCCTCAGTTCAAGGCGAATTTAATTTATGAAGTATTTGGTCTATGCCAGCCTGATCCTAAGCGGTGCGAGTTTTGCACAAGACGCACCTCAAAGTGCGATTAGCGCAATTAATGCAGATAAAACACTCCTTACCGATATTACCCAAACCTCAGCCGGGCTTATTGCTGTGGGTAAACACGGGACAGTGATTAAAAGTGTTGATGGTAGTGACTGGCAACAAGCGCAATCGGTACCTACACAAGTATTATTAACAGCGGTTGAATTTACCAACGATTCTAATGGCTGGGCATGTGGACATGACGCCACAATTATCAATACCACCGATGGTGGTGAAAATTGGCAATTACAACAATCAAAACCGAGCTTAGATAAACCCTGTTTAGATATTTATTTTAAAGATGACTTACATGGCTATGCGGTTGGTGCCTATGGTATGTTTTATCAAACAACTGATGGCGGAAAAAATTGGCAAAAACGTTTTTTAGATTCGCTATTATTTAGTGAAGATAGAGCCTATTTAAATGATTTAAAACAAACAGATCCTGAAGGTTATGAAATAGAAACCTCGTCTATTTTGCCTCATTTTAACCGCATAGAACCGACCAGCAGTGGTTTAATGCTAGTGGGTGAGATGGGGTTAATGGCAAAAAGTGATGACGACGGTCAAACATGGCAACGTTTGGATGAAATTTACCCTGGTTCATTTTTTGGTTTTGCATCAGATTCATCAAGAGATATTGTAGCTGGACTACGCGGTAATATTTTTGTTAATGAGGCTAACAGCGGGCAGTGGCAGCACTTAGACAATGATAAAACAGCTACTGTAAACAGCATCATTAATTATAACGATAAACAATGGCTATTATTGGCTAATAGCGGTGTTATTTTTCATCTTAAGGATGATGTGCTTTCATACGAGCAATTGGCTGATGGTAAAGCGATTCTTGATGGCGTGATTGTAAAAGATAGACTTATCATGGCGACAGAAAACGGCATTAAAGTGAAGGAGTTGACCCCTTAATGCAAGCAATTTTAGATTTTTTAGAAAAAGCGATTTTTAGACACCGCTTAGTGGTACTTATAAGTTTTGTGTTGATCACTTGTTTATTGGTATTTAAAGCCACACACATTCAGCTTGATGCGTCATTTAATAAAAATATCCCGCTTAATCATGAATACATGAAGGTTTACACCAAGCATGAGAAACAGTTTGGTGGTGCTAATAGCATTTTAATTTCAGTATGTGACGACAGTGGTGATATTTTCAACCCTGAATTTTTTACCCAATTAAAAGCAGTTCATGATCAGCTTTATTTTATTCCAGGGGTAAATCGTCCTTTAGTAAATTCTATTTTTTCACCCAGCGCTCGTTTTGTTGAAGTTGTTGAAGACGGCTTTGCTGGCGGACCTATCATTCCAGCCAACTTTAAAGCAGACAAGCAGGGCTTAGGCGTTGTAAAAGAAAACATTGAAAAGGCCAAAGTAGTCGGTCGTATGATAGCAAGCGATTATTCGTGTGCCATGGTGACTGCGCAACTATTAGAAACCGACCCGCAAACACAAGAAAAATTAGACACGCTCGCGTTTGCAAAGAAGTTAGAAAGCGAAATCCGTGAGCCGCTCAGTACAGACGATATAAGTATTCATATTATCGGCTTTGCAAAAATGGCCGGCGACATCGCCGAAGGTGCAAAAGGGGTTGTTTTATTTTTTGCCATCGCGATTGCGTTTACTTTTGTCATGGTATGGCTATTTTGTGGCAGCTTAAAGCTCACTATTTTACCGATTGTGTGTTCTATTATTGCTGTAATTTGGCAGTTAGGACTGCTCTCTAGTTTAGGCTTTGGCCTTGATCCTATGTCTATTTTAGTGCCGTTTTTAGTTTTTGCTATTGGTGTGAGCCATGGTGTGCAAATGATTAATGCGATTGGCAAAAAGGTTGCAGAGGGCAAAACTACATCAGTATGTTGCCAATCAAGCTTTAGGGCTTTACTTGTGCCTGGCGGGATTGCGTTGTTATCTGATACGGTCGGCTTTTTAACCCTCTTAACCATTGACATCGGTATTATTCGTGAACTTGCTATTACTGCGAGTTTAGGGGTGGCGGTGATTATATTTACTAATCTGATTTTGTTGCCAGTGTGGGCATCATATATGCGCTTTGAAAACAGCATCCATATTCAATCAGGTGATGCCAACAAACCGAATATACTTGATGCTATGCGCGATTTGTTAGTTAAAGCAACCGACCCAAAAACAGCAAAAATCATTATTGGTTTCACGCTGGTTTTATTCGCACTGGGCTATTGGCAAGCAGATAAAATGCGTATTGGTGATTTACATGCGGGAGCACCATCCTTGCACCAAGATGCACGTTACAACCAAGATACTTTCTTAATATCGGACAAATACACAATTTCATCTGATATCCTTAAAGTCATTGTAGAGGCTTACCCTGCAGCCTGTACTGAACATGATGTAATGGAGCGTATATCGCGTTTTCAATATAAAGTTGAAAATTTAGCCGGTGTACAATCTGCTGTGAGCCTAAGTTCAGTGGCTCAGTCGGTTAATGCCGGTTATAACGAGGGTAATTTAAAATGGCAAAGTTTGCCGCGCAATTCTGCCAGTTTAGTGCAATCAACCTCTCGAGTTGAAACAAGCACTGGCTTACTCAATGGCGATTGTTCAGTAATGCCAGTGATCATATTTTTAGACGATCACAAAGCACAAACTATTGATAACGTGATTGCAAAAGTAAAACAATTTGCTGTTGAAGAGGGCACAGAAAAACTTGCTTTCAAATTAGCATCAGGCCCTGTAGGCGTAATGGCTGCAACTAACGAGTCTGTTTCAGCCGCGCAAATCCCTATGATGCTCTATGTTTACGGTGCAGTAATTATTTTATGTTTACTTAGCTTTAAGAGCGTAAAAGCAACTATTGCGGTGGTGTTACCCTTGTACATAGTGTCAACCCTTGCACAGGCGCTTATGGTGCAGCTTGAAATTGGTTTAACTGTTTCAACTTTACCAGTAATTGCTTTGGGTGTTGGTATTGGTGTTGATTACGGTATTTATATTTTGTCATCGATGATGGGGCAGTTAAAACAAAACGTGCCGTTGAGTATTGCTTATCGTAATGCATTAGTTGAACGTGGTAGTGCGGTGTTATTTACCGGTATTACGTTAGCAATTGGTGTAAGTACGTGGATTTTTTCTGATTTGAAGTTCCAAGTTGATATGGGAATTCTGCTTACCTTTATGTTTTTAGTAAATATGTTAGGCGCAGTGTTACTTTTACCTGCAATTGGTAGCTTACTCTGGACTGACCAGAAAAAAGAAGGTGAATAAATTTGCTCCAAAATGGCCAGTAATGGCCATTTATATCTATATTTTGTGAATAGATGACCAAATAGCTGAAATGCTTAAAATGTTTTCATCGAAAAGGCTGTTTATTAGTTTCAAAAGGGTTAGAATTTAGCTGACTCCACGCTAATAAATGGCTGTACAAATATTCTGCTAAACTAGCAGTGATAGATTAAGGAACATACAATGACACGAAATGAAGGCCAAGCCTCGGTTATTTTAGATAACGTCTGTAAGCTTATCCAGAAAAAAGTTCGCGCTGATAATGTGTTACTCGTTGAGAAATTCGCCAAAGCCTTGTACAGCAATATGTCTAAAGAGGATTTGGCTAATCGTAACGACAGTGACTTATATGGTGCTGCACTCAGCCTTTGGAATTCGCTAGAAAAAAATACATCAGATGACGCAGTTATTCGCGTTTTCAATCCTGAAGTGGCAAAAGATGGCTGGCAGTCATCACATACCATTGTAGAGATTATCGCTAAAGACATGCCGTTTTTAGTCGACTCTGTACGTATGGCCATGACACGAGAAAACATCGCCTCTCACTTGCTATTGCATAGCCCACTGAAAATTCAACGTGATAAAAACGAAAAAATATCAGGGTTATCAAGCTTAAAAGCAGAGCAAGAATCAACATCAACAAAAACAGTGTTTTTTATAGAAATTGACCGCCAAACAGATGCATCTGTTATTGAGTCTTTCAAAAAAGAGCTTGAATCTGTATTGGTTGATGTTTCGGTTGCCGTTGAAGATTGGCAGCCTATTCGTGAAAAACTCATAGCGGTTAGTAAAAACCTGCCTAAAAGCCATAAAGATAAAAATGATAATGAAATCAACGAAACCGTTGAGTTTTTAGATTGGCTAGTAAAAGATAACTTTACTTTAATGGGTTACCGTCAATATGAGCTGTCGCCAGTTCAGGGCGATTATCAATTAAAAGGCAAAATGGATACTAGCTTAGGGTTAATGAAAAACTCTGATGCAGAACACACACGTTTGCTTTCTGAACTGCCAGAAGTAGCGCAAAGAGAAGCGCGAAGCAGTAACTTATTAATTTTAACTAAAACTAATTCATTGTCTCGTGTTCATCGCCCAGCTTATATAGATTATGTGGGTGTTAAACGTTTTGATGACAAAGGCAATGTTATTGGTGAAGACCGTTTTATTGGTTTGTTTTCATCAAACTTTTATAACAATAGTGCTGCTGATGTACCGGTCCTTAAAAGTAAAATTAATCGTATTATGGATATGTGTGACTTCGCTAAAGGGACACATGCATACAAAGCCGTATTAAATATATTAGAAACTTACCCACGCGACGAACTGGTACAAGCTCGTGAGAATGAGTTACTTGAAGTTGCCATGGGCGTATTGCAAATACAAGAACGCGATATGTGTCGTTTATTTGTACGCAAAGATGCATACGGCCGTTTTTTATCATGCATGGTTTACGTACCTCGTGAGCGTTATAATACAGCGCTGCGCCGCGAAACGCAGGCTATTTTAGCCAACGCATTTAATTCTGACGTAAAAGTCGAATTTACTACCTATTTCTCTGAGTCTACACTGGCGCGTACCCATTACACTGTTCGTGTGACCGACAACAATATTGAATATAACGTGAAAGATATAGAAAACAATCTAATAGAAGCCGCTCGTACTTGGGAAGATAAATTACAATCAGCCTTACTTGAATCTGCTGGTGAGGCCCGTGGTAATGAATTAAACCGTAAATATTGCAATGCGTTTGCACGCTCATACAAAGAAGAAGTATTACCTAGCGCTGCAGTGGTCGATATTGAAAAGCTAGAAATGCTAAGCGATGATAACAAGTTAGAAATGTTGTTTTATCGTCCGCAAGAAGAAGCAAGTAGTAACATCGTACGTTTAAGCTTATTCCATAAAGATGAGCCAATTCATTTATCTGATGTTATGCCAATGCTTGAAAATTTTGGCTTACGTGTTGTAGGTGAAACGCCATACTCGGTTAAAACCAGTGATGGTCGCGTTAATTGGATCATGGACTTCTCAATGCTAATTGATAGCAAAGGGATGGCTGATTTTGACAAGATCTCTGCACGTTTTCGTGCTGCGTTAACCAGTGTATGGGCAAACCGCTTAGAAAACGATGGCTTTAACCGTCTTGTGTTAATGGGTGGTTTAACGGGTCGTGAATCTTCAATTTTACGTGCATACGCAAAATACATGCGCCAAATTGGGGTCACTTTCTCGCAAACGTATATTGAAAGCACCTTTGCGAATTACCCGCATATTGCCGCTAAAATTGTAAACTTATTCTCTAAAAAGTTCTCTGTAAAAAGCCCTGCAAGTGCTAAAACGCTTGAAAAGCTAGGCTTGGAAATTTACGCAGAGTTAGAAAACGTTGCCAACCTTGATGATGATCGTATTATCCGTTTATACGTTGATATGATTGTTGCCACACTGCGTACTAACTACTTCCAAAAAGATGCTGAAGGCAAATTTAAGTCTTACATCTCACTTAAAATTCAGCCAAGTTTAATTCCAGAAGTCCCACTACCTGTTCCAGCGTTTGAGATATTTGTTTATTCTCCACGTGTTGAAGGTGTGCATTTACGTTTTGGTAAAGTTGCCCGTGGTGGGTTGCGTTGGTCAGACCGTCGTGAAGATTTCCGTACAGAAGTACTTGGCTTAGTAAAAGCGCAACAAGTAAAAAATACCGTTATTGTACCGGTAGGTTCTAAAGGTGGATTTGTATGTAAACAACTACCTAGTGAACGTGAAGCGTTTATTAAAGAAGGCCAAGAATGTTATAAAATCTTCATTCGTGGTTTATTAGACATTACAGATAATATTGACCGCGGTGAAATAGTACCTGCTGTTGATGTTACTCGCCATGATGAAGACGATGCGTACCTAGTAGTAGCAGCGGATAAAGGCACAGCAACATTCTCTGACATTGCCAATGGCATCGCAAACGAATATAACTTCTGGCTAGGTGATGCGTTTGCATCAGGTGGTTCTGTAGGTTATGACCATAAGAAAATGGGTATCACAGCGCGTGGTGCATGGGAGTCTGTTAAACGTCATTTCCGTGAAATGGATATTAACTGTCAAACAACAGACTTTACAGCAGTTGCTATTGGCGACATGGCCGGTGACGTATTTGGTAATGGTATGCTGTTATCAAAGCATATTCGCTTGCAAGTGGCATTTAACCACTTACATATTTTCGTTGATCCAAACCCAGATGCAGCAGCTTCTTACCCAGAGCGTGAGCGTTTATTTAATTTACCGCGTTCATCATGGGAAGATTACAATAAAGAGTTAATCTCAAGCGGTGGTGGTATCTTCTCGCGTGCTGCTAAGTCGATTACGCTTACGCCTGAAATGAAAAAGATGTTAGGCACTAAAAAAGCCAGCATGACGCCAAATGAGTTGATCAAAGCATCATTAATGATGAACTATGATTTATTGTGGAATGGCGGTATCGGTACTTACATTAAGCATTCTAAAGAAACTGATGCTGATGTTGGGGATCGTGCAAACGATGCGCTGCGCATAAATGGTAAAGACCTTGGTGCTAAAGTATTTGGTGAAGGTGGTAACTTAGGTGCAACCCAACTAGGTCGTATTGAGTTTGCAGCTCAAGGCGGTCGTGTAAATACTGACTTTATCGATAACGTAGGTGGGGTTGCGTGTTCAGATAACGAAGTAAATATTAAAATTTTACTCAATGGTTTAGTTGCGGAAGGCGACTTAACACGTAAGCAACGTGACGAACTACTTTATTCAATGACTGATGAAGTGTCTGAATTAGTACTTAAAGATTGTTATCGTCAAACGCATACCTTATCGATTACTCAATCGAAAGGAACCTCTACGCTTAAAGAAAAAGTACGCTTTATCCATGCGCTTGAAAAAGATGGCAAGCTAGACCGTGCAATTGAGTTTATTCCTACTGATGAAGAGCTGGCAGAACGCGCCGCCGCAGGTAAAGATTTAACGCGCCCTGAGTTATCTGTATTGGTTTCTTATGCGAAAATGGTGCTCAAAGAGTCATTAGTCACTGATGAAATTACAGAAAACCCTTATTACCGTCAGTTATTAGTTAAATCATTCCCGCGTCCATTACGTGAGAAATTTAATGATGCAATGGATAATCATCCGCTACGCAAAGAGATTATTGCCACTAAATTAGCAAATAATATTGTTAATGATATGGGCTTAAACTTTATGGTGCGTATGAATGAAGAAACCGGTGCAAATGAAGCTGAAATTGCATTGTGTTACTCAATCGCAAGTGAAATTTTCCAAATGCGTGAAACATGGTTATCTATTAGTGATCTTGATAATAAGATACCATCGAGCGTACAAACAGAAATGTTATACCAGTTACGACGTACAGTTCGCCGTGCAACACGTTGGTTCTTACGTCATCGCACCAAAGCACAATCAATTGAGCAAGCGATCGAAATATTCTCACCAACATTTGTAGATTTAAGTGAAAACTTAACTAAATACATCGTTAAAACAGAAAGCGATCGTATTGTAAGTGCCCGTGAAGAACTAACGCAAAGCGGTGTACCTGCTGATATTGCACAGCGTATTGTATCGTTATCAAGCTTATTCTCGGTAATGGATTTAACGCAAATTGCACAAAACTCTAATCGTAAAATCGATATGGTATCGCACACTTACTTCAAACTTGGTGCGCAAATGGGGCTACATTGGTTCTTAGACCAAATTACTAATCAACCTGTTTCAAACCATTGGCAAGCACTTGCGCGTGCTTCATATCGTGAAGAGTTAGATTGGCAACAACGTACATTATCTGAAGTAGTGTTAAACAGCTTTGAAGGTGATAGTAGTGATGTTGATGGCCAAATTGAACAGTGGATGGATAGCCAAGATCTGTTGTTACAGCGCTGGAAACAAATGCTAACTGAATTTAAAACATCGCAAAGTCATGACTTTGCAAAATTCTCAGTTGCACTTAGAGAGCTTATGTTACTAGGCCACAACTGTGATACCTCTGCAAAGTAATAAACTGCAACTGATTAAAATTAATCGTTAAACAGTTTTTTGTTATATAATACCTCAGCCTTGTCTGAGGTATTTTTTTGTCTACAACTTTAAGAGGATTATATTCATGTTTTACGATTTAGCTCGCCGTTTTATGTTTACCCGTGATGCGGAGTGGGCCCATGATTTTGCTCTTAATAACTTACGTCGCTTTGCAAATACACCGTTAAGTGCCGCGTGGTCACAAAGTGTGGCAAATAAGCCTGTGAACTTTTTAGGCCTCGAATTTAAAAATCCCGTAGGGCTTGCCGCTGGTCTTGATAAAAATGCCGAGTGTATTGATGCATTCGCCCAAATGGGGTTTGGTTTTGTCGAAGTAGGCACAGTAACACCGCGTCCACAAGCAGGTAACGATAAGCCTCGTATGTTTAGATTGCCACAGTCGAATGCAATTATTAATCGCATGGGCTTTAATAATAAAGGCGTTGATAATCTAGTAAATAACGTAAAAGCAGCAAAGTATGATGGCATTTTAGGTATTAATATTGGTAAAAATAAAGATACGCCGAATGAACAAGGCAAAGATGATTACATTCACTGTATGCGAAAAGTGTTTGAGTATGCATCTTACATAACCGTCAATATTTCATCGCCGAATACACCAGGATTGCGTGACTTACAATATGGCGCAGCATTAGATGACCTATTGCAAAGTTTAAAAAATGAGCAGTTAGATTTAATTGCCAAGCATAATAAAAATGTACCTATGCTGGTTAAAATTGCGCCAGACTTAGATCCTATTCAAATTGAACAAGTGAGCGAATCACTATTAACGAATAAAATTGATGGTGTGATTGCCACAAATACCACCCTTGAGCGTAGCCTAGTGCAAGGTCAGCAGTATGCTGATGAAGCAGGGGGGTTATCGGGTGCTCCGGTTAGAGAGCGTTCAACTCATATTGTTTCTGAACTAAAACGTTTAACTAATAATCAATTACCTATCATTGGTGTAGGCGGTATTGATGACGTTCAATCGGCTAAAGAGAAGATGAACGCAGGGGCTGATTTGATTCAAGTTTACACTGGATTTATTTATAAAGGACCACAATTGGTCAAGTCGATCATTAACGGCTTATAAGGATCTTTTATCTAAGCTTTTGATCGTTCGATAAATGTTCTAAAAAGACATTTTAAAAATGGTCAAAAGCAGCTATACTCTAAGCTTATTGTCTTATTTTATTTTTTTAAGTACTAAGTAGGGAGGAGCAAATGTTACAAGCGTCAAAGCAATGGCAGTGGATAGCGTGTGCTGAAAAAAACCGCTTACTGCTTGATTTAAATGACGATATGCAACTATGCACCCCTTATAAACTAAGGCAATTAACAGATTGCACCTTTAAAAACCCTTACTTTAGTTTAGAAGACGCCGCTTTTTATGAGCAGGTATATTATTACCTCGAGCAGTTTAACTTATGGAATCCTGCGCAATTATGTCAAATAGCGCTCAATGCCAGCGCGGTTAAGTTTCAATTAAAGCCCGTTTTAGCTAAAAGTTGGTTTTTTAAACCCTACACGGGTACAACACCTAGTACTGAAGCCGTTATCAACTTGAGCTCTGAATCTCAAACTGGCGAGTTTTTAATTGTGGAGCATTGCCCTGATGCTTCTGTGTGTATTAATTTAAGCGAAACCTTTGCGCTTGACGATAATTTATCACTCTCACAGTTTGAAGTGATCCGCGTATTAAACAACCGTGTTCACCCGCTTATTATCTCACAGTACGATAGTCAAACCGCTTAATCTAATTTAGTTTTCCCACCGTGTTTATGGCGTATTTGTACGCAAACCTATGTTATAATCCCGCGCAATTAGCTATTAAGGGTTTTTACTTTGCAATTTATCGCACTTACTTCTATCGGAATCGAAAATTTATTGGTTGATGAACTTACAGAGCTTGGCGCTACGGTGTCAAAACAAACTGTGGGTTCTGTTCGCTTTGAGGCTGACTCATTGCTAGCGCAAAAGGTGTGTTTATCAACACGCTTTGCTACGCGTGTACTTATGCTTATTGAAGAAAAAGAAGGCGTAAATGACAAAGACAGCTTGTATAAATTTGCACGCTTACAACCTTGGCAAGAGTGGTTTGGGCCTACGCAAACCTTTGCTGTTGACTTTAATGGCACAAACGACTCGCTTAAAAATACCCAGTTTTCAGGGTTAGTGATTAAAGATGCGATTGTTGATTATTTTAATGATCTGTATGAACAGCGCCCAAATGTTGATAAGCAAGATGCCAATGTACGAGTGGTTGCACGTTTAAATCGCCATGGTGTTTCACTTTATATTGATTATTCAGGCCCGCGTTTATCAGAGCGTGGTTACCGTCAAGGTCAAGGTAAAGCACCAATTAAAGAACATTTAGCTGCAGCAATTATTAAACGCAGTGGCTGGCTTGAAAATGTTAATCAGCCTTTATTTGATCCCTGTTGTGGTGCTGGTACTATTTTAATTGAAGCCGCTGGAATGGCGCGTAATGAAGCGCCAGGTCTATTTCGTGAAGGCTTTGCGTTTGAACGTTTACCTAGCTTTAGAGTAGCAAAGTTTAAAGAACTAAAAGAGCAGCTTTTAGCAAATATTACCGACCCTAAATTGTGGTTGATTGGCCATGATTACGACGCAAATGTCCTTGATAAAGCCATTGCCAATGCGCAGCGCGCAGAACTTGATACGGTAATTAAGTTTAAACAAAGCGATGCAACTAAATTGACTGCGGTTGCTAAATTGCCGGGTGTTGTTATTTCTAATTTACCTTATGGTGAGCGAATTGGCTCTATGGCTGAGCTGGTTAACTTACATCGCAGTTTAGGTGTTGGCTTTAAAAAACACTTCAACCACTGGAAACTAGCTTTATTAGGCATGGATGAAAGCTTGTTTAAACTGCTTAAATTGGTGAAGCAAAAACGTTATAAATTTAAAAATGGTCCACTTGATGTTGAATTAAACTTGTATCAACTTGATGACAAGCAAGTGAGTCTTACCACGGATGACAAACCGGCTTTAAACTTTGAAGGCTCAATGGCTTTTGCTAATCGCTTGAAAAAGAATAAGCAAGGCTTAAAAAATTGGCTTAAGCAAAATCAAGTACATGCCTATCGCGTGTATGATGCGGATATTCCTGAATATAACGTTGCGGTTGATATTTATGGTGATTCAGCGGTTATTTTTGAATACGCAGCACCAAAAGAAATTGATGAAAAAACCTCAGAAAAACGCTTGCAAGATGTTATTAGCTTAACAGCGCAACAACTTGATATTGCACCTGAAAACATTGCGGTAAAAGTACGTAAAAAGCAAAAAGGTGAAGAACAATATACCCCCATGGCTAAGCAAAACAGAACCATGGTGGTAGAGGAGTTTGGTGCTAAGTTTAAAGTTAACTTATTTGATTACTTAGACACCGGACTATTTTTAGATCACCGTCTTGCGCGTCGTTACATTCAAGAATATGCAAAAGATAAACGCTTTTTAAATTTGTTTGCCTACACGGGGACAGCGTCGGTTCATGCTGCATTAGGTGGTGCAAAAGCAATTACTACCGTTGATTTATCTAAAACCTACCTAAAATGGGGGCAAGATAACTTTGCACTTAACGATATTAGCAATACGCGTTATCGGTTTGAGCAAGCCGACTGTTTAAAATGGCTAGAGCATGCACAAGGCCAATACGACTTGATCTTTTTAGACCCTCCAACATTCTCTAACTCTAAGCGAATGAAAGATGCGTTTGATGTACAAAATGATCACATTAAGCTTTTAACTTGGGTTAAAAAAATATTGAGCCCATCGGGTACGCTTATATTTTCTAACAATAAACGCGGCTTTGTGATGGACGAAGTAGGTTTAATGGGCTTAGGCTTAAAAGCGGAAAATATTTCAGAAAAAACCTTATCTCCCGATTTTAAACGTAATAAAAAAATTCATAATAGCTGGTTAATTAAACATGGCTAAGTGGGTTTTATATCACACAGACGGTTGCCACTTGTGTGAGCAAGCTGAGCAACTGTTAAAACCGTTACTTTCATCAGCTGATGAATTACAACTTATTGATATTATGAGCGATGACTCATTAATTTTAGAGTATCAAATCAGTATTCCGGTTTTAAAAAATCAACAAGGCCAGCAATTGTTTTGGCCGTTTACTGCACCTCAGGCGCAGCAGTTTTTAGCGCAAGCAGAATAAGAGTAAAGATTAATTATGGATTTAATTAGAATTTCAAAAGCACAATTAGCCTACGGTACGCACCCATTATTAGATAATGCCGATGCGGTTATAGAAAGCGGTGAACGTGTATGTATTGTAGGGCGTAACGGTGCGGGTAAATCAACGCTTCTAAAAGTATTAGATGGCCAAGTAATACTAGATGACGGCGAAATAAACCAAGTCGGTAGTTTAAAAATATCGCGTTTAGAACAAGATCCGCCTAAAGGGGCAAGCGGTACTGTATTTGATTATGTTGCCCAAGGTATGCCGGAAATTGCTAACTTACTGATTGATTTTCATCATGTAAGTACACAATTGCAAACAGATTGTACTGATCAGTTACTCAATAAATTAGAGCGCTTATCAAATAAGTTAGAAGCAGCTGATGGCTGGCGTTTTGATAGCCGTATTCAACTGGTTTTAACCCAACTAGAATTAACCCCCGATGCAAAACTAGAATCACTTTCTGGTGGTTGGTTACGTAAAGTTGCACTTGCGCGTGCGCTAGTGAGCGAGCCTGATTTATTATTACTCGATGAGCCTACCAACCACTTAGATATGACAAGTGTAATGTGGTTAGAGCAATTTTTAAAAGAGTTTAAAGGCGGGATTGTATTTATATCGCATGACCGTGCTTTTATTCGCGCCGTTGCAACACGTATTTTAGATTTAGATCGCGGTAAACTAATTTCTTATCCAGGTGATTATGCCACTTACTTAGAACAAAAAGCGCATGATTTAAAAGTGGAAGAAACGCAAAATGCATTGTTCGATAAGCGTTTAGCGGAAGAAGAAGCGTGGATCCGCCAAGGTGTTAAAGCGCGTCGTACGCGTAACGAAGGGCGTGTTCGTGAGCTTAAACAATTACGTAATGAGCGTAAAAAGCGTGTTGATCAAGTAGGCAAAACCGATTTCAATATTGAAACGGCAGATCGTTCAGGTAAATTAGTGTTTGAAGCGAAACACTTACACCATGCATTTAAAGATAAAATCATTGCTGATGACTTCTCTACTTTGGTTATGCGTGGTGATCGTATTGGATTAGTCGGCCCTAACGGCATTGGTAAAACGACCTTATTAAAGCTTCTATTTGGTGATTTAAAAGCAGACAGTGGCGAAATAAAGCAAGGTGTTAACTTAGAGTTTGCTTATTTTGATCAATACCGTGAAAAGCTTGATGAAGAAGCGACCGTTCAGGACAACGTAGCTGAGGGTAAGCAAGAGGTCATGATGGGCGGGCGTTCTCGTCATGTATTAGGTTATTTACAAGACTTTTTGTTCCCGCCAGCACGTGCTCGTACCCCCGTAAAAGCGCTCTCAGGTGGTGAAAAAAATAGATTACTTCTGGCTAAGTTATTCTTAAAGCCATCAAATATATTGGTTCTTGATGAGCCTACCAACGACTTAGACATAGAAACGTTAGAGTTACTAGAAGATATCATCAATCAATACCAAGGTACTGTGCTGATAGTTAGCCATGACCGAGAGTTTATTGATAATACGTGTTCGAGTGTATGGGCCTTTGAGGGTAACGGCAAGGTAACAGATATCGTTGGCGGTTACAGCGATTATGAAGCCTATACCAACTATTTAGCAGAGCAGCAAAAGCAGCAGCAACAACAGCCAGTTAAAAAGGTTGAAAAATCAGAGCCGGCACCCGTTAAAAGTAATAACAAAGCAAATAAACTCTCTTACAAATTAAAACTTGAACTAGAGCAACTACCTAATAAAATGGAACAACTTGAAGCTGAGCTTGAAAAACAACAAGAACGAGTAAGTCACGAAGACTTTTTCAAGCAAGACAGTGATGTAACAGCTAAGGAATTGAACCATTTAGCCCAACTCGAGTCTGACCTTGAAGCCGCTTTTGAGCGTTGGGAAGAACTTGAAGAATTAAAGAATCAGTAGTAAGGAATAAAATGAAATATAAATTACTCGCGGCCAGTGTTTTAGCAACACTGAGTACATCGGCATTAAGTGCTACCTATGCGTTAACGGAGTTAGGTAACTTTGAAAACGCAAAACATACTTATGTTACCGATGTGAGTGAAAACGGACATGTCATTGGGCTTGCTAATGGCTTATACAATATCCCAATTGATATTAGTTATATTGATTTTACCGATAGTTTAATTAAGAACGCTTATACTAATGAAGTAAATTCATTTGAACTAAGTGACAAAGAAATTACGTTTACACTTGATGACATCGAAAACAACGACGCTATTTATACCAATGCTGATGCGCATACTTTTATGGTTCGTTTTTTGTCAAACTTATCTGCTAACTTTGAATATCAAAAAATTAGCTCAATTGTTGCTACAAATTACAACAGTGGTGTAATTACAGAGCAATCTTTGTTTGATGTGGCTTCGGTTGATTATGATGGATTAACGCGCTCGACTAGCAACTTTTATAATGCTGTTGCACAGGACGGTACGACCGTAGGTTGGGGCAGTGCACCGTTTGATAAAATCACTTTTACACCAGATGGTGAAACTGAAGAAGAAACTTGGTTTACCCGAGAGTTTATAGAACGTGGTATTTTAATTTCTGAAGGCGGTGTAGAAGTGCCGCTTGTTCCAGAATTTACTGAACATGGTGGGACGAGTAAAGCGTCTGATATTGTTGCCACTGACACGGGTTACGTTGTTGTTGGTAATGTATCAGTGAGTATCCCTACAGAGAGACAAACCTTAATTGCTGATAATTGTGATGGTCTTGATGAACCTGTAATGACGTGTATTGAATCAATTAATAGTCGTAACACACGTGGTTTATTTAATAAAACAGCGGTTAAGTGGACACTAGACAGTGCCTATAATGTAACCTCAACAGAATTGTTAGGTTTAGCGCTGACACCAAAAGAAGATGAAGACAGTAACCCATTTATTAGTAATGCATTAGCGGTTAATAAAAATGGCGTTGCGGCCGGTTTTTCTAATACCCGTTACTTTGATAGAGATTCCACAATTTTAACGATGCCAGTTTACTTTAAAGATGGTGAAGTAGTTGATTTTATTGAACAAAGAGATGACTGGCAAAGTGGTAAAGCATTTGCTATCAACGATAACGATATTGTTGTAGGTTATGCGACCAAGCGAATAGAAGGCACGCTAAGAAACAAACTTTTTTACCATGATATAAATACAAACACGACCGTGTTTCCTGAAGATTACTTTATAAGCTCAAGCTCATATGCAAATGACATTAATAATCAAGGCTACATTGTTGGTGAAGGTGAAATTGGTGAGTCTGAGAACACCCGCCGTTCAGAAGCCTTTATTTATAAAATTGGCGATGACAAGATCACTAACCTAAATAAATTGCTGCCTTGTTATGACAGTGATGGTGAAACCAGTTTCAGCTATAAAATGGTAGAAGCTAAATCGATTAATGAAAACAACGAAGTATTTGGTGTTGCGACTAAAACAGTTGAAAAACGAAATTCATTGGGCGGAGTTGTTACCGATGTAAATGGTAATATTGAATATGAAAGTGTAGCCGTTGCGGTAAAACTTTCGCCTATCCCTAATGGTGAAGTTGAGAATTGTAAAGCCCCAGATGCTGAATTTTACGAACGCAGTTCAGCGAGTTTTTCTTGGTTTGGTTTATTATTACTACCACTTGTTGGTTTAAGACGTGTATTTAGATTTTAAATGAGCTTAAATCGTTAAACAGAACGACTAAAAAACCCAACTTGTTAAGTTGGGTTTTTTTTGTCTATAGTAATGTAAGCATTTAAAGGAAGAGAGGCTAATTATTTCTCATTCCCCATGCCCGCCTTACAGAGCGGCGCCAAATTAGATCTATTCCAAAGTAGCCAATAACACTGGCGATAGAGGCGCATACCAAAGAACCGACTAAGAATGCAGGGCCAATTGTCGTTAAGCTTTCTATAAACCATGCCCAACTGGCTTCGAACGCAAAGTGTTGTTCTGGTTGATTAAGTACTAATGTACCAACAAGGTAGGAGCCGTAAAAAATTGGCGGCATAGTCAGTGGATTAGTGATCCATACTAGCGCAACAGAAATGGGTAAATTAACTCTCAAAATTATCGCTGCGGCAGCCGCGAGCACCATTTGAAAAGGAACAGGGATGAAAGCAAAAAAGAGCCCAACAGCAAAAGCACCTCGTGCCGAACGTCTATTTAAATGCCAAAGGTTAGCATCATGTAAAAGACGGCCAAATATTCTTAGCGATTTGTGATGTCTAATTTTATTTGGATCGGGTAAAAACCGTTGGATCGTTTTTTTAGCCATTTAAAGCAACCATTTACTTCTGTGTGGATGAGTCTTGGGTTTGTTATCGGAGTTGTTGTTACCGTATTTTATTACCAAACCCTTGAATTTACAGTTATCACAATTTCAATCCTCATTGTGAGCACGTATTTTAAGCCGTTTTTAACTGTATTGTTAGGCTTTATTTGCGGTATTTGCTGTGTAGCGGCACATTTTATTTTGTTTTATTCATTTGAATTACCTAATGAGTATGAAAAATATGCTTATTCAGTCAATGTTGTTGTCGAAGAGGTTATTTCTTCAACCCCTCCACAATACGTAAAAGTGAAAATAACCCGTTTGGAAGATAGCGAATATAGTCAGTTTAGAGCACCTAATGCCTTATTAAGTATTAATTCAACACAACCTATTCAGCCAGGTGATGCTTTTACTGCTCAAGTTAGGTTAAAAAATTTTAGGGGGATTAAAAATTTTACTGTGTTCGACAGTCAACTCTATGCCTTTACACAAAAAATAGCGTTTAAAGGCACAGTATTAAATAAGCAGTTAGCGATTTACAACCGCCCACAAAATAATCATATCGCGGCTTATCGGACTTATGTCAAAAAGCTCGTAAGTAGTGCTGAGCTTAATTGGCTATATTACGTGCTCTTAACCGGAGACAAGTCGTTAATGACCCTTGAGCATAAACAATTAATGCAAAGTCTTGGGTTAAGTCATTTACTGGCTATTTCTGGATTGCATATCTCTTTGGTTTTCGGCTTTTGTTATTTTGCAGTGCGCTGTTTTCTTAAGTTGATTAAGCCTGAACTAAATCAATCATTAAATATTGCTATTTTTTATAGCGCTGCTGGCTTTGTTGCCGCTTTTATTTATGTTTACTTGAGTGATTTCATTATTTCGGCAACCCGCGCCTTAATTATGTTGGGTTGTTATTTGTTGCTTTATTATTTAGCGAAGCAAGCGCTTAGATGGCGAAGTATTTTATATGCGTTGGTTATTATTCTAGCGGTTAATCCATTTAGTTTGCTTAATCCTGGCCTGTATTTTTCCTTTTTAGCGGTATGTATTATTTTTATGGTTTTAAAACAGTTTCCGCTGCGAGGTCATTCATTGTTAGCCAATATTCGCACTCTTTTTATTATTCAACTGGGATTATTTATTGGCTTATTACCGCTGTCATTATACTTTTTTAATGGCGTGAGTTTAGCAGGTTTAGTTTTAAATCTTGTCGCTATTCCCATTTTATCTTTTGTATTAATGCCTGCTTTATTTTTAAGTGTGTTGCTGGGGTTATTAACCGACTGGCATGCGTTTATTGTGTTGTATGATTTTCCACTGACCTATATTTATCAAATGTTGCTGGCAATACCGCAGCACATACGTTGGCTTAATGTTGGTCAGGTAAGTATAACCACTGTGGTGCTGCTTTATAGTGTGGTTCCTTTACTTTATTTTATTGAGCTTCGCGTACTGGCGTGTATTCCGCTTTTGACTTTACTGTCTAATTATTATTTTACGCAATCTAGTCTTTGGCAGTTGAACGTATTTGATGTAGGCCATGGCCTAATGGTATTGATAAAAAAAGACAAACATGCGTTTATTTATGATTTTGGCCCGAGTTACTTTAATCGCTTTAGTCGTGTGCCTAGTGTATTACTACCCTATATTGACGCCCATAATCTAACGGTAAGTACCGCGATTGTCAGTCATCAAGATAACGATCATGCCGGAGGTGTTGCGCATTTTAAAGCAGCCGGTTATGCATGGAGTTTTGATTATTTTCATCCAAATGGTGTATATAACGACTGTATAACAACAACACGCGATTTTCATGGGTTGAGTATTAAAACCTTTACTAAAGAGGAATTTAATAATAGTAATGATAATTCCTGTATCGTTAAAATCTCAGCTGCAAACTATAGTGTGCTACTTACCGGTGACATATCAAAGACGCGAGAGTCGCAATTAATTAAAAAGGAAGATGATTTACAAAGTACCGTTTTGATAAGCCCACACCACGGCAGTGACAGCTCCTCGAGTGACGAGTTTATTAAGGCAGTAAACCCAACGATTGTGATTCATTCAAGTGCCTATCAAGGTCAGTGGCAATTTCCAAGTAAAGCGGTAGTTGAGCGTTACAATAAAATAAACGCCAAACAATATAGCACCGGTGATGTAGGACAAGTTAGGGTTGATTTTTATGCTAAGCACCTTGAGCTTACTACAGCGAGGGCGCAGGAAAGTTATTGGTTTATCAAAGATTGACGTTTTGTTTTGCTGTTGCTAAGGATACAATAGAGGCTGTCAGTGGTTTTAGAGAGTGTTATGGATCAAAGTACTACACAAATTTATAAACGGCTTGTTTCTTACGTTGGTGCCTATAAGTCGGTTGCCATCGTCGCAATTATTGGAATGATAGGTTATTCAGGTATGGATGCATTATTCATCCAACTGATGAAGCCGTTTATTGATGAAGGTTTAAATGAGCGTAATAGTCAGGTACTTACTTATGCGCCATTTGTGGTTATTGCGTTGGTGATCGGGCGTGGCGTATTTAATTTTATGTCATCGTACTGTTTAAGCTATGTTGGTTCGCAGGTAGTGCGTGCGCTTCGCCAAGAACTATTTGAGCATATATTACATTTGCCAGTATCGTTTCATGATAAAAACTCGACTGGCGACCTTATTTCAAAAATTACCTTTGATACAGAGCAAGTACAGCAAGCGATTACCAAAGCACTGCTTATTGTAGTTCGTGAAGGCGCTTTTGTGGTGTTTTTACTTGCAGTTATGTTTTATACCAGCTGGCAATTATCGTTAATCTTTTTAGTTATTATTCCATTAGTGGCTATTATAGTGGCGGTGGTATCTAAACGTTTTCGTCATATATCTAAAAATATTCAGTCTGCGATGGGGCAAGTTACCCGCAGCTCAGAGCAAATGCTCAGTGGTCACAAAGTGATCCACGGCTTTGGTGGTCAAACTCAAGAAATCGATCAATTTTCTAAAATTAATAATCATAATCGCCAGCAACGTATCAAAATGGATGCGACTAAGGCGTTAAGTGTCTCTATCATTCAAATTTTAGCCGCCAGTGCAATGGCCGTTATTTTATGGGTGGTGTCTATGCCCTCAATGATAGACAGTATTAGCTCTGGGGATTTTGTAGTGCTCATTTCTTCGATGATGATGTTACTACGCCCGTTAAAACAGCTTGCCAATGTGAACAGCGATTTACAACGCGGTATTTCAGCTGCGCAGAGTGTATTTTTAGTGCTAGATGAAGAAATAGAAAAAGACACGGGCACCTTATCGGTTGATAAAGTTAAAGGTCATATTGAGGTAAAAAATGTCACCTTTAAATACCCAACCAAAGACGAGCCGGTATTAAATAATTTGTCTATGACTATTAAAGCGGGCGAGAGCATTGCGCTTGTTGGCCGCTCAGGCTCGGGTAAATCCACCATATCAAACTTATTACCTCGCTATTATGATTTAGAAGCCCCCAGTGAAATATTACTGGATGGTATTGCTTTAAATGAATATAAGCTTACCGATTTACGTCGTCAATTTGCTTTAGTATCGCAGCAAGTGGTACTTTTTAATGACACGATTGCAAATAATATTTGTTATGGCCTCCAACGCGATGTATCGATGGAAGAGCTTCATGCTGTGGCTAAACAAGCTCATGTCTGGGAGTTTGTTAAAGATTTACCGGAGCAACTTAATACTATGGTTGGTGAGAATGGGGTGATGCTTTCAGGTGGTCAGCGTCAACGTATCGCGATTGCTCGTGCAATATTAAAAGATGCACCAATTTTAATTTTAGATGAAGCGACCTCGGCGCTGGATACTGAATCAGAAAAACTCATTCAACATGCCCTCGATACATTAATGAAAGACAAAACGTCTATTGTAATTGCGCATAGGTTATCGACTATTGAAAATAGTGACCGCATTTATGTAATAGACAGTGGTCAAGTTATTGAAAGTGGTACCCATACAGACTTACTTGCTAACGATGGCACTTATTCTGCGTTATGCAAAATGCAGTTTGGTGAGCAAGGGTGAGTAAAATAGAGCAAAGCTGGTATAAACCATTTAGCTTAATTACCTTATTGTTAATGCCGTTGTCAGCTGTTTTTGGCTGTGTTGCCTTAGTGCGCAGGTATTGCTACCGTGTCGGTATTTTTAAGCCATTTGTGAGCAATACGCCGGTTATTGTAGTTGGTAATATAAGCGTTGGCGGTAATGGTAAAACGCCGTTTGTATTGTGGCTTTATGATTATTTAACTGCTAAAGGCTTATCTGTTGGTTTAATTAGCCGAGGTTACGGCGGGCAAGCAACTCATTACCCGTTATTGGTTACTGCACAAACGACTACACGAGAGGCTGGTGATGAGCCGGTGCTTTTATTTAATCGTTTACAGTGCCCATTAGTGGTTGGCCCTAATAGGCAACACAATATAGAAAAGCTCAACGCAAACTTTAAGCTTGATGTGATCATTTCTGATGATGGCATGCAGCATTACAAAATGGCACGCAGCATAGAATGTTGTATTGTTGATAGCGAAAGAAAATTTGGTAATGGTTTGCTAATGCCCGCAGGGCCACTGCGCGAAACCGTCTCTCGATTAAAGAGCGTAGACGTAGTAATTGAAAATGGCTCTGAGGATGAGTTTAGTTATCGCTTGCAGCCATCGGTTATTAAACGCGTTGCCGATAACACGGATATAGCGACGCCTTTAAAGGCTGCGCATGCGGTGAGTGCTATTGGTAACCCAGGTCGTTTTGAGGCTTCACTGCAAGCACAGGGTATTAAATTACTGTCTACACATCATTTTCGCGATCATTATGCTTATAGCGCTGATGATTTCGCTCAATTTGGCGATGACTGTGTATTAATGACAGAAAAAGATGCGGTTAAATGCCGTGATTTTGCAAAACCTAATTGGTATTACCTGCCTGTTGATGCTCAACCAACAGCGGCGGTAATAAACACATTAAATTTACTATTAAAAGAAAAAGGGATCCATCATGGCCTTTGATACGAAGTTACTCGAAATTATTGCTTGCCCCGTGTGTAAAGGTAAGTTGCGCTTTGATAAAGAAAACCAAGAGCTGATCAGTACAGCTGCAAAGCTTGCTTACCCGGTACGCGATGATATTCCGGTATTACTTGAAAATGAAGCCCGAGAATTGTCTCTTGAAGAGGTAGAAAAGTGGAATTCGTAGTTGTTATTCCTGCGCGTTACGCTTCTACTCGTTTGCCAGGTAAACCACTTGCTGATATTTGTGGCAAGCCAATGATCCAACATGTCTATGAAAAAGCGTGTTTGTCGGGAGCGAGTAAAGTGGTTATTGCCACCGATCATCAAAAAGTATTTGATGCGGCTAAACACTTTACCAATGATGTATTGATGACTCGAGAAGATCATCAATCAGGGACTGAACGGTTAGCAGAAGTCGTTGATTTACTAAATTTATCAGATGATACTATCGTGGTTAATGTGCAGGGCGATGAACCATTATTATCCCCTGATAACGTGTCACAAGTGGCTACACTATTAGCGCAATCAACCGCGCCTATGGCAACCCTAAGTGTTGCCATTGAAGAGCGTGATGAGGTGTTTAACCCTAACGCGGTTAAAGTGGTCAGCGATATCAATAAAAATGCCTTATATTTTTCAAGAGCCAGCATTCCATTTGATAGAAGTGCCATGATGGCAGAGCAGCAACCACTTAATTTAGCGCCTTTTCAACGCCATGTGGGTATTTACGCGTATCGCGCTGGCTTTATAAAGCAATATATTCAATTATCGGTATCACCATTAGAAGTTTTAGAATCACTAGAGCAGCTAAGGGTGCTTTACCATGGCTATGCGATTAAAATAGAGCAAGCGCTGGTGACCCCTCATGCTGGGGTTGATACACCAGAGGATTTAGCTAAAGTCGTTGCGCATATTCTAAGTAAATCGCGTGAATAAAGCAGATACGCCTGTGTTAAAGGTGCAATACACGCACGATGATTTTTATATTATAACTAAACCTGCAGGGCTTAATTTTCATTCAGAAGAAAGCCCTGGTTTTGTGGTTCTTGCTGAGCAACAACTAAACGAAAAATTGTTTGCGGTTCATCGTCTAGACAAAGTGACTTCAGGGCTGATCATATTAGCGCGGCATAAAGACGCTGCGGCAAAGTTTACCCAGATGTTTACTGAGCATACTATTAATAAATTTTATTTAGCTGTAAGTGATTCTAAGCCTAAAAAAAAGCAAGGTTGGGTTAAAGGAGACATGGCGAAGTCACGTCGGGGTACTTTTAAATTATTAAACTCGCAAATAAATCCCGCTATTACGCGGTTTTATTCATTTAGTTTTAAAAGTGGTTTTAGAGCTTACTAAAACCCTATTCGGGTAAAACCCATCAGCTCAGAGTTGCTTTAAAGAGTTTGGGTGCCCCCATAATGGGTGATGCGAGTTATGCAGGCAGCCCTGCAGAGCGTACCTATTTACATGCATTTGCGCTGGATTTTTTATGGAAAGGGCAAAAAATACAACATACCCTGTTGCCAGAATCTGGTGAAGAGTATGCGCAATTGATTAAACATCAAGATTTTAATTCTTGGCAAACGCCGTGGAAACTGGATTGGTAAATGAGTGAACAAGTAACTGATATCCGCTTTGGTGGTATTAAACGTCTGTATGGTCAACAGCAATTTGAGTGGTTACAGCAAGCACATTTTTGTGTTGTGGGTATTGGTGGTGTAGGCAGTTGGACTGCTGAAGCACTAGCGCGTACCGGCGTAGGTAAAATCACCTTAATTGATTTAGATGATATTTGTGCAACTAATGTAAATCGTCAAATTCATGCCTTAACAGGCACAATAGGGGAAGCTAAAGTTGAGGCGATGAAAACTCGCTGCAAGCTTATCAACCCTGAGTGTGTGGTGAATGTGATTGATGACTTTATTAGCCTTGATAATATTCAAGAACATATTCAAGGTTTTGATTATGTAATAGATTGTATTGATGCGGTTAAAGAAAAAGCGGCGTTAATAGCTCACTGTAAACGTAATAAAATGCCTATAATTACCACAGGCGGTGCAGGTGGGCAAACCGATCCGAGTCAAATTACTTTTGGCGATGTGGCAAAAACCACTCAAGATCCATTACTTGCAAAAGTGCGTTACATTTTGCGTAAACAATATAATTTCAGTTCAAACCCAAAACGTAAATTTAATATTGACTGTGTATATTCCACTGAACAGCTTGTTTACCCAGGTAGTGACGGCAGTGTGTGTCATGCGAAGCAAAATGCTGATGGCAGTATGAACATGGATTGTAATAATGGCTTTGGCTCAGTGACGATGATCACCGGTAGTTTTGGTTTTTTTGTTGCCGCTAAAGCGGTTCGAAAATACTTAGACAAGCGTGCGCGTCTAAATACTTAGATAAAGTGTTTTGGTTTAATAGTATTTAAAAAGCGCTTAAAGCGCTTTTTGTTTGGCCATGGTTTGTATTGTTTCAACCATGGCTTTTACTCCATTACCCCTAGACGCACTCAAATGACTGATTAAGCCAAGCTTTTCAAATTCATCATAAGCATTTACTGCTAACACTTCTTCGGGTGTTAAACCGTTATACAGGGCTAAAATTAACGCCAATAAGCCTTTTACTATGCGAGTATCAGAGTCTCCAATTACAACCAGTGCATTCTCGGTTAGGTCAAACTCAACAAACATCCATACTTTACTCTCACAGCCTGGCACTAACGCATCATCTGTTTTTAATATATCGGCTAAAGGTGGCAGCGTTTTACCGAGTAACATAATTTCACGGTACTTTTGTTGCCAGCTACTACTGCTTTGAATACTTTTAGTTACGAGTTGATATGTGTGTGTCATTATTTATCCAAATTAGTCTAATAAAGCAATGCATTCTTTGAGTGCGGCAATAAATTGGTCTACATCTTTAGTCGTATTATAAAAAGCAAAACTCGCTCTCAGTGAACCATTTAGGTTTAAATGACTCATTAAAGGTTGGGTACAATGATGACCACTTCGTACAGCAATACCATAGCCGTCAAGTAAAGTTGACAGATCATAAGGATGTTCATTTTTATAATTAAAGCAAAGTGTGCCAATATTCGATTTGAGTTCGCTGTAGATAATAATACCGTCTATTTTGCCCAATGCGTTCGCTGCATAAATAAACAACTGCTGTTCATAGTGCTGTAATGTTTGCAGATCAAGCGCCATTAAATACTCAAGTGCAGCGCCAAAACCTAAAACGCCGGCTATATTTGGCGTTCCTGCTTCAAATTTAGCCGGTGCATTACGATAAGTACTGTGCGTTAAGGTTACTTTCTCAATCATTTCACCGCCTGTTTGATAAGGCGATAGTGCATTAAGGGCTGTATAACGGCCATATAAACCGCCTAGCCCTGTCGGCCCCACCATTTTATGAGCAGAAAACACGTAAAAATCACAATCGAGCTTTTTTAAATCCGGTCTTAAATGCAGCGCCCCTTGTGCGCCATCCACTAAGGTTAGCGCACCTACCTCCTTCGCTGAGGCTATTAAGGGGGCTAAATCAGTAATATTGCCTAGTGCATTAGAGGCGTGAGTAATAGCCAGTAGTGCAGGGTTGGTGCGCTTAATCACTTCACAACACTGTGCTATATCAAACGTAGCATCTGCATTAAGTGGTAAAGTTTTTAATGTTGCCCCGGTTTGCGCTGCCAGTTCTTGCCACGGCACGATATTAGCGTGGTGTTCGATTGGGCTAATTAAAATAGTGTCAGCAGCTGTTAATGTATTTCTTAAGCCATGAGCAACTAAGTTAATCGCTTCAGTGGCACCTTTGGTCCAGACAATTTCGTTACTGGTTACCTGAAAATAATCGGCAACGCGTTGACGTACTTGCTCATAAGCCGCTGTAGCTTGCTCACTCAGCGTATGACGTCCGCGGTGAACATTTGCATTCTGTAAGGTGTAAAACTCTGTGGTAGCGTCAATCACGCATTGTGGTTTTTGTGTTGCTGCTGCTGAGTCTAAATAAACCAAAGGGTAGCCATTGATTGTCTGATTTAGAGTAGGAAAGTCATTACGGATTTTTTTAGGATCAAACGAGGACACAGACATAGGCTCATAAAGTTAATCAAGTGGGCAGGAATTGTAATCTGTTTAAGATAATTCTCAAGTAGTAGGTAATAAAAAAGGCCGCATAGGCGGCCTTTTAAACTAACTTAATGCTTAGCGCTTGTCAGTTGCTTTATAATCACGGTGTGTTTCACCTGTGTAAAGCTGACGTGGACGGCTGATTTTATGACCAGGTTGAGAAAGCATCTCGTCCCAGTGTGAGATCCAACCTACAGTACGTGCCATTGCAAAGATTACAGTGAACATGCTGGTAGGGATGCCGATTGCTTTTAAGATAATACCTGAGTAGAAATCTACGTTAGGGTAAAGTTTCTTCTCAACAAAGTACGGGTCTTCAAGTGCAATTTGCTCTAGTTTCATTGCGATATCAAGCAATGGGTCTTGAATGTTTAGCTCTGCTAACACTTCATGACATGTTTGACGCATTACTGTTGCACGAGGATCGAAGTTTTTGTAAACACGGTGTCCAAAGCCCATAAGACGGAACGGGTCCGCTTTGTCTTTAGCTTTTGCTACGTATTCGTCAATGCGATCAACTGAGCCAATTTCTTCTAACATGTTTAAACATGCTTCGTTAGCACCGCCGTGAGCAGGGCCCCAAAGTGATGCAATACCCGCAGCAATACATGCATAAGGGTTAGCACCAGAAGAACCTGCTAAACGTACTGTAGAGGTTGATGCGTTTTGCTCATGGTCAGCATGAAGCATGAAGATTTTATCCATTGCTTTAGCTGTGACAGGGTTTACTTTGTATTCTTCAGCAGGCACAGAGAACATCATGTGTAAGAAGTTTTCTGCATAGCTTAAGTCATTGCGTGGGTATACAAATGGTTGACCGATGTTTGTTTTGTACGCCATTGCTGCAATTGTTGGTAACTTAGCAACTAATTTAATAGCGCTTGTTTTACGTTGAACTGCATCAGTGATATCCAGATCTTCATGGTAGAAAGAAGATAAAGCACCAACCACACCACATAGCATCGCCATTGGGTGAGCGTCAAAACGGAAACCTTGGAAGAAGTTTGCGATTTTTTCATCTAGCATAGTGCTACGAGTGATTTTTGTAGCGAAATCATCGTATTGCTCTTTAGTTGGTAACTCACCATTTAATAGTAAGTAGCATAACTCAACGTAGTTAGAGCTTTCTGCTAACTGTTCGATTGGGTAACCACGGTGTAATAAAACACCCTTGCCACCATCGATGTAAGTGATGGTAGATTCACAAGAACCAGTCGACATGAAACCTGGGTCATAAGTAAAGTGACCATGTGAGCCGAGTGTACGTACGTCAATTACATCTTGGCCAGCAGTACCTTGATAAATTGGAAGTTCGATTGGATCTAGCCCATCAATATGGACCGTGGCTTTCTTATCTGCCATCTATGTATCTCCTATTAAGATAACTATTCTGATTTTTATATTCTAAAATCTATTCTAAGCACATCTTTACATTTTAACGTGAAAGAGGGGTATAAAGTCAATTTTTATAAGTATTATGCACATATGTATAATAAATATTCGGTATAGATTGAATATTATACCATTGGCTAATTCGCAAACGACTCAAAGTAAACAAGAATTGTAAAAGAGTCTCCGGCTATATATACTAACGGAGGTTTTTAACCAATTTGTATTTGGGTAAACTTTTTTTTACATAATAATTTTCATAAAAAGTGAACTTTATTAGTATCAATACGTTTATTTTGATAGTTCCACCAGAAACATTTGGTGGGTTTTAGAAAAACAAGTAGATGAGCCCCACTGCGGGCAAGATGGGCAAGTAACTGTGAAAAAGCAAAGACCTGTAAATCTAGATCTAACAACTATATCTATGCCGGCAACGGCTAAAGCTTCAATTTTTCACCGCGTCACCGGTGTTGCATTATTTTTTGCTTTAACGTTTGTCATTTGGGCTTGGTCAGAGTCTCTTTCTTCAGCTGAAGGTTTTGAATTCGTCAAGAGTCTGTTTAACGGATTCATTGCCAAATTTATAGCTTGGGGCACCCTTTCTGTATTGGGTTATCACCTTATCGGTGGTATCCGTCACATTATTATGGATATGGGGCATTGGGAAGAACTTGAATCAGGCAATACTAGCGCTAAAATTGCGATGGCACTTGGCGTTGTGTTTGCTGTATTGGCAGGGGTGTGGATATGGTCTTAAATCAAGCAACTCTTAAACGTGATGGCGTACAAGATTTTGTATCTTTACGCACAACGGCATTAATAATCAGCGCGTATGCAATCTTTATTATTGGCTATTTTTTAGCAATGCCAGAAGTCACATATGAAGCCTGGACAGGCCTATTCTCAAACCTAGCAATGAAAGGGGCAACGTTAATCACCCTAGTTTGCATTATGGTTCATACCCGCATCGGCCTTTGGCAGGTTCTTACCGACTATGTAAAGAACGCTAAATTGCGTGCTTTTTTAGGCTTTGTACTAAACCTAATGGCTGTTGCTTACGTAGCTGTGGGTTTAATCGTTTTATGGGGTGTTTAAGTGAAATATTCTGTTCGTGAATTTGACGCCGTAGTAATTGGTGCCGGTGGTGCAGGTATGCGCGCTGCTCTTGCTATTACTGAATCTGGCAAAACATGTGCGCTAATCTCTAAAGTTTTCCCGACACGCTCACACACTGTATCTGCTCAAGGCGGTATTACAGTCGCGCTAGGTAACTCGCATGAAGATAACTGGGAATGGCATATGTATGATACCGTTAAAGGTTCCGATTTTATCGGTGACCAAGACGCTATCGAATACATGTGTCAAACTGGCCCAGAAGCTATTACTGAATTAGAAAACATGGGCTTACCATTTTCGCGTTTTGAAAATGGCCGTGTTTATCAACGTCCTTTCGGTGGTCAATCGAAAAACTTTGGTGGTGAACAGGCTGCGCGTACTGCAGCAGCAGCGGACCGTACGGGTCATGCATTATTACACCTTCTTTATCAACAAAACGTTAAAAACAAAACCAATGTATTCTCAGAATGGTATGCACTTGATTTAGTTAAAAACGATAATGGCGATGTAGTAGGCTGTACAGCGATTGAAATTGAAACAGGTGAAATCACCTTCTTCAAATCAAAAGCAGTTGTGTTAGCGACAGGTGGTGCAGGTCGTATTTTCGCATCAACAACCAATGCTCACATTAATACCGGTGACGGTGTTGGTATGGCTGCACGTGCTGGTATTTCTATGCAAGACATGGAAATGTGGCAGTTCCACCCGACAGGTATAGCTGGCGCTGGTACGCTAGTAACTGAAGGTTGTCGTGGTGAAGGTGGTTATCTTTTAAATAAAGATGGCGAACGCTTCATGGAACGTTACGCACCAAATGCTAAAGATTTAGCGTCTCGTGACGTTGTTGCTCGTTCAATGATGACAGAAATTCGTGAAGGTCGTGGTTGTGATGGTCCTTGGGGTCCTCACCTTAAGTTGAAACTTGACCACTTAGGCGAAGAAACGCTTAACTTACGTCTTCCAGGTGTATGTGATCTTGCTAAAACATTTGCTCACGTTGATCCTGCAAAAGAACCGATTCCAGTTATCCCAACATGTCACTACATGATGGGTGGTGTGCCAACAAACGTAAATGGTCAAGTACTTAATATCGATGCTGCTGGCAACGAAAAAGTAGTACAAGGTTTATTTGCTGTTGGTGAGATTGCCTGTGTATCTGTACATGGTGCTAACCGCTTAGGTGGTAACTCATTACTTGATTTAGTTGTATTTGGCCGTGCAGCAGGTAACTTCTTAGGTAAATACCTAAATGACGTTGAAATTTCTAAAGCGGCTTCAGAGTCTGACCTAGAAGCGTCTCTTGCGCGCTTTAACCGTTGGGAAAACTCAACAGCTGGTCAAGGCGAAGACCCAGTTCAAATCAAGAAAGACCTACAACAATGTATGCAGCTTAACTTCTCGGTATTCCGTGAAGGTGACTCAATGGCTACAGGTCTTACTGAACTTAAAGAAATCCGTGAACGTTTACAGCACGCGCGTCTTGATGACAAATCATCAGACTTTAACACCATGCGTATTGAATGTTTAGAACTAGACAACTTAATGGAAACAGCTTACTCAACTGCAGTAGCTGCAAACTTCCGTACTGAAAGCCGTGGCGCACACTCTCGCTTTGACTTCCCAGATCGTGATGACGAAAACTGGTTATGTCACTCAGTATTTAATCCGGTAACGGATGAAATGAGCAAGCGTAAAGTAAACTACGAGCCTAAAACACGTGAAGCTTTCCCACCTAAAGCACGTACCTACTAGGAGCGAGACGATGGCACAAGTACAATTTTCAGTTTATCGTTACAATCCGGATGTTGATAACGCACCTCGTATGCAAGATTACACTTTGCAAACTGAGGAAGGCCAAGACATGATGGTATTGGATGCACTTTTACTATTAAAAGAGCAAGATCCTACACTATCGTTTCGTCGTTCATGCCGTGAAGGCGTGTGTGGTTCAGACGGCGTAAACATGAATGGTAAGAACGGTTTAGCATGTATTACTCCTTTATCTACGCTGCAAAAAAATGGCAAAGGTAAAATCGTAGTGCGTCCATTACCTGGACTTCCTGTTGTTCGTGACCTTGTTATTGACATGAGTCAGTTCTACACTCAATACGAAAAAGTAAAACCGTATCTAATTAATGATGAGCCTGCTGCAGGTGAACGTCTTCAATCTATCGAAGAACGTGATAAATTAGATGGGCTTTACGAGTGTATTTTATGTGCATGTTGTTCTACATCGTGTCCTTCTTTCTGGTGGAATCCAGATAAGTTTATAGGTCCAGCAGGCCTTCTTCATGCTTACCGTTTCTTAGCTGATAGCCGAGACACAGCAACAGAAGAGCGTTTAGCTGACTTAGACGATGCATTCAGTGTGTTCCGTTGCCACAGTATCATGAACTGTGTTAGCGTTTGTCCTAAGGGTCTTAATCCGACCAAAGCAATTGGACAAATAAAATCTATGTTATTAAACCGCTCGGTTTAATTTCTAGTAGACGAAAGATGGCTAATAATTTATTAGCCATCTTGTTATATAACTATTAATTTCTGCGCTAAAAAAAAGGGCTTATAAATGCACGAAGGTGTGATGAAGGCATGGCTAGAATCTTCACATTTAAACGGCGGTAACGTTGCTTATGTTGAAGAGCTTTATGAAGCGTATTTAGACGATGCGACTTCGGTGCCAGAAGAATGGCGAGAAGTGTTCGAACAGTTACCAAAAGTAGATGGTGTGGATGTTGAAGTAAAACATTCAGAAGTTCGTTCACAATTTGCGGCGCTTGCTAAAAACAAGCATAGAGAAGTAGTGGTAGCAGAGGGCAGTGGTGGCGACCTTAAACAGGTTAAAGTACTGCAACTTATTAATGCTTTCCGTTTTCGTGGACACCAAAATGCAAACCTAGATCCACTAGGTATTTGGCAACGAGAACGTGTACGAGATTTAGAGCTAGAGTACCACGACTTATCGGATGCTGACTTTGACCGCGAATTTAACGTAGGATCGTTTGCCGTTGGCCGCGATACTATGCCTTTAGGTGAGTTATACCAAGCACTAAAAACCACTTACTGTGGTTCTATTGGCGCCGAGTATATGCACATCACATCAACAGAAGAAAAGCGTTGGTTACAACAGCGTTTAGAGTCTGTTCAGTCTAGGCCAAAATTTGATAAAAATGAAAAGCTACGAATCCTCAAGGGATTAACAGCGGCTGATGGTCTTGAAAAATATTTAGGGGCTAAGTTCCCGGGTGCTAAGCGTTTCTCACTTGAAGGTGGCGATGCGTTAGTGCCTATGTTAAAAGAGCTTATTCACCGTGCCGGTGAAAGTGGCCAAAAAGAAGCCGTTATTGGTATGGCCCACCGTGGTCGCTTAAATGTTCTTGTTAATGTGCTAGGCAAAAATCCATCAGAACTTTTTGATGAGTTTGCTGGCAAGCACAAAGAAACGTTAAGCTCAGGTGATGTTAAATACCACATGGGTTATTCATCAGATTTCGCGACTAAAGGTGGCAACGTGCACATGGCACTTGCGTTTAACCCGTCGCATTTAGAAATCGTAAATCCGGTGGTTATGGGCTCTGTGCGTGCACGTCTTGATCGTCTTAATGACAAAACAGGCAGCAAAGCACTTCCAATCACTATCCACGGCGACTCAGCAATTGCAGGTCAGGGTGTTGTTCAAGAAACGTTTAACTTATCGCAAACTAATGCATTTAGTTGTGGCGGTAGTATCCGTATTGTTGTTAATAACCAAGTTGGTTTTACAACAAGTAAAAAAGACGATGTACGCTCAACTGATTACTGTACTGATATCGCAAAAATGGTTCAATCGCCAATTTTCCACGTAAACTCTGATGATCCTGAAGCGGTTGCTTTTGTAACGCAACTCGCGCTTGATTTTAGAAATCAGTTTAAACGTGACGTTGTGATTGACCTTGTTTGTTACCGTCGCCATGGTCATAACGAAGCTGATGAGCCTAACGCTACACAGCCAATTATGTACCAAAAAATTAAAAAACACCCAGTACCTCGTTTAATCTACGCGGATCAGCTGATTTCTGAAGGTTCTTTCACAGAAGATGAAGTGAAAGCGCTTGCTGATGATTACCGTAATGGTTTAGACGATGGCAACTGTGTTGTTGAAGAAATACAGCCAGAAACATCACACTCTTCAGATTGGGCTAAGTATGTAGGCCATGAATGGAGTGTTGATTACGATGCTAGCGTTTCGGTAGAAAAGCTTAAAGAACTTGGTAACATAGTTGCAAGTTACCCAGAAGAGTACAAAGCACAATCTCGTGTTAAAAAAATATACGATGATCGTAAAGCAATGGCTGCTGGCGAAAAACCACTTGATTGGGGTATGGCAGAAACTTTAGCGTATGCAACTATTGCAGCTGAAGGCACTGATATTCGTCTAACTGGACAAGATTCAGGTCGTGGTACCTTCTTCCACCGTCATGCGGTTGTTCATAGTCAAAAAGATGGTGCAACGTATTTACCATTACAGAACCTTAGTGAAGATCAAGGTACGTTTGAAGTGTTCGACTCAGTACTGTCTGAAGAAGCGGTATTAGCATTTGAATATGGTTATGCAACTGCAGAGCCGACTTCATTAGTATTGTGGGAAGCACAATTTGGTGATTTCGCTAATGGTGCACAGGTGGTATTTGACCAGTTCTTAAGTTCAGGTGAGCAAAAGTGGGGTCGCTTATGTGGCTTAACGTGCTTGTTACCTCATGGCTATGAAGGTCAGGGTCCAGAGCACAGCTCGGCTCGTCTAGAACGCTTTTTACAGCTTTGTGCTGATCACAACATGCAAGTGTGTGTACCATCAACACCGGCACAAGTGTACGCAATGTTACGTCGTCAATCAGTTAGACCACTGCGTCGTCCATTGATTGTAATGACACCGAAATCGTTATTACGTCATCCATTAGCAACATCGACACTTGAAGAGTTATCTGAAGGTGTGTTCCACAATATCATTGATGAAATTGATGAGATTGACCCTAAGAAAGTAGAACGTGTTGTATTTTGTAGCGGCAAAGTTTACTACGAATTATTACAAGAACGTCGTAAACTTGAGCAAGACAATATTGCAATTGTTCGTGTTGAGCAGCTTTACCCGTTCCCACATGACGAAATGAAAGCAATTATTGAACGTTACCAACACGTTACTGATTTTGTGTGGTGTCAGGAAGAGCCGCAAAACCAAGGCGCTTGGTACTGCTCACAACATCACTTTGTTGATGCAATTCCACAAGGTGCAAAATTGAAATATGCAGGCCGTAAGGCATCAGCATCTCCTGCATGTGGATATATGTCAGTACATACTAAAGAACAACAAGCGCTCGTTGCCGACGCGCTTACTATAGAAAAGAAAGGATAAGCAATGAGCACAGAAATTAAAGTTCCTGTTCTTCCTGAGTCGGTTGCAGATGCTTCCGTTGCTACATGGCATGTAAGTGTTGGCGACAAAGTAAGCCGTGACCAAAACTTAGTAGATATTGAAACAGACAAAGTGGTTTTAGAAGTGGTTGCACAAAATGACGGTGTAATCACTGAAATTTCACAAGAAGAAGGTGCTACGGTACTTGGTGACCAAGTGATCGGTTTAATTGGTGATGCGCAAGAAGCATCACCAAGTAAAGAGCCAAAAGAAGATAGCTCAGCATCAGAAAAATCAGAAGACGCGCCGGCGGCGCAATCAGCACCAGCATCAGAAGGTAAAGAAGTGGATATTAAAGTACCTGTACTTCCAGAATCAGTTGCAGATGCAACAATTGCTACTTGGCATGTTCAACCAGGTGACGCGGTAACACGCGACCAAAACTTGGTTGATATTGAAACAGATAAAGTTGTACTTGAAGTGGTTGCCCAAGAAGACGGCGTTATGGGTGAAATCATTCATGACGAAGGCGATACTGTTCTTGGTGAGCAAGTAATTGGTAAAGTAAAAGCAGGCGCTGCCCCCGCTAAATCTGACGCTAAAGCGGATGCACCAGAAGCCAAAGAAGAAAGCTCAAGCGAGGGTTCAGATGTGTTAACGCCATCAGTTCGTCGTTTAATTGCTGAGAAAGGCCTTGATGCATCAAAAATCAAAGGTTCAGGTAAAAATGGTCGTGTGACTAAAGAAGATGTTGATCAATTCTTAAAATCACCTGCGCCAGCGGCAAAAGCAGAAGCAGCGCCAGCAGCACCTATGGGTGACCGTACACAAAAACGTGTGCCTATGACACGTTTACGTAAAACAATTGCGAATCGTCTTCTTGAAGCGAAAAACTCTACTGCAATGTTAACTACATTTAACGAAGTTAACATGAAGCCAATCATGGATCTTCGTAAGCAGTACCAAGAAGTATTTGAAAAGCGCCACGGTATCCGTTTAGGTTTCATGTCTTTCTACGTGAAAGCAGTGACTGAAGCGTTAAAGCGTTTCCCAGATGTAAATGCATCAATTGATGGCGATGATATTGTTTACCACAACTATTTCGACATCAGCATTGCTGTTTCTACACCTCGTGGCTTAGTAACACCTGTACTTAAAGACTGTGACAAGCTATCTGTTGCAGAAATCGAAAAGGGTATTCGTGAGCTAGCGCTTAAAGGTCGTGATGGTAAGCTAACGCTTGACGATATGACCGGCGGTAACTTCACTATCACCAACGGTGGTGTATTCGGTTCGTTACTATCTACTCCAATTATTAACTTACCGCAGTCTTCAATTTTGGGTATGCACAAAATCCAAGATCGTCCAATGGCTGTAAACGGTAAAGTTGAAATCTTACCTATGATGTACTTAGCGTTATCTTACGATCACCGCCAAATCGATGGTAAAGAATCAGTTGGTTTCTTAGTAACAATTAAAGAGTTACTTGAAGATCCAACACGTTTACTGCTGGATGTTTAATTAAGTAGTATGAAATATAAGCTGTGAGTTAAAATCACAGCTTTTTTTTTGTGCCTATGGTCATACTGGGGTTTTCATGTAGCGCCATGAGATCTATACTAGGCACGCAATTTGGGATAGTTGTTTATTTGCATAAATATTCAACTCTTTTAATATAAAAAATTGGATAAAGCATCATGAATTTGCATGAGTATCAGGCAAAACAACTTTTTGCCGAATATGGTTTACCAGTTTCTCAAGGTTTCGCTTGCGATACACCTGAAGAAGCTGCAGCAGCTGCTGAAAAGATTGGCGGCGATATGTGGGTTGTTAAAACTCAGGTTCACGCAGGTGGACGTGGTAAAGCTGGCGGTGTAAAGCTAGTTAAAACTATCGACGAAGTTAAAGCGTTTGCAGCTAACTGGTTAGGTAAAAACCTAGTTACTTACCAAACAGACGAGAAAGGCCAGCCAGTTGCTAAAATTTTAGTAGAAAGCTGTACTGACATCGCTAACGAACTGTACCTAGGTGCTGTTGTTGACCGTGCTTCTCGTAAAGTTGTGTTCATGGCGTCTACTGAAGGCGGCGTTGAAATTGAAACTGTTGCTGAAGAAACACCAGAACTTATCCACAAAGCTGAGATCGATCCATTAGTAGGTCCTCAAGCTTACCAAGCACGTGAGCTTGGTTTTAAATTGGGTCTTAACCCAACGCAAATGAAACAGTTTGTTAAGATCTTCATGGGTCTTGGTAATATGTTCAACGATTTCGATTTCGCATTACTTGAAATCAACCCGCTAGTAATCACAGATGAAGGTAACCTTCACTGTCTAGATGGTAAAATCGGTATCGATGGTAATGCACTTTACCGTCAACCTAAAATCCGTGAAATGCACGATCCATCTCAAGAAGATGCGCGTGAAGCTCACGCAGCAAGCTTCGAGCTTAACTACGTAGCCCTTGATGGTAACGTAGGTTGTATGGTTAACGGTGCAGGCCTAGCAATGGGTACTATGGACATCGTAAACCTACACGGTGGCAAGCCAGCTAACTTCCTAGATGTTGGTGGCGGCGCAACGAAAGAACGTGTATCTGAAGCATTCAAAATTATCCTTTCAGATGACAACGTTAAAGCTGTTTTAGTTAACATCTTCGGCGGTATCGTTCGTTGTGACATGATTGCAGAAGGCATCATTGGCGCAGTTAAAGAAGTAGGTGTAACAGTACCAGTAGTTGTACGTTTAGAAGGTACTAATGCTGAACTAGGTCGTGAAGTACTTGCTAAGTCTGATCTAAACATCATCGCTGCTGAATCATTAACAGACGCGGCTGAAAAAGTTGTTGCTGCTGCGGAGGGCAAATAATGTCTGTATTAATCAATAAAGATACAAAAGTTATCTGTCAAGGTTTCACTGGTGGTCAAGGTACTTTCCACTCAGAGCAAGCGCTTGAGTACGGTACACAAATGGTTGGTGGTGTAAGCCCAGGTAAAGGCGGTCAAACGCACCTTGGTCTTCCAGTATTTAACACAGTACGTGACGCTGTAGAAGCAACTGGCGCAACTGCATCAGTTATCTACGTACCAGCACCTTTTTGTAAAGATGCAATCTTAGAAGCAATCGATGCGGGCATCGAGCTAATTGTTTGTATCACTGAAGGTATTCCTACACTTGATATGGTTGACGTTAAAGTTAAACTAGATCAAACAGGTACACGTATGATCGGTCCTAACTGTCCAGGTGTTATCACTCCTGGTGAGACTAAGATTGGTATCATGCCTGGTCACATCCACAAGCCTGGTAAAGTAGGTATTGTTTCTCGCTCTGGTACTTTAACGTACGAAGCGGTTAAGCAAACTACAGATGCTGGTTTTGGTCAGTCTACGTGTGTTGGTATTGGTGGCGACCCAATCCCAGGTACTAACTTTATCGACGTTTTAGAAATGTTCGAAAAAGACGACCAAACTGAAGCAATCGTAATGATTGGTGAAATTGGTGGTACTGCAGAAGAAGAAGCTGCAGAGTACATCAAAGCTAACGTAACTAAACCTGTTGTTTCTTACATTGCTGGTGTTACTGCACCAGAAGGTAAGCGTATGGGTCACGCTGGCGCAATCATCGCAGGCGGTAAAGGTACTGCTGATGAGAAATTTGCTGCATTAGAAGCTGCGGGCGTAAAAACTGTACGTTCACTGGCTGATATCGGTAAAGCACTTAAAGAAAAAACAGGCTGGTAATCAGCGGTTATTCTTTAAAAAAGGCTCGCAATTGCGAGCCTTTTTGTTATCTATGACTAGAGCGTATTACCCTTAATTTTAAAACGGGTAACTAATATGTTGAAAAAATCGCAGAGATAAATCTTGGCGCTGCTTATTAATAGCTAATTCATCACAGAATGCATGAACGGTTTTCTCTACTTGGTTCATAAAGCGACCATAGCCAATCTCATGTTTGTTATGTGCGGCGGCAACAATCACAAAATGTAGCGTCTCTACGAGTTTATTTTCATCAAAAAATACTTTTATTTGCGGCGCTGAATCTTCTATATCAAAACTAATTTTTTGTAACTCACCATTTCCCTCATTTCTATCTACTTCACTATTACGAATTATTGGCATTGCCCCATTGGCAACCATCGCTGCATGGGTGAGTTTATTATCTTCACAAAGTTGAGTAAATAACTGCAAAAAGTGGTTATAAAACGGTTTATAAGTATGGCTATTAATTTGTGTTTGAAATTGCGTTTTAATATTACGTGACACGGGAATAGAGAAGGTGACGTAAGTCATTTCAGCATGGCTACTAGGTATTGCGCATTGTCTGGATTGATAACGAGGGTATAAACTTCTTAGTTTATATCCATAGCTTTCTTTATTACCTTTTTCTTTAGCGAATAAATCATAGGTTAAATGTTGATGATCGCGCAGCTTAAAGCTTGGCTGGTCTAAGAATAACTGATCTTGTAAATGACTCAATACTTTTTGTACATTGGTATGAAATTGCGCTGAGTGGGCACGTATATCTTCACCAGTAGCTAAAAACAATAGGCGTATTTTTTTACTTTGCTGATTTTCTGTGTGATGTAGTTTATGTGCTTCATGGTAACGAGGGTTATAAAAAAACAACATTTGCTTATTGGTTTCAAGTTGGTAAGACTCATCATGAAATCTCACCACGGGGAGTTTATCATTTGCGAGTAAATGAACATTATGCAGTTCATATTCATCACATGATGCAAATAACTGACGCGCAATTCGTTCATAGCAAGCATTAATATTACTGAAGTTTTTATAAAAATCTTCATTAGGTGTAATTTCGGCTAATAAGTAATGATTTGCACGTGCATTACTTGGAATATATATGCGGTGTTGATTTAATGAGGCCATCTTCGTTCCTTTAAGTTGGGGTTATTCGTTTACTATAAATCGCTTTAATGACTTTAATATTGCGCTAAAACAAATTTTGCTCATAAACTATCCCTTATCTAACAAACTTTGGTAATAACTGCATAAACCCGCATCTATTACTGTATGTTAAGGTTGGTTTTTGTAATAATGCAGTAGTTTTGTTATCACGCAATATACAGAGGTTTATAATCCTATGGCGGAAATCGAGAATCGCCCAAATAACTTTATTAGAACCCGAATTGATGAAGATTTAGCAAGTGGAAAACATGCCACAACGCATACCCGTTTTCCACCTGAACCTAATGGCTTTTTACATATTGGCCATGCAAAATCAATTTGCTTAAATTTTGGTATCGCCAAAGACTATAACGGTTTATGTAACCTTCGTTTTGACGATACAAACCCAGAAAAAGAAGATATTAACTACGTTAATTCAATTAAAGAAGACGTAAAGTGGTTAGGGTTTAATTGGGATGGTGAGATTAAGTATTCGTCAAACTATTTTGATCTGCTTTATGGTTATGCGGTAGAGCTTATTAATAAAGGCTTAGCGTATGTTTGTTTCTTAACTGCAGATCAAGCTCGCGAATACCGTGGTACATTAAAAGAGCCTGGTAAAAACAGCCCATACCGCGAAACATCACCTGAAGAAAACCTCGCATTATTTGAAAAAATGCGTAACGGTGAATTTAAAGAAGGTGAATGTGTCCTTCGCGCTAAAATAGATATGGCCAGCTCATTTATGGTGCTGCGCGATCCAATTATATACCGTATACGTTTTGCTAATCATCATCAAACAGCGGATAAGTGGTGCATTTACCCAATGTACGACTTCACGCATTGTATTTCTGATGCACTTGAAGGCATTACTCATTCATTATGTACGCTAGAGTTCCAAGATAACCGTCGTTTATATGACTGGGTATTGGATAACATCAGCCTTGAATGTCACCCGCAACAAATTGAGTTTTCACGTTTAAACCTTGAATACACAATTATGTCAAAGCGTAAGCTTAATGACTTAGTGGTTAATAAGCACGTAGAAGGGTGGGATGATCCGCGTATGCCAACCATTGCGGGTCTGCGTCGTCGTGGTTATACACCGGCATCTGTTCGTGAATTCTGTCAGCGTATCGGTATTACTAAGCAGGAAAATATGGTTGAAATGGGCATGCTTGAAGCGTGTATCCGTGATGACTTAAACGAAAATGCTCCGCGTGCTATGGCTGTACTTGATCCAGTGAAAATTGTGATTGAGAATTATGAAGTCGATAAAGTAGAAACGCTTTCTGTGGCTAATCACCCAAATAAAGAAGAAATGGGTCGCCGTGAAGTGCCTTTCACGCGTGAAATTTTTATCGAACGCGAAGATTTCCGTGAAGAAGCGAACAATAAGTTTAAACGTTTAGTGCTTGATAAAGAAGTACGCTTACGTGGTGCTTATGTGATTAAGGCAGAGCGTGTTGAAAAAGACGACAATGGTGAAATTACAACTATTTACTGTACTTACGATCCTGAAACATTGGGTAAAAATCCAAGCGATGGTCGTAAAGTAAAAGGGGTTATTCATTGGGTATCTGCGCCTGAGTCAGTGACAGCTGAAGTACGTTTATATGACCGTTTATTCAGTGTGCCTAACCCTGCAGCCGCAGAGGACTTTGAAAGCACGTTAAACCCAGACTCATTAGTGGTTATTTCTAATGCTAAACTTGAATCTTCATTGGCTAATTCTATACCTGCACAAGGTTTTCAGTTTGAGCGTACCGGTTATTTCTCACGTGATACTAAATCAGAAAACCTGGTATTTAACCAAACGGTAGGCTTACGTGATTCGTGGGCTAAAATAGAGCACAAATAATATTGCTCTATTTTTTAGTTAAAAAAAACCTGCTTAATCGCAGGTTTTTTTTTATTAAACTAAATAGGCTTTTAACTATTGCTTTGCGCAAACGCTTTACACGCGTCTTTATCTTCACATTCGCCATATAGGTAAAGAGAGTGATTGGTCAGCTTAATACCGTTTTCTTCAGCTATTTCAAGTTGACGACGTTCAATTAAATCATCTTCAAACTCAACAACCTTGCCACATTTTAAACACACTAAGTGGTCATGGTGAGTGCTGCCAGAAAGTTCAAATACTGACTTACCGCCTTCAAAGTGGTGACGGCTTACAATTCCTGCATCATCAAATTGGTTTAAAACACGGTAAACAGTCGCAAGACCAATTTCTTCGCCTAGATCTAATAAAACCTTGTAAACATCTTCAGCGCTTATGTGTTGGTTATCTGGAGATTGAAGAATCTCTAAAATTTTAATACGCGGTAAAGTTACCTTTAGCCCGGCTTTTTTAAGTTCCAAGTTATGATCAGTCATTAAATCTGTCTCAATTTTATTTAGTTATACTAGACATCTTGCAAGATGTACTCGTTACAATAACAGTTAGGATAACGTGCCTTAGCAGGAAGTGCAAAGAACAATTGATCTATATCAATATTAACGCGGAAAATGCTAACTGTTTGATAATATTTTAAACAGTTAGCATAAAAAAGGAGGGATTAATCTGCTAACTCACTTAAGCACATTTCATCATATACCTGAGCACACCACTGCTTAACACGCTGCTCAGTCAATTCTGGCTGACGGTCTTCATCAATACCTAAACCAACAAAATGTTTGTCATCAGCCATGCCTTTTGATGCTTCAAAATCATAACTGTCTGTTGGCCAATGGCCAACAACAATAGCGCCACGTTCTGTTACGATATCGTTGATCATGCCCATAGCATCTAAGAAGTATTCTGCATAGTCTTCTTGGTCGCCACAGCCAAAAATAGCAACTAGTTTACCTTCAAAGCTTACTTCTTCAAGCTCAGGAAAGAAATCATCCCAATCACATTGCGCTTCACCATAATACCAAGTTGGAATACCGAATAAGATCAGATCAAACTCAGCAATCTCTTCTTTAGAGCTTTTTGCAATGTCATGCACAGCAACGAGCTTTTTACCCAATTCTTTTTGGATCATTTTTGCTACGTGTTCTGTGTTACCTGTGTCACTTCCGAAAAAAATGCCTACACTTGCCATGGATTTAAACCTTTTATCTATCAATAGCCAATCTTTCTTGTAAAATTGTTTCGATCAACGCACTGCGGCTAATATTTTGTGCATCTGCCATATCACTGAGTGCCTGATACAGCTGTGACGAAACTTTAAATTCAACACGCTTTAAACCACGTGCCTTATCTCTTTTTATTTGATTACGTTTATTAACCTTTAACTGCATATCCCGAGGAAGGGGATTAGTTTTAGGTCTTCCTGGACGTTTCTCGTATTCAAATAAATCAAGCGTTGTTCTATCTGTTTCTGACTTGGCCATGCTTAACCTACACCCGCACCTTGCCAAAATACCTGAATAAGTCCTTTGGCAATAAAGCCAGAGCAACCTAAAAAGAGTACCAGCCACACAATATAACGACCAAATTTAGGCACATTGCCGCTTTTCAGTACGTCTTTAATTGCCAAGCCGATAAAAATAAAAATACCTGCTAAGCCAAAATACAACCCTAAGGTATCAAATTCGTTAATAAACTGACTGACCATCGACGTATAACCTTTAAATTAAACGGCGCGTACTATAGCACATAAATCTTTAATTATTTAGTGTGATAAATCAAAAACACGCCATAAAAATAACATTAAACTGCAGTTAAAAAATCATTGATTGCTTTGTTTACAGCCTGTGGTTTTTGGGCATGTAACCAATGACCCGCACCATGAATGATTTTTGCACTGACGTTTTTAAACAGCGCATTAATCGCTTCGCGATGCTCGGTTAAAATGTAGTCAGAGTCATTACCTTTAATAAACAGAGTTTCGCACAAACAAGAATTATTTGCATTAATGTTTGCGGTAATAGTTGAATATTTATCATCGAGCACAGGTAGATTAAAGCGCCAAACAAAGTGCCCATCATCATTTTTATATAAGCTTTTTAATAAAAACTGACGTACACCTATCTCCTCTATATACGGTTGCATTATTAAATCAGCTTGCTTTCTATCACTAATATCTGCATTTTTTACTGCATTTAAAGCCTCAAGTATTTGGGTATGGCGCGCAGGGTAGCTCACAGGCGCAATATCAAGAACCACTAGTTTATCGACTAAATCAGTATGGCTCAGTGCTATTTGCATCGCCACTTTGCCGCCCATAGAGTGCCCAACCAGATGCGCTTTTTGTATGTTTAATGCCGTCATTAATTCAACAACATCATTAGCCATTGCAGTATAATCCATTTCATCGCTGTGGGGCGAAAGGCCATGATTACGTAAATCAACATTGGTTACGCAAAAATGCTCGCTTAATGGCTTTGCAATCACATTAAGGTTTTCTAAAGAGCCAAACAGTCCATGGATCAAAATAACATTTGGACCTTGACCAATTTGTTTGTAATTTAATTGCATAGACGTCTCCTTCAATTTTGCGCATAGTTTGCCGAGCATTACCCTAAAAAGCAAAAAATACAGGTATTATTTGTATGTTGGACTCAAAAACACCTAGCTTCCTGATTATTTAGTAATTATTAATTACTACTATGTTTAGAGTCGCGTGGGTTGTAACTCGCATTTCTAACTGGATTGGGTATATACCCAAACCATCACAAGATACAGAATTCAGCGTTTCACCGGGGCTTAATATCAAGGCGTTAGTTTGCAACAATGGTGATCCCTTTTAAAAATTAACAACGATGAGAGTAAGTTCCTGTGAAACGCCCAGAGGGTTGGTTTAAAAGCGATTTATACTGCGTTATTGGTTTTAGCAATAGAACGACTATTGTTTGCAATCAATGCCTTGCCTAAATCGCTTTTAATTCCAACTGAAACTCGCATCTTGAGGTGATTTGGGTATAATCATATCGAAAGAAAAATGTGACCCGTAATGACAGGAAGAACATGAAACAAATCGACATAGACGACGAGTTATATCAGTACATTGCAAGCAATACACAGAGTATTGGTGAGAGTGCATCCACTATTTTACGTCGTTTATTAAATCTCAACGGCGAAAAAATTAACACCACTAAACTAGACACTGATCATAAAAATGAAACCGTAAGTGTGTCTAATTCATCACTAGAACAATCTATAGCAGACGTTGAACAGCCAACCCAAGTGGCAAAACCGCCGGTAAATAAAAAAAATGCAAACGTATTTAATATTTTAAATAAAGAAGAATTGGCGATGCAAAAAGGCGTTGTAGGTCGTTTTTTATTTATTTTAAGTGCATTTTATCGAACGCATAAAACAGATTTCTCTGCGGTGCTAGATATTAAAGGTCGAGATCGTGTTTACTTCGCGACCAGCAAAGAAGACTTAGTGAATAGCGGTAGTAGTATGAACCCAAAAAATATCACTGACAGTGAATATTGGGTGATGACCAATTCTAATACCACGCGTAAAAAAATGATGCTGCATGAAGTTGCACTTAGTTTAGGCTATAGCAACGAGCAAGCTGAAAAAATTCGTGATTATCTTTAAGGAAAGACCATGGCAATTCATTCCGGCGCAGGTAAAACTGCACCACAATCGGCTTTAGTGAATGTACCAAAGTTAGTGTCTGCGTATTATTTAAATGAGCCTGACTTAGAGCAAAACCCCGAGCATTGTGTTGCATTTGGCACCTCAGGGCATCGAGGCTGTGCCTACGATGTAAAATTTAACGAATCACACATATTATCAATCACCCAAGCTATTTGTGATTATAGAAAACAGAACGATATATTTGGTCCGTTATTTTTAGGTAAAGATACCCACGCACTGAGCGAGGCGGCCTTTAACTCAGCAATTGAAGTGTTGGTTGCTAATGAAGTGCAAGTGATCACCCAAGAAAATGGTGACTTTACTCCAACGCCAGTTATTAGCCATGCTATTGTTAGTTATAATAAAAATCATCCTAACGAGCTTGCCGATGGTATTGTAGTGACTCCATCTCATAATCCACCAGAAGATGGCGGTTTTAAATATAACCCGCCCAATGGCGGTCCTGCAGATACAGACGTTACAAAATGGATTGAGGACAGAGCCAATCAATTATTATTAGAAGACTTAGTTGAAGTAGAACTGTTTCCTTTTGCTAAAGCTTCCCGTTCTGGTTTTATTCGCTACGAAGATTTAATGACGCCTTATATTGATGATTTAAAAAACATTATTAATTTAAAAGCGATTAGCGATGCAGGCATCAAGATTGGTATTGATCCATTAGGTGGCTCAGGCATTAACTTTTGGCCAGTGATTGCGCAAAAATATAATTTAGATTTAACGGTCGTTAATGACAGTGTTGATCCGCGTTTTGCATTTATGCCGCTTGATAAAGATGGCAAAATTCGTATGGATTGCTCATCACCTTATTCAATGGCTAATTTAATTGCGCTTAAAGATGATTTTGATTTATCGATTGGTAATGACCCTGATTATGACCGTCACGGCATAGTAACACCAGATGGGTTAATGAATCCTAATCACTTTTTAGCCGTAGCGATTGACTATTTACTAACGCATCGTGATTGGGATGCCAGTGTTGAAATCGGTAAAACCCTTGTTTCTAGCTCAATGATTGACAAAGTAACTGAGCGCAACAAGCGTAAAGTAAAAGAAGTACCCGTTGGCTTTAAATGGTTTGTTGAGGGTTTAAACAAAGGCAAATTGGCCTTTGGTGGTGAAGAAAGCGCTGGTGCGGCTTTCTTACGTTTTGATGGCACGGTTTGGTGTACAGACAAAGATGGCTTTATTATGGGGTTACTCGCCGCTGAAATTCTTGCAGTTACGGGTAAAACCCCGTCTGCGCTGTATAAAGAACTAGAGCAAGAGTTTGGTGCGCCACTTTATAAACGCCTAGATGCGCCAGCAACGCCTGAGCAAAAGTCGCGATTAAAAGCACTCAGTGCTGATGACGTAAAAGCAGATACCTTAGCGGGTGAGCCTATTTTACAAAAGCTAACTCATGCGCCAGGTAATAATGCAGCTATTGGTGGGCTAAAAGTGGTAACTGAAAGCGGCTGGTTTGCGGCGCGTCCGTCAGGTACGGAAGATATTTATAAAATTTACTTAGAATCATTTAAAGGCGAAGAGCACTTAGCCTTATTAGAAAAAGAAGCTAAAAAACTGGTTGATTCAGTGATTAGCTAATATGCAATTACAACTAAAAACGGCTGATTTTATCAGCCGTTTTTGTATCTATAATTTAAAAAAAAAGGGCTTTTATCGTTATGTCAGCCACTGCAGAATATATTAATCAATTAAAACAAGATGGTGATTTTTTAACGCTTTCGCGTAACCATGAATGGCATTTAGAGGCAGGTCAATTTACGCTTAATAACAATACTCAGGTTACCATACACGATACCGGAGTGATTGAGTTTGAGCCTGATTGTGTTACCTCAAAAAATGTGGTGCTATCCAGTGCCATTCATGGCAATGAGACAGCCCCCATTGAAATTTGCGATGAACTGATTAAACACATTATTAGTGGGCAACTTGAATTACAACAGCGTGTTTTATTTATTTTTGGTAATCCTCAGTCAATTAATATTGGTAAACGATTTGTAGAAGAGAACTTAAACCGCTTGTTTAACGGCCACCACACTGTTGATGGTATAGCGATGAACGACGAACGCGTTCGCGCTGATAAACTTGAGCAATATGTTAGCGATTTTTACACCCGTTCAGAGCAGGGTACGTATCGCTGTCATTATGATTTACATACCGCTATTCGCGGTTCTAAAAACGAAAAATTTGCTGTTTACCCATTCTTACATGGCAAGCCTTGGAAAAAGTCGCAACTGCAGTTCTTATTAAGCTGTGGTGTGAATACAGTATTGATGATGAAGTCGCCTGCTACCACGTTTAGCTACTATTCGTCGTTTGTTCATGGTGCCGACTCATTTACTGTAGAGCTTGGGCAAGTGAAACCCTTTGGTGAAAACGACATGTCACGCTTTGCAAAAACAAAACAAACTCTAACTGCATTAATTAGCCAAAAAGAAGTAAAATACCCAGAATTTAATGCAAGTGACTTTGAGTTTTTTTCTGTTCATCGAACTATTAACCGCACAGAGCAAAACTTTAGTTTTCCGTTTTCTGACGATGCCGAGAATTTTACAGGGTTTGCAAAGGGTGAGCTTTTAGCCACCGATGGCGATAATGCCATATATGCCGACGTAGAAGGGGAAGCAATTATTTTTCCTAACGCACAGGTTGCCATTGGGCAACGTGCATTGCTTACGGTAGTCCCTATGCAAGTGGATAGCCGCTTTAGCTAAATCAACACATCAGACCACTTGTTATTAAAGTTTAACCAACTGATTAATAAGTGGTTAATTATATGTATAGTTAACTTGCCAGTTTTTTGCTCATTATTTACTTTTCTTTGGTCACAGTTTTGTTGAATAACACTTTACGTTAACGTAAAGTGTTGGCAGCTTTAATTAAATACAGTGCAGATGTTGCAAAGTTTATTCAGCAACTATCACCCATAATAATAATCCAAAGGGGCGCTGTGATACCGACAACAAAAGAAGGTAGGTTATGAGTAATCCCAATAACGTATCGCTGAATATTAATCATGAGCTTGAGTTTATTGACGGCCACGCACTTAATATTCCAACCCTGAGTATTTTAACTGAGGACGGCGACATTCATCCTAGTGCTCCTGCACCTGATATTTCTAAACACACCGCTATTAAATTATACGAAACCATGCGTTTTATTCGTTTATTGGATGAACGTATGCAGGGTGCTCAACGCCAAGGGCGTGTTAGCTTTTACATGCAGTGTTTAGGGGAAGAAGCGGCGGTAACAGCCTCTGCTGCAGCCCTTGATCAAGATGACATGATCATGGCGCAATATCGTGAACAAGCAGCCTTACACTATCGTGGTTTTACCCTTGATCAATTTATGAACCAAATGTTTTCTAATGAATTAGATTTAGGTAAAGGCCGTCAAATGCCGATCCATTATGGCTCTAATGCACTTAACTACATGACCATTTCATCACCTTTGGGAACACAAATTCCACAGGCTACGGGTTACGCATATGGTCAAAAAGTAAAACACATTGATGCTAAAACAGGTGAACTAGCAAGTACTATTGATAACGTTACTATTTGTTATTTTGGTGAAGGGGCTGCCTCAGAAGGTGACTTTCATGCAGGCTTAAATATGGCTGCAGTACATAAAGCACCGGTTATCTTTTTTGCACGTAACAATGGTTATGCTATTTCAACCCCAGCCGATGAGCAATTTAAAGGCGATGGGATTGCATCGCGTGGTGTGGGTTATGGTATTAAAACTATTCGTGTTGATGGCAGTGATGCGCTCGCCGTTTACGCGGCTACTAAAAAAGCCCGCGAAATTGCTGCGACACAAGGTGAACCGGTATTAATTGAATCGATAGCGTATCGTTTAGGTGCGCATTCAACATCAGATGATCCAAGCGGTTACCGTTCAAAAGATGAAGAAGCAAACTATAAAACATGCCCAATTGAGCGCTTTAGAAAATGGTTAGTAAAACAAAATTGGTTAGATGACGCAGAAGATATCAAAGCGAAAGAAACAATTCGTGATGATATTTTAGCGGCACTAAAACGCGCTGAAGTAATTGATAAGCCGGCGTTAGAAGAGCTAATTTCAGATGTTTACGATACGCCAATTCCATCTTTACAACGCCAATATGATGAACTTAAAACGCATATAAAAGCACATCCAGACGCCTACCCAACAACAGCAGGGAGAATTAAGTAATGGCTAAAATGAACATGCTACATGCAATTAATTCTGCTTTAGATATCACCATGAATGAACATCCTCAAGCGTGTATTTTTGGTGAAGACGTGGGTTATTTTGGCGGTGTTTTTAGAGCAACATCAGGGTTACAAGAAAAGTACGGTAAGCATCGCGTATTCAATACCCCGCTCACAGAGCAAGGTATTTTAGGCTTTGCTAATGGTTTGGCAGCCTTTGGTGCACCTGCATTGGCAGAGATTCAATTTGCTGATTACATCTTTCCTGCGTTTGACCAAATAGTGAATGAATCGGCTAAGTTTCGTTATCGTAGTGGTAATGAGTTTAATGTGGGTAATCTAACGATTCGTACACCTTACGGTGGCGGTATTGCTGGTGGTTTGTATCACTCGCAATCGCCAGAGGCGTACTTTGCTCACACGCCAGGGTTAAAAATTGTCGTGCCGCGTAACCCATACCAAGCTAAAGGCTTACTGCGTGCGTGTATTAAAGACGACAACCCAGTGCTATTTTTTGAGCCCAAACGTTTATACCGTGCTTCAACTGGTGAAGTGCCTGAAGAAGATTACAGCATTGAACTTGGTAAAGCTGAAGTGGTTCAAGAGGGTACTGACGTTACTTTATTAGCGTGGGGTGCACAAATGGAAATTATAGAAGCAGCGGCAAAGCAAGCCAGTGAACAGGGCATTAGCTGTGAAGTGATTGACCTTCGCAGTATTTTACCATGGGATGTTGAAACGATTGCTAAATCAGTGACTAAAACAGGCCGTCTTATTGTTAGTCATGAAGCACCTATTACTAACGGTTTTGGCGCAGAAATAGCCGCAACCATCGCTCAAGAGTGTTTTCTGCATTTAGAGTCGCCTATTTTACGTGTGTGTGGTTTAGATACGCCATACCCGCTGGCGCTCGAAAAAGAATATGTTCCAGATGCATTAAAAGTAATGGCCGCAATTAAACAATCAGTGAACTTTTAGGGGTTTCCATGGCTAAAGATTTTATATTACCCGACATTGGTGAAGGCATAGTTGAATGCGAAGTAGTCGAATGGCTGGTACAAGAGGGCGACACTGTAAAAGAAGATCAGCCTATTTGTGATGTGATGACAGATAAAGCCTTAGTGCAAATTCCAGCGGTACACGATGGGGTGATCACTAAGCTGCATTGTAAAAAAGGCGATATTGCTAAAGTACATGCGCCGTTATTTGCAATGGATGTTGCCGGTGAAGCGCCTAGTGAAGAGACTGAAACAGCTTCTTCACCAACAAGTACTCGTGAACACTTAGAAGACTTTATTTTACCCGACATTGGTGAAGGTATTGTTGAGTGTGAAATTGTTGAATGGTTAGTGGCAGAGGGCGATGAAATAGAAGAAGACCAAGCCGTTTGTGATGTAATGACCGATAAAGCATTAGTACAAATACCGGCTAAATACACCGGTACAGTGCAAAAGCTGTATTATCAAAAAGGTGAAATTGCAAAGGTGCATAGCCCATTATTTCAAATGACGGTTGCAGGGCAAGTCGCAAAAGAAGACGTTGATGTTAACCAAGCAGTTGTAAAAGCACAAAGTAACGCAACGTCAGACGCACCTGCTAAGCAAACGCAAACTGCAATAGTTAACGAAAAAGCGGTTGCATCACCGGCGGTTAGGCGTAAAGCGCGTGAGCTTGACGTTGATTTAACCTGCGTACCAGGTAGTGGTAAAAATGGCCGTATTTATAAACAAGATATTGAGGCGTTTATAAAAAATGAAGTGCCATCTGGCATGGATACCTCTGAGCTTAACAAGCCACAAACGACTCAGAGTAACGCGACTAGTTCGGGTGGAACACGAACAGAAGCGATTAAAGGCATTAAAGCGGCCATGGCAAAACAAATGGTGGCATCGGTTTCTACTATTCCACATTTTACCTACAGTGATGAAATTGACTTAACTGATTTAATTGCACTTCGAACTGATCTTAAAGAGCAATATAAAGCACAGGGTGTTAAGTTAACTATGATGCCGTTCTTTATTAAGGCGTTATCGTTGGCAATGAGTCAATTCCCAGTACTTAACTCAAAAGTAAATGATGATTGTAGCGAAATTACTTACTATGACGATCATAACATTGGGGTTGCAGTAGACTCTAAAGTCGGTTTATTAGTGCCTAACATTAAGGCTTGCCAAACTAAAAGTATTGTAGAGGTTGCTAACAGTTTAACTCAGCTTACCGATTCAGCTCGAGAAGGCCGCGTAGCACCAGATGATTTAAAAGGCGGTACTATTAGTATTTCGAATATAGGTGCGATTGGTGGCACTATAGCTACGCCAATTATTAATAAGCCAGAAGTGGCGATTGTTGCCTTAGGTAAATTACAGCACCTTCCGCGCTTTGACGAGCAAGGGCAAGTGGTATCGCGTGCAATTATGCAAGTAAGTTGGTCAGGGGATCACCGTGTAATTGATGGCGGCACTATCGCGCGCTTTAATAATTTATGGAAAGAATACTTAGAGCAGCCAGCTAAAATGATGATGGCTATGCGCTAAGTCTTTATATTCATTTATAAATTAAAAAAACCAGCAATTAGCTGGTTTTTTTATAACTTAATAAATAAAAGCTAGACTGATTTAGCTAAAATAATACAGTCCATAACCAACTAACAACGCCGGGACTGCGGTATATAGTGTGGCAATAACAGCCGCTTTAGGTGTCATGGCAATGGCTGGGAAAAGCGCATCGCCATCGTTGGAAATGGCATTGGCCGCTAATGCGCTAAACGGAATAACCCCTTGAATATATAAAGTGGTAACAATTATTTGCGGGCCACAGCCAGGTAAAAAACCAATTAATACAGCTATGAGCGGGGCCATATAAGCATAATTTAAAAACCATGTTTTTAAGTCAAGGCCAAACACTGTCACCAGTAGTTCAAATAATATAAAGGAGGCAACCACCCACGCGGTTACAAAATGAGTATCTTGCAGTACTTTTGTGAGTTTTGAAGGTGGACTGCATATATCATCTTCTGAGGTTACTTCTTTATAGCTTTCACCTTTTGAAGATAACGCCCACATAAATACGACAAACAACGCCATTAATGCGCCAAAATGAGTAACAGTGAATGTGGTGTACTGCCCAAATTGGCTCAAATCAATATTAAAAGCGAGTAAAAAGGCAATGAGTAACCCCGGAATAATAGCGATGTACCAAATAGGCTTACTGAGCGTAATTATTTTCGTCGGTAAAAGGGTAACCTGTGGTGTGTGCTTTTGATCAGTTGGGCATAAGTAGCCTGTTTTATGAAGTGTGTTGACGATTAAACCCGTTACTGAGCCAACCACAAACCCTATTGCCATGATGGTTAAACCCTCGGTAGGGCGAGTCGCTAACAATAAAAACGCGGCATCACCCATAGTGGCCGTTAATACAGCAACAATTGCGCCAAAGCTAGCTTGGCCTTTTGTAAATTGAGTCACCACAATAATCGCGCCACCACAGCCTGGTAACATGCCTAAAAAAGCAGCAAAGCTTACCTCTAATACCGGTGACTTAGCATTTAGGTAACGAAGCTCTAGTTTGGGTAAATGATCAATCGCGTAGTAGTAAATAAATAAGGTCGCAACAACAAACACACTGACTTGAAAAAAAGCATCACTCAGTGCAGTAATTGTTATGGCGCGTGAACCGGGCAGGGCTAAACAGACTAAAATTAACAGAGGTAAAATTAGGCGTTTATTTTGATGAAAAACACGTTTTGCAGCTGGCGAAATAACTCCTAAATGGGATGTTAAAAACATACAGTACGACCTAATTAAAGAATGAGATCGCACTGTACTATTTTATCAAATGATAATCAATATCATTTACGTGTTGGCGCAGTAGTTATTTTTTACGTTGAAACTCTGAGTTTTCATTCCACGTAGGCCACTGAGATTGCTGCGAAATATCAAAACCTACTTTATAAAATAATTGTAAATCTTGAACCGCACCTGATAAATCCCACTCATCACGGTATCTATCACAAGGTTGGTGGTAACAACCACGCAGTACTAAGCTCATACGCTTACGGTAATTTGCAGTTTCTTCATCAAACGCTTGTGTACCGCCACCGGCATACATGGCAGGAACACCCATATTAGCAAAGGCAAAGTGATCTGAGCGGTAGTAACCACCTGAAGATGGTTTAGGGTCGCCCGATACTTTTCTGCCTTGCTCTTTGGCCGCAGTTGCTAATAGCTCATCCATTTGTGATTTACCAATACCCACCACACTAATATCTTTTACTTTACCTAATAGGTTTAAGCTGTCCATATTAATATTTGCAACGGTTTTATTAGCTGGAATAACTGGATTCGCAGCATAATATTTCGAGCCTAATAAACCTTGCTCTTCAGCGGTTACCGCTAAAAAGGTCATTGAACGGTCAGGGCGTTTACCTAGTTTGGTAAAGGCTTCGGCAACTTCTATCATACCGGCTGTACCTGTTGCGTTATCGTGTGCGCCGTTATAAATTTGATCGCCTTTACGGTTTTTATTCGTTCCTAAATGATCCCAATGCGCAGAGTAAATAATATGCTCATCGGGTGTTTTACTACCAGGAAGAGTGGCAATAAAGTTATAAGATACCGATTTTTTGATGGTGTTTTTTACATTCACAGTGGCTGTTAAATCGCCCATATCAACATGGTAAGCACCTTTGGCAGCGTTTGCTTTGGCGGTTTCAAAATTAAGGCCTGCTTTAGAAAAAAGCTCTTTTGCTACATCAACAGTAACCCAACCTTCAACAGCAACACGGTCCATATTATTGTTTTCTTTTACGAAACCAAATTGCTCGCCACTCCATGAGTTCTCAACCACAGACCAAGGGTAAGACGCTGGAGCAGTTTCATGAATAATAATAGCACCAGCAGCACCTTGACGGCTTGCTTCTTCGTATTTGTAAGTCCAGCGCCCGTAATAGGTCATTGCATCGCCGGTGAATAAAGCAGGATCTTTAGTTGCAAAACCCGGATCGTTTACCAGCATAACAACGGTTTTACCTTTAACATCTAGGCCTTCGTAATCATTCCAGTTATATTCAGGTGCGTTAACACCGTAGCCCACAAATACAAGCTCCGAGTTTTCAATTCCTTCTTGCGCACTAATACGGCTGCTGCCCATAACCATGTCTTTTTTGTATTGGTAGTCTTTACCGCCAATATTAAGCACCATATCAGAGTCTGCTTCTAACGATACAAGCGGCACTTCTTGGAAAAAGCTGTCGCCATTACCCGGCTCAAAGCCTAAAGCAGTAAATTCTTTTGTTAAGTAATCAAGTGTAAGCTTTTCACCTTCAGATGAAGGAGCACGTCCACCAAATTCATCTGAAGCTAACACTTTTACATGCTTAGCAATTTCATCCGCTTGAATGCTGTTGTAGCCTTTAGCGACATCATCAGATGTGATACTTGTTGTTGCACAGCCGGCTAAAATTGCCGTTGTTATTAGGGTCAAAGAAAAATAACGTTTCATATTGGCTCTTTTTTTGTTCTAAGTGGCGTTAGTATATGAACTTCTGTTAATTAGAACCAGTTTTTGCGGTAAACTGTTGCTGATAAAAATGTACAGTAAAGGTAACAATGAAGCGTTTTACTCCCCCAGAACAATTTCAAGTAACGAGTATAAATGGAGGTGCATTTGAGCACCTTCGTCAGCTGTTTAAAATAGATCAGCAAACAGACTGGCCTGAGCCTGCGTACTTTACCCCGTATTTAAACGCCATCAATGCTAATAATCTCCCCATTCGTTTTGTCGATGATGCCAAGGTTGATTTTGCTGAGCGCTATTATGAACAAGTCATTTTTGAAACTGGGGACGTGCCCACCCGACAACAAAACTGGCATGATCTGTTTGGTGGTTTTATTTGGTGTTTATTTCCAAAAACAAAAGCCTTAATAAATCAGCGTCATGTAGACGAAATAGCCGAGCACGGATTAAAACAACGTAGTAAACACCGTAACGCACTGACTTTGTTTGACGAGTGTGGGGTCGTACTAGCTGTTAGCGAATCACAGTGGAAAGAGTGGTTAAGAGACCACCAATGGAAAACAGCGTTTATAGAGCATAGAGAGCTGTGGGGTAAAACCATTGCGCCTTTTATGTTTGGCCATGCTAACTACGAAATGTTGACTAAACCTTATATTGGACTGACTGGCAAAGCCTTATTTGTAAATGTACCGGATGAAATATTTTGTAAAGATTTAGTAACGCAATATCAGTACCTAGATCAGCGCCTTTATGAGATGATTAAAACTGATGATTGTTTAGCCGATAACAAACAGCTTTCACCTTTACCTTTATTAGGTGTTCCTGGTTGGTGTGATGAGAATAACAATCCATCATTTTACGATAACACGGACTATTTTAGACCGAAACGAAGGACACGAAAATGATAGAAGTTACCGCGCTTAAAAAGAAATTTAAGCTCACTAAAGATCATAAAAAAAATAAAATAGATGATATAGACCCCCGTGAAGATAAAGATTATTTTCACTCGGTTAAAAATGTCAGCTTTAGCTGTGCAAAAGGCGAAGTACTAGGGCTATTAGGACCGAATGGCGCAGGCAAAACCACAACATTAAGAATGATCTCTACCGCTTTAAAACCAGATGATGGCAGTATTACTATTGCAGGAAATGACATAATTAAAAAGCCACTCATTGGGCGTAAGTGTATTGGTTTTTTGTCTGGCTCTACTGGTTTATATGGCCGTTTAACGGTAAAAGAAAATATCGAATATTTTGCAAAGCTACATGGCATGAGCAAGCAGGCTATTAAGGCACGCTGTGAAGAGTTATTTACCTTACTCGATATGCATAAATTTATTGATAAGCGCGCTGAGAACCTATCAACCGGCATGAAGCAAAAAGCCAACATTGCGCGTGCTGTGGTACATCACCCAGACGTTGTTATTCTCGATGAGCCAACTACCGGCCTCGATATTATGACCACCCAAACGGTGATCAACTTTATTAAAGGCTTAAAAGCACAAGGTACTCCTGTTATTTTTTCTACGCATCATTTGGATGAAGTAGCACTTTTATGTGACCGCGTTGCGGTAATTAATGAAGGCGTTAGTTGTTTTGATGGCACGCTCGCTGAATTTAAACAAGCAGGCAACAGTGAAGAATTAAACCAAGCGTTTATGAACATATTAACGGAGAAACATGATGTTTGAAGTATTTAAAAAGGAATTAACAGAGCTGCTACGCGATAAAAAAACCTTATTGTTCGTGGTGGTATTTCCCATTGTGGTTTTCCCGTTGTTATTTGCTGTGGTTGCGTTTATATCCTCGCAAGCTGCGCTTGATGCTGAACAAAAAGTAAATACCTATGTGATTATCAATGGCGACTATGCGCCAGAATTTTCTGATAAAGTGTTTTATCACAAAAGCTTTGAGTTATATAAAGGTGATAAAACTTTCAACAGTGTTGAGGAGTTAAAAGCAGGTGTAAACGCTGGCGATATCGACATGGGAATATATCTGCCAAGCGATGCAGTGCAAACATTAAATGAGCAACAGCAAAGCGAATGGCAAGTTGTATTTAATGACTCAAAATCAATTAACTTCTTATTTGAGCGTGTCAAAGAGCTTGCTAAAGAGTACAGCGATACTTTACAAGAAAGTAAATTATTGAGCTTTGGTATAGATAAAAGCGCACAAGAAGCTATTTTAAAGCCAGTTAATGTAGTTAAAGTAGATACTGCCGATAAGCGCGAAAACCTAGGTGAAAAAGTGGGTGGGTTTTTACCTTATCTACTTATTCCGTTAGTACTGGTAGGCGCAACGTATCCGGCTATTGATTTAGGGGCCGGTGAAAAAGAACGAGGTACCTTAGAAACTTTATTACTTACACCTATTACTCGTACTGAGCTAGTATTGGGTAAATTTATTACTCTACTCACTACGTCAATTGCATCAACCACGATAACCGTAATTAGTATGGGATGTTGGATAGCCTTAGCGCTGGCTTTTGCTGATCTTGAATTTATTAAAGCCGCTTTTAGTACATTGGCTATCACAGACTTACTGATGATTTTTGTATTATTATTGCCTATAGCTGCAACCTTTTCTGCATTAGCTTTGGCAATATCAATCTATGCACGCTCGTTTAAAGAAGCGCAAAATTACATGACGCCATTAAGTATGGTCGTGTTTTTCCCGATTATTATTTCAATAATGCCTAACATGGAACTGACTTCTAAAACGGCGTTTATTCCGGTAACTAACGTCGCCTTAGCGATTAAAGAAATTGTTAAAGGCACCGTTGATTACACGCTGGTGGGATTGATATTCCTAGCAACAGCACTCATCGCAGGGGCACTCCTGGCATTTTGTGTGAAATGGTTTAACCGTGAAGATGTGTTGTTTAGATAATTAATTATTATTAGGTTTTAGTGCTGAAATGAGTACTTAAAAAATCGAGCTTGGCTTACAGAAATTAATAAAAAACCGCTATATGAAAAAATCATACAGCGGTTTTTTTTATTAATTTTAAGCTTATGCATTAAATTGATTTTTGATTGTTTCAATCGCGCTATCAATATCTATCATTAGCTTTTCACCAGTGCGGCGGTTTTTAAGTTCTACCTTGTTTTCATCAAGGTTACGCTCACCAATTACAAGCGTGTAAGGTACACCGAGTAATTCCATGTCGTTAAACATAACACCAGGGCGCTCTTTACGGTCATCAAATAGCACATCTAAACCTGCATCTTTCAAACCTTGATATAGATTATTAGCAATATCAGGAATACGATGCGATTTATGCATATTCATTGGCACAATTGCTAAATCGAAAGGGGCGATGGCTTTAGGCCAGGTAATACCGTATTGGTCGTTATTTTGCTCAATGGCAGCGGCAACTACGCGCGATACACCAATACCATAACAACCCATAGTCATTGTTTGGTTTTTACCCGATTCGCTTAATACACCTGCTTTCATTGCTTCTGAGTATTTAGTACCTAGTTGGAAAATATGACCAACTTCAATACCGCGCTTAATTTGCAACGTGCCTTGACCACACGGGCTAGGATCGCCCTCAACAATATTACGGATATCAGCAACCTCGTAGTCTGTTACGTCGCGATCCCAGTTAATACCACTAAAGTGCTCATCGTCTTTGTTTGCGCCAGCTACAAAATCAGCCATTACATTCGCCGTTCTATCAACAATAATTGGCATGTTTAAGCCAACAGGGCCTAAAGAACCCGGTTTTGCGCCAATGGCAGCCACAATATCAGCCTCGGTTGCCATTTCTAATGGTGCAGCAACCAGTGGGTGTTTTTCAGCTTTAAGTTCATTAAGCTCGTGATCGCCACGCAGTACTAGTGCTACTAAGCCACGTTTTCCGTCTTCATCAGGGGCGCCATAAACAATCAGTGTTTTAACACCGCGATGTGGTTTTACACCATAGTGTTTTTTCAGCTCATTAATTGTTTTAGCATCAGGCGTTGGGAATGCTTTTAACTCTTTACTTGCTTCAGGGCGCGATTCAGTTGGCGCTAGCGCTTCTGCTTTTTCAATATTAGCGGCATAGTCACTAGCATCACTAAAGGCAATAGCGTCTTCGCCAGATTCAGCAAGTACGTGAAACTCATGCGATACACTACCGCCTATAGAGCCGGTATCAGCAATAACAGGGCGGAAATCAAGGCCTAAACGTTCAAAAATATTACAGTAGGCTTTGTGCATAACTTGATAAGTTGCATCTAAACATTCATCGGTTAAATGGAATGAGTAGGCATCTTTCATAGTAAATTCACGAGCACGCATAACACCAAAGCGCGGACGACGTTCGTCACGTACTTTAGTTTGTACTTGGTACAAAGTAATTGGTAGTTGTTTGTAGCTGTTAATTTCTTTGCGGACAAAATCGGTGATCACTTCTTCATGGGTAGGGCCCATGGCAAATTCACGATTGTGACGATCGGTAAAGCGCATAAGCTCTGGACCAAACTCACTCCAGCGGCCAGACTCTTCCCATAAGTCAGCCGGTTGAATTACTGGCATGAGCATTTCAATTGCGCCTGCTTTATCCATTTCTTCGCGTACAATGTTTTCTACTTTTCTAAGCACACGTAAACCAGAGGGTAGCCAAGTGTATAAACCCGAAGCGACGCGACGGATCATTCCGGCTCTAAGCATTAATTGATGCGATACAATTTCCGCATCTGATGGCGTTTCTTTAAGTGTAGCGAGTATATATTGACTAGTACGCATGTTTTTTCCGAAATAGAGTGATATGTTCTTTTAATTAAGGCGCTCAGTTTACCAGCGGTTGCATTGACACTAAAGCGCTAAGTGATTTTTTATCGAATTTTATAGCCATAGCAGGGCTTTAAAGTTAGCTTAACTGAGCTCAATATGAGTAACCAGATGATGAGAATCAGTCACTTGCCAAGTAATATTGTATTCATACAAATTCATACCATAACTTTGCATGCCTTGTTTTTGCTTTTTATACGCTGGGCGAGGATCTTGTTTTAGCACATTGCTGATAAACGCTTGTAGCTCAGGATAGTGGCTTTGTTTATTTATAAATTCCAAAGCTTGCTCACTAAATTCAACACTCATGTGAGTTTCTGGGCGCGTGTCGGCAAAGCCTGCACTGGCATCAGGTAAAGCGTCTGAATAGGGCAAATAAGGCTTAATATCAACAATAGGTGTACCATCAAGTAAATCAATACCGGCGAGCAATAACGCTAACTGCCCATTTTTGTATTCAATTCCCTCTAACTTAACAGCACTCATCCCTATAGCGTTAGGTCTGAATGTGGCGCGGGTAGCAAAAACGCCTTTACGTTCATTACCACCAAGGCGCGGCGGGCGCACCATTGCTGAATAGCCTTTATCCGCGGTTTCATGAAAACGAAATAACAGCCAAATGTGGCTAAATTCATCTAAACCACGAACAAATTCTTCACGATTAAAATCTGGAGCAAAAATTAGTTTAGCTTTTGCTTCAGGCACTAATCGAGGTTGTCTAGGAATGGCAAATTTTTGTTTATACGGTGATTGGATATGGCCAATAGCTGAAATTTGATAATCGCTCATAATGCTCGGTTATAGAAAAAATAGAGCGTTATTCTACCTTTTATTAACGTTGCTGGCATTAGCTTAATATAATCAGCATAAAGAGAGTTTAGACTGATTGGTTTAAATGTGGAATAAAAAAGGGCAAGGCTAAACCTAGCCTTACCCTTACATTGCAACTATTGAGTTGTTATTAAAACATATATTGGAAAGATACTGACGCAACGTCCATTTCTGGATCAATATCATCATCTAATTCGTAACGCTCATACTCTAAACGCACTTGCATATTGGTTGTGAAAGCATATTCAATACCTGCACCATAAAATACGTCACCACCGTCTTGTGATACGCTAACGCTGCCTACTGGTAGTTCTTGAGTTACATCAGCATCCCATTCAAACCAACCGCCTTTTGCATAAACAGAAAAATCTTCAGTGATTGGCGCTGCAAAACGCGCTGCTAGTGATACCCCATCGATTTCTGCTTTACTGTCTATGTCACTCACTTCATCAAAATTTTGATAGGCAAGTTCAAGGCTTAAATGTTCATTAAATTGAGTACCGATATAACCTTTTAACATTTGCGCATCGTCATCGAAATCGGTGTCGTTTTCGCTATCTTCAAACTGAAATGAATATTGGCCGTAACCAATACCCGTATAAATACGTGGAGAGTCCATGTCGGTAACATCAGCCTGTGCTGCTGAATTAAAACCCAGTGTTGCTAAAGCAAGTGCAGAGAGAGAAAGTGTTTTAATCATTGTATAGCTCCTTTAAAAAATAAAATCTAATGTTCGATAGATTTATCAAACGTCGATTTACTAATTGCAGTGAACATGCCAATAATTTTTTTGTTCAATATTTGCTCTTAAAGTGTATTTATTGAACTTTTTTGGTGGTTTAAGTACGCAAAACATCCAGCTGTTAAGCGTACTGTTAATTTGTAAAAAAATAAAAATTGTAGAATTTACAGCTTGTTGTAGATTATACATACCTGCAAAAGGTACTTAATTAAACTTGATAAAGTAAGTTTTCTGTTTCTATCGCTATTTGTTTCATTTTAATGGCGTAATTTTCTAGCTTTTTATCTTCGTCAGTAACAGATGTGAATTCAGGAACGGCAACAGGGTAACCCGTCTCATCCATAGCAACAAAACTTATTACACAATGATTAGTTTCAACTAAGTTTTGGGTTTTAGGGTCGCCACAGCGTACTTGTATGAAAATTTGCATACTGGTTTTACCGGTGTGTGCAATTTTGGCTTCCACTTCAACAATTTGGCCAACCAAAATAGGACGGCTAAACTTAACGCCCGCAACCGATACGGTTACGCAGTAATGACCGCTCCAACCTGCAGCACAGGCATAGCCTGCTTGGTCAATCCACTTCATGACCACACCACCATGCACCTTACCACCAAAATTTACATCGGTAGGCTCTGCTAAAAAACGAAAAATTACACTCGACGACGCCATAACACACTCTCATTTATTCATATTGCTTAACAGCATAGCGCAAAAAAGGGGCCGAAGCCCCTGCAATTTAGGATAAGTTTATAATTTCTTTAGAAAGGTTGTTACATATTGGGGTAGTTAGGACCGCCAGCACCTTCAGGGGTGACCCAGGTGATATTTTGGTTCGGATCTTTAATATCACAGGTTTTACAATGCACACAGTTTTGTGCATTGATCACAAAGACTTGCTCGCCTTCGACTTCTTGTACTTCATAAACGCCGGCAGGGCAGTATCGCTGTGCAGGTTCATCAAATTTGACTAAATTTACCTTAATCGGAATTGATGCATCTTTGAGTTTTAAATGACACGGCTGCGATTCTTCATGATTAGTGTTTGATAAAAATACCGAAGAAAGCTTATCAAAGCTGAGTTTGCCATCAGGCTTCGGATAGGCAATCTTTTCAGCTTGATCAGCGTCTTTTAAAGTGGCGTGATCGGGTACGTTATCTTTAAAACTAAACGGTAGGGCACCCTTAAATATGTTTTGATCAAGGGTGTTGTATGCGCCGCCTGCAAATTTACCTAATGTATGCATTGCAGGGCCAAAGTTACGAGATTGATACAGCTCTTTATACGCCCATGACTTTTTAAACTCAGCGGTGTACTGGGTTAAATCAGTGTTAGCTAAATCGTTTTGTAGCGCATTAAAAATGACCTCAGCGGCTATCATGCCTGACTTCATAGCCGTATGATTACCTTTAATTTTTGCAAAATTAAGCGTGCCTGCATCACAGCCCACTAACAAGCCACCCGGGAAATGCATTTTAGGTAAAGAGTGTAAACCGCCTTTGGCAATGGCGCGCGCACCATAAGCTATACGCTCACCCCCTTCGAGAGTGTTTTTAAATACCGGGTGGTGTTTTAAGCGCTGAAACTCATCAAATGGGCTTAAATGTGGATTTGAATAATTTAAATCAACAATTAAACCAACCACCACTTGGTTGTTTTCGCTATGATACATAAAAGCACCACCGCCAGTATCGCCACTCAATGGCCAACCGGTTCCGTGAACTACTTTACCAAGCTGATGTTTAGATTCATCCACTTGCCAAATTTCTTTAAAGCCTAAACCGTAATGCTGTGGCGAGCATTCATCGTCTAAAGCAAACTGATTGATCAGTTGCTTACCTAAATGGCCGCGACAGCCCTCAGCAAATACCGTGTATTTAGCACGTAACTCCATACCCGGCATGTAACCGTCTTTTTCGTCGCCATTTTTATCCAGCCCCATATCACCGGTAATAATGCCTTTAACAACATCATCTTCAATAATAAGTGAATGAGCACTAAAGCCTGGAAAAATTTCAACGCCTAAGCTTTCTGCTTGTTCAGCAAGCCAACGACATACATTCCCCATAGAAACAATGTAGTTACCGTTATTATGAAATGTGTTTGGGGTTGCAAAATGAGGAATAGAGGTTGCTTTTTGTTCGTTATTAAACCAATAAATTTCATCGCTTTGGACTTTAGTCGTAACAGGCGCGCCCAATTCTTGCCAGTTTTGCAGTAGTTCATCCAATGCTTTGGTTTCAAAAACAGCACCCGATAATACATGCGCGCCCACTTCTGAGCCTTTTTCAACCACACAAATCATGCACTCTTGTTGTTTTTCTTGTGCTTGCTGCGCGAGTTTAATTGCTGTTGAAAGCCCCGCAGGGCCTGCCCCAACAACAACAACATCAAATTCCATGGTTTCGCGTTCAATCATAATAACCTCTTTATCTATGACGGACTCACTCTTGCCCTATAGGCAAAAAGTAAGCTAAGCAACCTGTTTCTTTGTTATGCAAATTAATCGTTACAGGTTGTGAATAGTTTAAGGTTATTTTAGGTTGACGTTTACGTCAACAGGAAGTAGTCTGATTTCATAAAATAAATAGGTTGACGTAGACGTTAGCTTATAGGTTTAAATAATTATGGAGTCCCTATGAAAGTTCTCGTACCAATAAAAAGAGTGATTGATTACAACGTAAAAGCTCGCGTTAAACCTGATAACAGCGGTGTTGATTTAACAAACGTAAAAATGGCAATGAACCCATTTTGTGAAATTGCGGTAGAAGAAGCGATTCGTTTAAAAGAAGCGGGTATTGCAAGCGAAGTGGTTGTTGTGACTATTGGCGCTAAAGCATCACAAGAGCAATTACGCACAGCACTTGCCCTTGGCGCTGATAAAGCGATTCATGTTGAAACCGAGCAAAACCTAGAATCTCTCCATATTGCAAAGTTACTTGCGAAAGTGGTTGAGCAAGAATCTCCTGAGCTGGTTATTTTAGGCAAGCAATCTATCGACTCTGATAATAATCAAACAGGTCAAATGCTAGCAGCATTAACTAATCGCGGCCAAGGTACATTTGCTTCAAAAGTCGTTATTGAAAATGGCAAAGTGAATGTAACCCGCGAAGTTGATGGCGGTTTGCAAACTGTTGCACTTAATTTACCCGCAATAGTCACCACCGATTTACGTTTGAATGAGCCACGTTATGCGTCGCTACCTAATATTATGAAAGCCAAACGTAAGCCGTTAGAAGTTATAGCGGCTGATTCGCTAGGTGTAGATTTAGCCCCGCGTATTGAAGTCGTTCATGTAGAAGAACCAGCAAAACGCAGCGGCGGGATTATTGTTGAAGACGTTGCACAGCTTGTAGAAAAACTTAAAACAGAGGCAAAGGTGATTTAAATGAAAACTCTTGTAATTGCAGAGCACGATAACGGTGCCTTAAAACCAGAAACCTCAAAAACCATTAACGCCGCTAAAAAATTAGGCTTTGATGTCGATGTATTGTTAGCTGGCATAAACTTAGGTGCCATGAGTGAGTCACTTGCGAGCATTGAGGGTGTTACAAATGTATTACTTGCAGATAACGCGGTGTACGAACATCAACTTGCTGAAAGCATGACAGAGCTAGTGTTATCACTTGCAGATGAGTATAGCCATATCGTGGCAAGTGCCACAACGACAGGTAAAAACTTTATGCCGCGTGTTGCCGCATTATTAGATGTTGCACAAATTTCAGAAATTATTGATGTTATTGACGCAGACACGTTTAAACGCCCAATATACGCGGGTAATGCCATTGCAACGGTTAAATCACTCGATAGTAAAAAAGTGATCACCGTGCGTGCAAGTAGCTTTGATTTACAAGGCGAACAAGCGCCAGCTAATGTCACAACCTTAGATACGGTCTCTGATTCACAGTTAAGTAGCTTTGTTAGTGTTGAGCAAACCGAATCTGAACGCCCAGAGCTCACTGCAGCTGATGTGGTTATTTCAGGTGGTCGAGGTATGCAAAATGGTGAAAACTTTGCGCTACTTAATGGTATTGCCGATAAGCTGGGTGCTGCAATTGGCGCTTCACGTGCAGCGGTTGACGCAGGCTTTGTCCCTAACGATATGCAAGTAGGCCAAACAGGTAAAATTGTAGCGCCTAATTTATACATAGCGGTGGGTATTAGTGGTGCAATTCAGCATTTAGCAGGCATGAAAGACTCAAAAATTATTGTGGCCATAAATAAAGACTCAGATGCGCCTATTTTCCAAGTGGCTGATTACGGTTTAGTTGCTGATTTATTTGATGTATTACCTGAACTTGAACAAGCTTTATAAAGTTTAATAACCACAGCATTATATAAAGTTAAATATTCTGATTTAAAGCCGCCGTTTCATTCTTGATTCTGCGGCTTTTTTAATTCAATAACGCCACTTATCTAAATTACTTGCGCTTGGCTTTTTTTTATAACAAAGTGACAGCGTTGTCATTTGTAGTCATACAAATTATTAAATAGGAGCCAAAATGACAAGGTATAAAGCGCTTGATGCTATGCGGGGGTTAACCATCGCATTAATGATACTGGTAAATACACCGGGTTCGTGGTCCCACGTGTATGCACCTTTACTTCATGCCGATTGGCATGGGTGTACACCAACGGATGTAATTTTTCCGTTTTTCATGTTTATTATTGGCTCTGCGATGTTTTTTTCATTTAAAAAAACCAACAGCACAGCTAATGCAAGCCAAGTGTTACGGCTGATAAAACGAGGAGCAATTATTTTTGCTATTGGCTTAGCGTTAAATATTTATCCCTTTACCACGAGCATTGAAAACTTAAGAATACTGGGCGTATTACAGCGAATAGGCATTGCCTATATTTTAGCGTCTATCTGTGTATTGTTACTCAACAGGCGAGGGGTGATCAGCTTATCGGTTGTTATTTTAATTGCATATTGGTTACTGCTTTTAAGTGTTGGTTCTAATAATGCCTATACACTAGAGAACAACCTGGTTAGATCGGTTGATATAGCGGTATTAGGTGAATCGCATTTGTGGCAAGGTAAAGGATTAGCGTTTGATCCAGAAGGGCTTTTGAGCACCTTACCAAGTGTAGTAAGTGTTGTATTTGGCTTTGAGGTTACCCGTTTACTTACCAGCTCTAGCAGTCAATGGACAAGTATTAAGCGTTTGTTGGTCATTGGGGTTGTTGGTATCGCTTTAGGGCAATTAGGCTCGCTGATTATGCCAATTAATAAATCGCTTTGGACCAGTACCTTCGTTATTTACACCTCAGGGATTGCCTGTATTGTACTGGCCTTTTTTGTGTGGCTTTGCGACATAGTAAAACCCGAACGTCTTGTTAATCCATTAATTGTGTATGGCTCGAATCCGTTGTTTATTTATGTGTTATCGGGTGTGTGGGTAGTGAGCTATTCACTGGTTAATATTGGCGAGCTAAACTTGGGGGATTGGATGTATCAGCAACTCGCTTTAGTTATGAGCACTAAATTGGCATCGTTCACCTTTGCTTTATTACATGTTATTGGCTTTTGGTTAATTTCAAATATGCTTTATAAGCGAAAGATATTTATAAAGATTTAGGACAATAAAAAACCAACCCGTAGGTTGGTTTTTTTATTTAACGTTACAAAGCGTGGCTTAGTACGTTGCGCTGCCTTTAGTACGAGGGAATGCAATTACATCACGTACGTTACCCATACCGGTAACATAAGCAACTAAGCGCTCAAACCCTAAACCAAAGCCAGAGTGTGGCACGCTACCGTATTTACGTAGGTCGCGGTACCAGCTGTAGTCTTCTTTGTTTAAGCCCATTTCGTCAAGGCGTGCATCTAATACATCAAGACGCTCTTCACGTTGTGAACCACCAATGATCTCACCAATGCCAGGTGCTACTACGTCCATAGCCGCAACAGTTTTGCCGTCTTCGTTTTGACGCATGTAAAATGCTTTAATATCGCGCGGGTAGTTTTTAATAACAACCGGTGCTTTAAAGTGTTCTTCTGCTAGGTAACGCTCGTGCTCAGACTGTAAATCTACACCCCATTCAACAGCGTACTCAAATTTCTTGCCACATGCTTTTAGAATTTCTACAGCGTCTGTGTAATCAACTTGTGCGAAGTCTTTTTCAACAAATTCTTCTAAACGGCTAATGGCTGTTTTTTCGATACGTTGAGCAAAAAACTCCATGTCGTCACGGCGTTCTTCTAATACCGCTTTAAACACGTACTTAAGCATGTTTTCAGCCAATTTTGCGATATCTTCTAAATCAGCAAACGCAACTTCTGGCTCTACCATCCAAAATTCAGCTAAGTGGCGAGATGTATTTGAATTCTCTGCACGGAACGTAGGACCAAAGGTGTAAATTTTAGACATAGCTGACGCATATGTTTCACCGTTTAGCTGGCCAGATACCGTTAGGAATGCTTCTTTACCAAAAAAGTCTTCGCTGTAATCAATTTCGCCTTTATCTGTCATTGGCAGGTTTTGCATATCAAGGGTTGATACGCGAAACATTTCACCTGCGCCTTCACAGTCACTGGCTGTGATGATTGGTGTGCTGATCCAGTAAAAACCTTGCTCATGGTAAAAACGATGAATCGCTTGCGCTAAACAGTTACGTACACGCGTTACTGCGCCAATCATATTGGTGCGCGGGCGAAGGTGAGCGTGCTCACGTAAATACTCAATGCTGTGGCGCTTAGCCGACATTGGGTAAGTGTCTGGATTTTCAACCCAACCTAACACAGTCACTGAGTTAGCTTGAATTTCGAAAGATTGCCCTTGTCCTGCTGATTGTACTAATACACCGGTAACCGACACAGAACAGCCTGCTGTTAAGCTTGTAACTTCATCATAATTATTCAGTGAATTAGGAACTACCGCTTGAATAGGATCAAAACACGAACCGTCATGAACGGCTAAAAATGATATTCCTGCTTTTGAATCGCGGCGTGTACGGATCCAGCCTTTAATGGTTACTTGGCTGTCTACCGCAACATTGCCTTTTAATAGCTCTGAAATCGCTAAATGGCTCATCTTCACTCCAATGATATAAGTTGCCTAACTATATAAATTAACTGTGCGTTACTCATGCTTTTTAGCATTTGAGGTCACTGCACTTGAACCTTGTATAATACCTAGTAAAGTAAAATAAAAAAACTGTTGTGGGCAACTCTTTAAAAGTTTTTAGTCATGCGCGGTTTTTTTAACCAGTTTTTAGTGTTAAATGGCTACTATTACCATTTGTTACTCTGAAAATTCATCAATTTGTGGCATTATTAGTAATCAAACCGAATTAACGTTTACCATTAATAAAAAATGGATGCTATGAAACAAGTTTTTATTTTACGAGGACTGCCAGGCAGTGGTAAGTCATATTATGCGCAAAATCTCGCTGACGAATTATCGGGCGCAGATGAAAGCAATTATTTTATTTGCTCAACAGATGATTACTTTGTAAACGAGCAGGGTGAGTATCATTTTGATAAGTTTAAATTATCGCAATACCACAACCTAAACCTAGCACGTTTTATTAACGCGTTAGCACAAGGTATTGAACTGGTTATTGTTGATAACACTAACATTAAAAAATGGGAATTCATTGCCTATTCGCAAGCAGCGATAGCTTTAGGGTATCAAGTAAAAGAAGTGATTGTTGGTGAAGTAAAAGACAAATCAATGCAGCACTTATATGCCAAGCGCAACAGCCATAACATACCGCTTAAAACCATTAGTAAAATGGCCTACATGTTTGAGTGGTAATTATTAAATGTTAGCTAATACGTCTATATCAGCGTGGGTAATGGCATCTAAATGAGCGGTGATTTTTTCACTGCTCCAATCCCACCATGCAATCGCTAAAAGTTGATTGATAGTTGTTTCATTAAAACGCTTTTTTATTACTTTTGCAGGATTACCGGCTACAATGCTATAGGCAGGTACATCATTGGTTACCACAGATTTACTCGCTATGATGGCGCCGCTGCCAATTTTTACCCCCGGCATAATAGTGGCGTTGTAACCAATCCATACATCATTACCTATTTCAGTATTGCCCTTGAAAGGTAAGTCACCTTGTTGAGGAGCAGACTTTTCCCAACCGTTGCCAAATATAAAAAATGGATAAGTAGAAAAGCCGGAGGTTTGATGGTTAGCCCCATTCATTATAAAAGTAACGTCTTTAGCTATGGCGCAAAACTTACCAATAATGAGACGGTCTCCGATAAAATCGAAATGGTAGAGCACATTTTTTTCAAAATGTTCAGGCCCATCAGGGTCGTCGTAATACGTGTAATCACCTACTTCTATATTAGGTGACTTAATAAAGTTTTTTAAATAACCTACTTGAGGAAAACCGTCCATAGGTGATGGATTGTTTGGATTTGGTCCGTTCATGGTTTCCTCTCAAGTAAGATAAATAGGCTACACGCTTTTAAATGCCGCCAATGGGTGAGATGTACTGAGCGAAACATGTACCTTGTCACCTGGGTGTACAACCACCTCATGGCTTACTCGGCTAGTTACCACGGTTTCGCATGCAAGTTTAACCGCGCATAAACGGCTACCGCCTTCAAAGCGTACCCAAATTACTTCACCATTATTACCAATACTGCTTTGTACTAATAATACATCATCTGGACGAAGTAGAACTTCTACCTCACCAGTGTCACAATCAACGCCGTTTGCAGGTACATTACCAATATCAGTAAGCGCTTGGCCGTTATTTAGGGTTCCTTTTATAAAGCTGGCTTCACCTAAAAAGCGGGCCACAAAGCGGTTGTTTGGGGTACTAAAACACTGCTCTGGGGTGTCAATTTGTTGTATTTTACCGCCTTTTAAAACACCCACACGATCGCCCACCGAAAGCGCTTCTTCTTGATCGTGCGTTACCCAAATTGCCGGTACGCCAGCTTCTTTTAATGCGTTACGGATATCCCAACGCAACATATCTTTTAAGGCAGCATCAAGGTTAGATAACGGCTCATCAAGTAATACAAAGTCAGGTTGGTGGGCTAGGGTACGCGCTAATGCTACGCGTTGCTTTTGCCCGCCTGACAGTGTGGCTGGTTTTTTATGCCTAAATGCATCTAAACCAAGAAGTTTTAACCAGTGATCGGCAGGGCTGGTGTCTTTTAATTTAAAACATACGTTTTGTTCAACCGTTAAATGGGGAAACAATGCAAAGTCTTGAAACACCATACCCACGCTGCGTTTTTCAGGCGCCACAGTATGTTTTGGCGTAGCAGTCCATTTAGCCACTTTAATTTCACCGTCGCTAATCGGTAAAAGCCCCGCTAGCGCTTGTAAAATCGTACTTTTTCCGCAACCTGTTGGACCAACAAGCATTAATATTTCGCTTTCACCTAGGGTGAAATTTAAATCGCTAACAACACGGTTACTGCCATAATCTATAGACAACTGACTTACAGATAGCATTTTTTATAAATCCTTAATGTTCAAACTGGTTGCGTTTTTCGCCAGACATCATAATAGCTAAAGCACCCGCAGAAATCACCACCAACAATAAGCCAGGAATAGCAGCACGGCCAAAATAACCAGCTTCATAAACACGCCATAAGTAGGTAGAAAGCGTTTCAAAGCCGGTGGGGCCTAATAAAAGTGTGGCTTCTAATTCACGCATTGACTCTAAAAAGACCAAGGCCCCACCTGCAATAATACCACGCATAGTTAGGGGCAAAGTAATACGCGTAAAGGCTTCGCGCGGGTTTGCGCCTAATACCCGCGCTGATTTTACCAAACTAGGGTCAAGGTGCTCGGTGCTGGTACGCACAGAACCTACCGCAAGTGGTAAAAAACGTAGCATATAAGCAATAATCAATAAGCCCAGCGTTTGATATAAAAAGGGCAGTTGTAAGCCGCCATACACAAGCGCTGTGCCCATAACAATACCCGGAATACCAAAACCAAAGTAAGTAACGCGTTCCATTACTTTACCGGCCTTACCACTTAAAGCCGCATGGGCAACCGGAATGGCAACAATAACCGTAACAATAGCCGCAATGGCTGAAGCGTAAGTTGAATGCCAGGCAATACTAAAATCAAACGAGCTAAAGCCATCACGCACTAACCACAAAGTAAATACTGCTAAAGGTAGGCCAATAGCGAGTAACAAAATAGGTGCAAAGGTGGCAAACATAGCGCCTAGTTGCCATTTTTTAGGGAATAAAATAAGCGAACGACCTTGACGCTCTGAGGCGGTTTTTATTTGTGATTCAATCATTAATAAAAAGCCAACAATCACCATCAGTTGCAGTGACAACATAGCCGCACGGCTTAAGGCAAAAGCATTGTATTCCACATAAATAACACGGGTAAACGTATCTAAGCGCATCATTGCGGGGGTACCAAAGTCAGATAAGGTATACAGCGCAACCAATAATGACCCTGCAGCAATGCCATTTATTACGCGGGGTAAAATAACTTTAAATACGCTTTGCGTCATCGACATACCCAGTGTGCGAGCAGCGTTGACCATACTGGCATCTAAACTAAGTAAAGACGAACGGGTAGTCATCATAACAAACGGAAAAGTATACAAGGTCATGACAATGGCGGCTCCCGTTAAGCCATACATAGAAGGGGTTTCAAAACCAAGTAAGTTGTTTATTTCACCGCCGGGACCAAATGCAGCATAAAGCGTAAAAGCGCCAATGTAACTGGGAATAGCAAGCGGGGCTGCAAACACCACCAGCCAAAACTTTTTAAACGGTAACTGCACATAGGCGCTAATGAATGCCAAGGGCACACCAATTAAAATTGAACCTAATACAGTTAATCCCATTAACGACAGGGTATTGCCTAAAATAGTTAAATTATGGCTATCAAAAAAAGAGCTTGCGTCAGAGGCAAGCGTAATTAAAACAAAAATAGGGGTCAGGGTCACTAGCGCTGCAAGCAGCGCCATTGGGTAAGATGTAGGTATTCGCATTATAAAACGCCGCTGCTGCGCATTAAATCTATAGTTGGGCGTAAATCAGCCAACTGGGTTAAATCAATTTTAGGTGGCGAAATACTGGTTAACTTAGGCAATCCATCGGGTTGAGTAATGCCATTAACCAAAGGGATTTCATAGGCTTCGCTTGCTAAATAACTTTGCACTTCAATGCTAAGTAAATAGCGCATAAAGTTGATTGCCAGTGGGTCTTCAGATAACGATAAAATACCTGAAGCGTTAACTAAACAGCCAGCATCATTTTGCGTAAAGGCTAAATCAAGTTTTGCATCGGGTTTACCTGATTTTAAGCGCAGCGTGTAGTAATGATTGGCAAAACCAATGTCTACTTCACCACGTTCAACGCCCATTACCACACCGAGTTCACCGGCGTAGGTTTTAGAACGTTTTTTAACTTTTTTGAGCCACTTAGCAGTTTTATCATCACCTTCTAAAAGTCGCATAGCAGTAATGAACGATTGAAAAGAAGCATAAGCAGGCGCCCAACCAATACTTAAATCACTGTCGGCTATTTCCATAATGCTTGTTGGAATTTGCTCTTTGGTTAAACGCTCAGTATTAAAAGGCAAAGTACGTATACGACCAGTTACAGGTGCCCATTCATCGTATCTAAATTGTGGCTGTAATTGCGCTGATAAATCACTCGGCATGGGCTTGGCAAGGCCCGCATCGGTAACTAAACCAATAGCGCCCGAATCGACAGCCCAAAATAAGTCGGCACGTTTAACCCCTGCATTTGCTTCGGCAACAATGGTGTTGGCAAGCGCTGCGGTAGGGCCGCGACGAATGGCAAGGTCAAGATCAGGGTTCTTTTTTTGAATGGCTTGTAATACGTTTTCGTATAAGCCACCTTCACCACGGCCTAAATAAAGCGTCAATGCACCTTTTAATTTAGGCAATGTATCAACAGACACGGGGTTTGCAATAGCAATATCAGCGGCAAAAGCGCGTGAAAGCGATAGCGGTAAAGCACCCGCTACCCCTAACGCAGCTAAGCCTTGAATAAAGGTTCTGCGTTTCACTTAAAATACATCCTTACGTGCTTTTTCTGCTTTTTCAATCAGCGTTTGAGCGCGGCTTAGTTTGGTTTGCATATCAACAACCACATCACGAACTTCATCAACACTTTTATTATTAGAAATTGCTTGTGGAAGTGTTACGTTAAAGTCTTTTTCTAGAACTTCTACTAACTTCGCGTCTTGCTCAATTAGTGTACCTTCAACACCTTCAAATAAATGTAGGTAAGTGTCGTGCACTATGTTGGTGGCTTCATCGCTTAAACGTTCTGCGTATTTAGCGACCACTCGGTCTAATTTATGTTTAATTTCGTCGATAGTCGCGCTTTGCGTCATTTCTTTGGTTGCTGTTGCTTTAACGCTATCTAGTAACCCTTTTTGTTGAAACTTAGCCGCCAGTTTAACTGCGCCTAATCCTTGCCATAGGGCATTATTCATTGCTTGTTGTTGTTTGCGTACTTCTAGCGCTGGTTTTTTATTATCGATAGCCATTTTTATGCCATACAAACCTTGCCAAATAGAGGCATAGACAGGCACGTAATTAGTTTCTATTGCGCTGTGGAATTTAACTGATTCCCAGTACTCAACCAAATCATCACTATTAACTGCTTTTGCGCCTTTTTTCTCGTAATCGCTTACCATGGTATCGACTTTAGAGATCATCCATTCAACGTCTTCATTGTAAGTTTTTAAATTAGCTTGAAGGTGATTAACATGCTCACCAATAGGGCCATTAGCAAATACAGGTTGTGCAAAAATCGCAGAGGCGAGTAAAAAACTTGCACTTAATGTCTTGGCAGGCTTAAGTAATATTTTCATAGCAAGTGAGTCCATAAATGTTATTGTAAATGATAGGCATTATCATATCCCTAAAGATCACTCAGATCAACACACTAAATGACAGGTCAGGGCTAAAAATCCCAATGTTTTGGGACGAATAGGCAGCAAACTAATTATTTGCATAAATTTTAACGTAACCCTTAATAATAGTTAACCTATCTATACGTAATGTTTACCTTTTATGGCGTTATAAATAGTATCACATAAAGCGCGAATACTGTTTTTGTCACTTATATACGGTGGCATTAGATAAATTAGCTTACCAAAGGGGCGTATCCATACTCCTTGAGATACAAAATAAGCCTGAATTTTAGCGACATCAATGCTACCAGCCTCTTCTGTAAGCTCTACTACGCCAATAGCTCCTAAAGTACGTACATTCGCCACGGCGCTGAGCGCTTGGCATTTATGCAGCTGCTGTAATTGAGTATTTATTTCGCTGATACGGTGTTGCCAGTTTTGGCTTAGTAATAAATCAATACTGGCGCAGGCAACAGCGCAGGCCAGCGGATTTCCCATAAATGTAGGCCCGTGCATCAAAACCCCAGCTTCTCCTTCGCTGATTCCTGTGGCTATTTTGTCGCTAGTTATGGTTGCCGAAAGGGTCATTGCGCCACCAGTCAGCGCTTTACCTATACACAGTATATCGGGCTCTATATTGGCATGCTCTACAGCAAACAATTTGCCGGTGCGGCCAAATCCGGTGGCAATTTCATCGCAAATAAGCAGCACATCATATTGAGTGCAGAACTTACGCACACAGGCTAAATACTCAGGATGATAAAAATTCATCCCCCCGGCGTTTTGCACAATAGGTTCAATAATAAACGCGGCGACTTGCTGGTGGTGCTTTAAAAAATAGCTTTCGAGTTCATCGGCCTCAGCTTGATTAAACTCACCATTAAACTGGCTAATAGGGGCAGGCACAAAAATATGCTCAGGCAAAAAACCAGCGTACAAACTATGCATAGAATTAATAGGATCGCACACACTCATCGCTGCTAACGTATCGCCATGGTAGCCTTTGAACGGGGTCATTAATTTTTGTTTTGTTGTAACCCCTTGGCTTAACCAATATTGCAGCGCCATTTTTATCGCTACTTCCACACTTACTGAGCCACTGTCGGCTAAAAACACCTTTGTTAATCCCTCTGGCGTTATCGCTACCAGCTTTTTACAGAGCTCTACTGCCGGCTGGTGGGTTATGCCACCAAACATTACATGGCTCATTTTATTTATTTGGGCTTGCATCGCTTCATTTAAAACCGGATGGTTATAGCCGTGAATAGCACTCCACCATGAGGCCATACCGTCAATAAGTTGTTCGCCCGTTTCTAAGTGAATAAGGTTGTGACTTGCATACGTTACGGGGTAAACCGGAATAGGTTGAGTCATTGAGGTGTAGGGGTGCCAAATGTGCTGACGATCAAAATCAAGGTCTATCGTTTGTTTATTAATCATATGTAAACTTTAACTAAGTGGGCTTCGTTGACAATGGTACGGCAATACGTATTCTAAGCCAATAACACCAAGAGCAAAAAATAAAAGAGAGTATTATGGAGCTTGCAACAGTTCGACACGATTGGACCCACAGTGAGGTGAAAGCCTTATTTGAAATGCCATTTAACGATTTATTATTTAAAGCCGCCTCTGTGCATCGCGCTAATTTTAATCCAAACGAAGTACAAATTTCTACGTTGTTATCTATTAAAACCGGTGCCTGCCCAGAAGACTGTAAATATTGCCCGCAATCGGGTCATTACAAAACTGATTTAGAACGCGAGCGCCTCATAGAGGTTGAAAAAGTGGTAGAGCAAGCGCGGTTAGCAAAACAAAAAGGCGCTACCCGTTTTTGTATGGGGGCAGCATGGTCAGATCCAAAAGACAGGGACATGCCATACATTTCGCAAATGGTAAAAGAAGTAAAAGCCCTTGGCCTTGAAACCTGTATGACTTTAGGCATGTTAAATAACGAAAAAGCCCATGCACTGCGTGATGCTGGCCTTGATTACTATAACCACAACCTCGACACCTCACCTGAATACTATGAGCAAATTATATCAACTCGGACATTCCAAGATCGTTTAGACACCATTGGTAATGTGCGAGACGCTGGTATGAAAGTCTGCTCCGGCGGTATTGTCGGTATGGGTGAGCAAGCAAGCGACCGCTATGGCTTATTAATGCAGTTAGCTAATTTACCCCAGCAGCCCGAAAGCGTGCCAATTAATATGCTAGTAAAGGTAAAAGGAACACCGCTTGAAAACGTTGATGACTTAGATCAGTTTGAGTTTATTCGTACCATAGCCACAGCACGTATTATGATGCCCCATAGCTACGTACGTTTATCAGCAGGACGTAATGCAATGAACGAGCAAATGCAATCAATGTGCTTTTTTGCCGGTGCTAACTCTATATTTTATGGTGATAAACTTCTTACTACAGAAAACCCAGAAGCCGATGCCGACATGCAATTAATTAAAAAGCTCGGGATGAACCCAGAAACAGCCGAAGACTATTCTGATGAAGCCGTTGCTGCGTCTTTGTCATCGCAAGTGGCTGATAAAGCAACCGCAGAATTATTTTACGAAGCGTAAAGTGCTCAGTACTATGGTAATGGTTTAAAGTATCGCGTTGAAGGTTAAAGCATTTATGTCATTTGAATTTATAAACACTCATTTAGATGAACGCAAAGCACAACAGCTATTGCGTAAACGCTATGTAGTGCAAAGCGCAACGGCGCGCACTATTACGGTTAATGATAAAACCTACCTTAACTTTGCGAGTAACGATTACTTAGGGTTTGGCGATTCGCCGGTGGAGTTAACCAGTGCGCCATTACTCGGTAGCCACAGTTCAGCATTAGTGACGGGTTATCAACAGCCACAGCAAGCGCTTGAGCAAGCTTTATGCAGTGCTTTGGGTTATGAAGCAGGCATGTTGTTTAATTCGGGCTTTAGCGCAAATAGCAGTGTGATAAAAGCCTTGTTTCAAGATAAAGCGACAGCGCAACACAGTGCGATTTTTCAAGATAAACTCAATCACGCCAGTTTAATTGATGGCGCATTACACGCCAACGCCGCGTTAATACGCTTTAACCATAACGATATAAACCATTTACGCTCACGGCTAGAAAAATCAAAAGCGCGCAATAAGCTCATTGTGTCTGAAGGTGTGTTCTCCATGGATGGTGATACCGCGCCAATTAAAGCGCTATTTACCTTAGCAAAGCAGCATAACGCCTGGCTAATGATAGACGATGCCCATGGTTTTGGTGCTTTAGGAAAATCGGGGCTAGGCAGTTGTGAAGCCTTAATTGCAGCCGACACCTTGCCCGATATTTTAGTGATCACCTTTGGTAAAGCGGTTGCTAGTAGTGGGGCGTGCGTATTAGGTTCGCAGCATTTTATAGATTACATGCTGCAGTTTAATCGTGATTATACCTACTCAACCGCTATGTCGCCGTTTATTGCCTCTCATACTTTGGCGCGTATCAAAAGCATAAGAGACGCCAACGACAAGCGAGCTAAATTAAACGCTAATATTGCGCTGTTTAAACGCCTAGCTAAAGAGCAGCACATTGCGCTAATGGACTCTAACACCGCGATTCAACCAATTGTTTTAGGTTGCGCCGAGCAAACGTTAAAAGCCAGTGAGCAACTAAAGCAGCAGGGCATTTGGCTAACGGCTATTCGCCCGCCAACTGTTTTACACAATACCTCGCGTTTGCGTATTACCTTAAGTGCAGCCCACACCCATGACGATATAAAACAACTCGTTGGTGGTTTACAAAAGGTTATTTCATGATAAGCCCGCAGGCAATTAAAACTAAGCCACTTAATCCCACTACAGTGTATTTAGCGACTCGGGCTTTAAAAAAAACCACAGCGCATAACTTTTCAAAAGCAGCAAACAAGTATAGCCAGCATGCTAATGTGCAAAAACAAGCGGCAAATGATTTATTTAAACTCATTACTGCAAACCCTAAAAAGCTCTGTGTTGACCTAGGGGCAGGGCCGCTTGTTAATACTCAGGCTTTAAGGGCATTATTTGGCCAAGTTGTTGCCATAGATTTAAGTTTTAACATGCTAAAAAGCAGTGATTTAAACACCCCAAAACTGTGCGCCGACATGGATAATTTACCGCTGCAAGCTAACAGTATTGACGTGCTATTTAGTAATTTTGCGCTGCAGTGGTCTGCTAATTTAGAAGCCTTAATGCACTCGCTTTACCAAGCATTAAAACCAGGCGGGCAAGCCTATATTAGTACGGTTGTTGCAGGGTCATTAAACGAAATCAAAACCGCCTTTGAAGTGCTTGATTCACATAATCATATTAATCAGTTTGCAAGCCATAATAATATAAACCAATCGGTCGAAAAGGCCGGGTTTAAGATCAACGTATCAAAAAAAGTCATCTATACCGATCAGCACAGCAGTGCATTAGCGGCTATAAAATCGATTAAAGCCATTGGTGCCACCACACAAAATCATGCAACAAGTCGTCGTGGTTTATTAACTAAATCAGCACTAAAAAAAGTCTGTGATGCCTATCCGCTTGTAAACAATAAAGCCCATGTATCTTACCATGTAGTATTGTTATCATTAGAAAAAGCCCAGTAAAAATAATAAGGCCATGCCATGAACCAGTTTTTTATTACCGGTACCGATACCGACGCCGGTAAAACTCATGTAACCAGTTTGCTGTTAAAGTTACTCGCGCAACATAAAAAGCGCGCCATAGGTTTTAAGCCGATTGCCTCTGGGTGTGAAATGGCGTTTGAGCAGCTCGTAAACGCCGATGCACTAATGCTAATGGAAAGTGCCACAGTCAGCGCTAAATACGACATAATTAACCCATTTGCATTTGAGCCGCCAATAGCTCCCCATATAGCTGCAGAGCATGCGGGACTAAACATAACAGTAGAAAAGCTCAGCATGGCTTATCAACATGTTAAGCAGCAAGGTGCCGATTACCTGTTAACCGAAGGCGCTGGCGGCTGGGCATTACCTATTAATAACAACGAATATTTATACGACTGGGTAAAAGCAGAGCAACTACCCGTAATATTAGTGGTGGGGATGAAACTAGGCTGTATTAATCATGCTTTACTCACTGCTGCACACATGCAAAGCTTAGGGATTAATTGTGTAGGGTGGATTGCAAACCAAGTTGATGCCACTATGGATGAATACCAAGCAAACCTAGATTCACTGAAAACACGTTTACCATTTCCACTGCTTGCCATTAGCCCATACACAGAGCAAACCCCTAAATTAAAAATTTATAAAACCCTGCTTGAAAAATTATCGATAAATCCATAAATAACCCTTGTGTTGCGACATAGTTTGTCACAGAATAGCGCTGACGTTATGACATAGTGTGTCATAACGCAGTGATTGCTCAAAGCCGATCAAACATAGTAAATCGCTCAGCAATAAATGTTATTTTTGGAGAACTCGTATGAAACGTGTATTTTTGTTTTTATTAACTAACCTCGCGGTTATGTTGGTATTAGGTGTGGTGCTTTCAATAATAATGAGTGCGCTGGGCTTAAGCCATCGTAGCCTTGGCGGAATTTTACTAATTGCGACTGTATTTGGTTTTGGTGGATCGTTTATTTCGTTATTTATGTCTAAATGGATCGCCAAAAAATCAACTGGTGCGCAAGTGATCACCCAACCTCGTACCGAAACCGAACAATGGCTGGTAAGCACTGTGGCTGCTCAAGCTAAAAAAGCCGGTATTAACATGCCAGAAGTGGCTATTTACGACAGCCCAGAAATGAACGCGTTTGCAACGGGCCCGAGTAAAAATAATTCGCTGGTGGCGGTAAGTACGGGTTTATTACATAACATGAGCCAAGATCAAGCCGAAGCCGTATTGGCGCACGAAGTATCGCATGTGGCTAATGGCGACATGGTAACGCTCACGCTTATTCAAGGTGTGGTTAATACCTTTGTTATTTTTGCCGCGAAAGTGCTGGCTGGCATTGTTGACAACTTTATCAATAGCGATGAAGAAGAGGGCGGCAGCAGCTGGACTTACTTCTTATTCGATATGTTATTCCAAGTATTATTTGGTGTATTGGCGAGCATAGTGGTTGCCCATTACAGCCGTAAACGTGAATTTGCAGCCGATAACGGCGCAGCTCAGTTGGTTGGCGCAGACAAAATGCGTTCAGCCCTTGAGCGATTAAAGCAAAACCACCCATCGCAATTAGAAGGCTCAATGATGGCCTTTGGTATTGCCAGTGGTAAAGGCATGGCTGAGTTGTTTTCATCTCACCCACCGCTTGATGCACGTATAGACGCACTACGTCGTTAAAAAAATTCAAGTTTTTCACAGTACTTGTAAACAAAAAGCCTGCATTTGCAGGCTTTTTTATGTTTAATGGTTTTTATTGCGATTGAATTATGTCAGTAATGCCCTCTGGCGAGAGTATTTCAATCCAGTAACCGTCTGGGTCTTTAATAAAGGCAAGGCCCTTCATTGAGCCACCGTCTGGCTGTTTTACAAACTCCACATCGTATTTAGCAAAGCGCTCACAGGCAGCGTATACATCGGGCACGCTAATACCAATATGGCCAAAGCCTTTTGGTTCTTCATTACCACTGTGATAACCGCTAAAGCTGTCGTCGTTTTCAGTACCCCAGTTATGGGTAAGTTCAATCAGCGCAGGGCGGCGAAACACCCACTGGGTTTTTTCTTTATTATCGCCTTTTGGCATATCTTGCTCATAGCCTAAAAAGTACAAAGTAAACTCCATACCAGGAAAGTCGTACTTTCCTAATAGTTTCATGCCCAATACGTTTTCATAAAATGCCAGCGACGGTTTTGGATCTTTAATACGCAACATAGTTTGCTGCATCACATAGCCCTCAGTGGCTTGTGCAATTTGCCTTGGAGATTCGTTATAGCTAGACATGAGATAATCCTTAATGAAATGACTGAAAAAACCTTAATGGATTTAAAAAGGCAGGGTATACGCTCATCATAATCAACAGCAGCAAAAATTAAAACCATCGAGCTAAATTACCAAGCATTGAGCTGAGTGTTTTATAAGCGAAAAATGGCATATTTATGGGTGCTGTATATTTATACAGTGTATGGCATTTTGTCCAATATTACTGATCTCCCCCATTTTGGGGTATTTGTGCATTTATGAAGTATGAGCCGAAGTTAACTAGTTGTTTACAGGTGTTTATTTGAGGGCTAAGATAAATGCAATGTAATATATGGACATTTGTCGGTTTATAAAACGACAAATGTCTTAGACAAAATTGTTATGAGTTACCCGTAGATAATTGGAGTATCGATGTTCTTTAAGAATGAAGACAATGCAAAAGTCTTGGCAAGCTTTCTTCGTAAAGCTGAAGCAGCTCATATTGAAGACGAATCAAGAGCTATGCGCTTGTCGATTTCAAGAGAAATAATTGGATACATTTATAAGTCGCCAGAAGGCTGGGAAGAAAGATGCACATTTAATATTAAGCATATTGGTGACCAATTTCTTCAGTGGCTAAGAGATTTCGATCAATCAAAACCAACACATATTGATCATATTTACTGTATGTCCTATAGGTTTCTCTGCGAATTTGATTTTCTTGTGGGGCCGGGTAAAGAACTGAGCATGGAGCTAAGGTCACTTAAAAGTAAAATAGAGCATGACAGTGGAAAAATGGATGACGATGTTAGATCGCAAATAATTTATGCCTCTTATGTTATGCCAGCTAATATTGCAAAAGACTTTATTAATGACGCTAATATTGGTGTATTCAAAGATTTCGAGCAAAAGAAACTCGAAGCTGAAAAACTAAAAGAGCAATGGGATGGAGAAATAACATCAAAAGAATCAGCAGCCAACGCATTAAAAGACAAGTTAGAAGAGTATAAAATCGGATTTAACTTCGTAGGACTATACCAAGGCTTTTCTGCACTGGCTGAAAAGAAGGCTAAAGAGGCTTTTTGGTTATTCTTGTCACTAATTGGAATGGGCTTGCTTATCTTAGCGCCACTGGTTACTGAAATAGTTTTGTCTGTGGTGGGTATTTACAGTGGGAAGCCTTTAGGCATGGAGCACTTGCTTATTCTTATTCCTGTAATTTCCATAGAAATAATTCTTATCTATTTCTTTAGGGTCATACTTTTAAACCATCGGTCGGTCAAAGCCCAGATAATGCAAATTGAACTACGGCAAACGCTTTGCCAATTTATTCAGAGCTACACTGGTTACTCTTCTGAGATGAAAAAGCAAGATTCAAGCGCCTTAGAAAAGTTCGAAAGTCTAATTTTTAGTGGAGTTCTTTCCGATCCAGAAAAATTGCCGAGCACTTTTGATGGTGTTGAGCAGATAGGTAACTTAATCAAGAGTATAAAAAACTCATAACAAAGCATTGCAGCGGACAAGCCGCTGAATGCGGCGTTATGAGTGTAAGGAACACATGTGAATATTTCAGAAGAAGTGGATAAAATTGCAATGCGTAATCTAGAGCACAATAAGTCAAATCTTATCGGCTTAAAGGTTAAGTTGGAAAATTACTTAAAAAATAAAAATACAGGACAATACCTTTCTCACCTGTACAGTAGTGATATAAACGAAGACTGGTTTGAAGCGCAATGTAAGTCAGCTTGCAATCAAATTGAGAAAGTTACTAACGGAGAGTCTAAGTTCAACGAATATTATCAAAATATTCTAACTGAAAACGATCTGGTGCTACTTACCAAAGAATTAATTTCTGACATTTCATTACTTGATCAAATTTCAGGTGGCCGTTTGGCCTTAGACAATCAAGTTAGCCGTGATAACTATCTATCAAGTCATCAATTCTTTCTACATGCGAAGTTTTCATACTTTACCCACAAACACATAGCTGAAACGACTTGTAGAAACTTTAACTTTTCTACAATGCCAACTTTAATACGTCAATCTATCGAAATTAAGTTAAAAAATATGATTGGCTTGGAAAAGGTCGAGAAAGTTGGTGGAGGGTTTAAGTTTGTCCCAATAAATTCTCTACTAGCTTTTTTTGCTAACAATCCTAACTTTATAGAGTTTCCTGTATGTATAGACTTATTGAAAGCAATAAATACATGGACTAATACATTTGTTCACTCTGGTGTCGTTCCTTTTTGCTGGCAAAGTCTAGAAGCAGTTGATTTAATAGAAGGATTATTCTCTATAAAGAGTGATGTGTCTGGTTCGTTGAGTTTGCATGGATTTACATACCTAAAAAGCAACGTAACTATTGAGGATATTCAAGTGGCTTTAAATGAACATTTTAATGCTGAATTCACCTTGAATCAAAGGAGTGTAGAGGGCTGTGTAGTACACTCATAACAAGGCCTTAATAACAAATGGGGTCAAATCTTGACTTCAGACATCAATAGATACGGCAACCTATAAGCTGCTTTTAAAATGCTGGTAGCTTATAAGCTAATTAACCTCTAAGTTAAATTTAAAATAAAAGGATTTTTTATGAAAGGCATTAAACGTATTTGGTTTTGGTTTACGCTAGTTGTGTGCCCATTATTAATTATTTTAGGTGTGGCTACCTTTGCACAGTTATTAGGGCAGTACATGTATTCTCAGCAATTTAGTTTCTCGTCACTATCAAGTTTTCAAATTGCATTTATGGGGGGCGGAATTTGTGCGTTTTCTGTATTTTTAAACACATTAAAAGAGGCAAAAATACGCTTTTTTGCAAAATGAGTTAGTTAATAGGGACAAAGAGAGATTGTTGGTGGGCTCTCCAAGATGTGCTTGGTTTTAAGCCTTTTTTAAAACGGATGTAAAATTAACAGTTATTAAATGGACGATTCAAGGATGAACAAAGGATTATTAAAATCGTGGAATGACGATAAAGGCTTTGGCTTTATTAAATCAAGCACACTGCAACACGATACCTTTATACACATATCATCGCTCAAACATATGAGCCGAAAACCTAAAGTAGGTGACATTATCTATTTTGAGGTTGCAACCGAGCCTAACGGTAAAACCAAAGCTGTAAATTGCCGTATTGAGGGCGTACTCGCACAACCACACATAAAAGCTTCATCAAGGCCGGTTAGAATAAGCAAAACCTCAGGTAAGAACTCACCTTTAATGAAACTTATAACACTTGGTATTATTTTTAGTATTGGTTTTAGTGTGTATAAAACCGGTTTTTTAAATACCAAGCAAACACCAGTCGTAACTAATGCTAACTTAGAGTCATTTATGCCCGCGAGTTCAAGCTCACTTAATAAAACACCACCAACATTTCGTTGTGATGGCCGCCAACATTGTAGCCAAATGACCTCGTATGCAGAGGCATTATTTTTTATTCAACATTGCCCAAATACCAAAATGGACGGGGATAAAGATGGCGAGCCTTGTGAACGGCAGTTTGGAAATAGGTAGTTTTTATATTGGGGTTATTAATAAACTAAAAATTAGTTGATACCTGTTAAGTGGAATACGATTTTTAGTAATACAGTTATAAATAGCTGGTGGATTAAAGCCATTTATCATGGAGATTGTTATGTTTAAAGTAATAATTGGGTGTGCTGTGATATTTTCGTTTGTTTGTATGTTACTCGCCGCCGCACCTTTTACGCCTGCAATATCAGGATCATTTATTATGCTGTTATTTGCTGGGGCTATTGGTTACAAGGGCTACCTGCAATCAAGTTTGATATTGCTGTTAATTAATACGCTGGCGGTTATTGGTAGCCCAGCTACAGATATAGACAACACTGATGCATTACTGTTTTTACCGATATTATTTTCAATCTCATTTGGTGGTGTTTTATTAGGCGTAAGAAAGTTAACTTTAAAACACGTTTTGTAGACGAGAGTTTTGCCCACGTTTGAGGTAAAGCTTTTTGTTATTAAGCGATAAGGTGTAGCAGCGCTTTGCTCCCTTTGTGAAGATAGCCTTTCACATTGTTTGTTTCCTCTAAAAGCAAAGCGTCTGTTATTTCTCCTTGTGAATAAAGCCCTTAAATAGCTATTACAAACTTAAAGTTAAAGCGCTTCAAAAATGGCTGCAATACCTTGCCCGCCGCCAATACACATTGTGACTAACCCAAACTTGCCATTAATTCGTTTGAGTTCGTACAAGCATTTAGTTGATAAAATTGCACCTGTTGCGCCTACAGGGTGCCCTAACGCAATGGCGCCGCCATTCGGGTTTACTTTATGGGCAGGGAAATTTAACTCGTTGGCAACGCACAGTGCTTGCACTGCAAAGGCTTCGTTAGACTCAATTACATCCATATCGTCAATGGTTAAGCCGGTTTTTTCAAATACCTGTTGTACTGCAGGAATAGGGCCGATACCCATTAAAGTAGGATCAACACCCGCTCTGGCATAACCCACTAAACGAGCGAGCGGTTTTAAGCCTTGCTCATTGGCTTTTTGCTCAGACATGAGTACCAACATGGATGCACCATCGTTTATACCTGATGAGCTTGCTGCGGTAACGGTTCCATCTTTTTTAAAGTAGGGCTTTAAAGTGGCAAGTTTTTCGGCTGTGGTATCGGCGCGAACATGTTCGTCGGTGTCAAAAATGTGCGTCCCTTTTCGCGACTTGATTTCTACAGGTACTATTTGCTGTTTAAAATGACCTGCAGCAATGGCTTTTGCAGCTTTATTATGGCTGTTTGCTGCGTACTCGTCTTGCTGCTGACGGCAAATTGAATATTTTTTTGCAATGTTTTCAGCAGTTATTCCCATCGGGTTATTATCCCATGGGTCTTGTAAGGTCGTGGTGAGCTCATCGACCATAGTGCTATTGCCCATTTTTTGCCCCCAGCGATTACTTTCGAGGGTATAGGCAGAGCTACTCATGCTTTCTGCTCCGCCAGCAATGGCTGCATCTACATCACCTAATTGAATTTGTTGTGCCGCTTGTATGATTGCTTCAAGCCCTGAACCACATAAGCGATTAAGCGTTACAGCGTGGCTGCTTATAGGCAACCCAGCATCGAGACCAATGACTCTTGAAAGGTATGCGTCTTTAGGGCCGTTATGAATAACTTTGCCTACCACACATGAACCTACTTGGTTAGGAGATAGTTTAGACCGATTTAGGGCTTCTTTAGCGCACAAAGTGCCAAGCTCAGCTGGGCTAAAATCTTTGAGGCTGCCACCAAAGCTGCCGATAGCGGTACGAACCGCACTGAGTATTACTACGCTGTTGTTTGTATTTTGTGCCATTTTTGTTCTCTTATTATTTTTATAATCACTTTGTGCTGGTGTATGTTTAATAGACTAATGCGATTAATAGTTTTATTAATGCATCAAAGCATAATTTCTCAATAAACTAAAGGCGAGGTTGGTTCAGCTGTATATGTATTTTAATAAAAGGAATAGTAAAGTAGGTAAGTAGTAATAATATTTTTGTTTAAATTTATGAAATAGGGCTCTCATTATGAGAGCCCACAGGTGTTTATAAATCAATCATTTCAATATTAACAACGACATTTTTAAAACCCGCATCTTCAAACTCTTTTTTTAACTTTTCTGCACTTGAGTACTCACTAGATGAAACACTTCGCTTACTTCTTTGGTTAGTGACAATTGGGGTTTCGTCACCAAAGTAAACACTGCCCGCAAATTGGCTTTGTGCATAAAAGTGGCCTGTTAGGGTTGTTTTTTTAGGTCTTAAAACATGGCTTAAATAGTATTGCATTGTTGATAAGCTTGTTTGTTGTATCATCCAAGGCCAATTCCATTTTTTATTCTCACCTGGTATATAGCGGTGTTCCCATTGATACTCAATGCTTTTATCTTGACCTGCCCAACGGCCAATTACAAAATTAGCAGTGTCGTTAGGTCTGTTTTCTGGGTGGGTTAATAAAGCATTGCCTCCCCATCGCATAAAGCCATTTATAGATAGATCATAGGTAATATCAGCATCGAATGCATAAGGATACGATATTGATGATTTAAACAAATCGACCTTTGCATTAAGCTGTGTGTATGCTGGTACATTGGTTCTTGCCTGTACAACTACTCGCTCAGCTTCTGAGCCGCCATTACTTGTTCCCCATGCTTGCTCCGCTGCGATTGTGACTGATAACGAAGTGTCTGATCCGCCAGTAACAGAGGGAGACTTCCATGTATTAGATAATGTAACAGACTCAGAAATACTGTAATCATTGGTTTTAGACCAGTTGGTTGCCGCATCGTATTCAATTGTAACCACTGACATTTGAGCTGCTGACGTGTCATTCACTGCAGGGACTGTTAACGTTTTTATTAGTTCTTTGTCGGCAGCAACAATATCACCTGTTATTTTATATGACTCGTTATCCATCACATATTCAAAGTTAGATACGGTAATAGCTGACTTTTCATCACATCGATAACCATCACAACTGCCACCATTGTAACCTTGTATTTTCCACCCTGAGCCCGTTTTGGTTACCTCCATGTCATCACCCACATAGCTAGAGCGATTTCCACCAACCCACGCAAATCCCATTGTATGGGCAAGGTATGAAAGGGGTTTTATAAACCCCTCTTTTTGATTCACTAAGTCCCATTCAATTTGGCTTTGACTGCCTGGCGATACTTTTACGGGACTTAATGTAGGGATCTCATTAATAGGATCGTTAGGGTAGCACCAAGAATTTGCAGCAGTCCCTTGTTTTATTTCACCTGCGTAGCCAGAACCCATAATAACCCAGCCATTAGCTAATCCCGTTATTTGCCACTTACCCATTTGTTAGTAAGTTCATTTCTGTAGGTTTGCGCTTCAGCCTTTGTAATTAGTCTATTATCAGCTGAGCAAACTCCAGCACCTAAGCTTTCATTTTTAAGTTGATCTGGATAAATTGCAGTTGTATTAGCACTTACAAAACTTGTATGCGACAACAGCAATAGGGGTAATATTTTTTTCATTAAGTTACATCCTTTAAAATTATATTTAAATGAGGTCCTAATTAAATAATCTAATTTTGGACCGATTTTGATTCTAAAGAACTCGCTTTATTTTTATAGAGTGTTATATGAAAGTTGATTTTTCAAAAATATTAGTTGCTTAAGCATTACAAAAATTAATTAAATTATTAATGCTGCGGTAGCTACATTTTGATTCCTTTGAGAGAGTGCTCTAAAAAATCAATTAAATAGCGTGTGCTTTTTGGAATTAATTTATCAGGCCATATCAGGTTTACATCTCGCTTTATGGGTTTGAATTGCGTTAATACTTCAACCAAGCTTTCGTCTTTTATATGCGGTAATAAACAATATTTAGGGCCATAATATACACCTCTTCCTTCAATAGCAGCTAAGGCACACATTTCTATATCGTTAGAAATAAAGTTAGGTTGAGGTTTAAAAATTACCTGTTCATTTTTATTTGTTTTAAAGGACCAGTTTTCGAATGGCGAGCACGATATGTGGGGTAGTTTAGCTAAATCGTCAAAATTACTTGGTATGCCATATTGCTCAATTAAACTCGATGAACAAGCTAAAACAAAACTCATTTGGTTAATAACTTTACATATATTTTGTGAGCTATCTAGTTTTCCAATTCTAATGGCTAAATCAAACTCGGTGGCTTTTAAATCAAGGCGTTCATCCGATAGCATCATATGAATTTTAATATTTGGATAAAGTAATGTGAATTGATTTATAACGCCTGAGAAGTACACACTCTTTATAAAGTTTTGCGGCGCTATTAGTTTAATTTTACTCACTTTATTTTCACTGAAATTCTTAAAATTGCACAGCGTAGTTTGTAAACCTTCTACATGGGCTAGGCAGTGGCTATAAAAACTCTTTCCAGGTTCTGTTAATCGCAAACTTCCTTTTTCACGATAAAACAACGCTAACGATAAGTCTTCTTCAAGTTTTTTTATTTTTCTTTGTAAAGTGGGTAAAGGAATATTTAACTTTACTGACGCTTCATTAAATGTTTTGTAATGATTTACTTTTATAAAAAGCGCGATGATATCAAGCAAGGTAAATCTCCCGTATAAATTTAAGACATGAAATTGTATTTAGTACTTAATAATTAGTTAAAGTTATAAAACTAATTATTTAATTAAAGCACTCATTAGTCCCTTTTGTGGCAACAAAAAATTTACCTTTGTATTAGAACATTTAATAAATTATTGTGAGCGAAGGTGTACTTACTTGAGGTATTAGTAATTAAAGATTCTGCAAATAACGCGTTTTTTAAAATAAAAACTCAGTAGAAACAATGCGTAACATTTTACGATACGTTTTAATAGACAAACAATAAACGAGTATTTACGCTAGACACACTTTTTTGGTGAATAATCATGATGCATAGGATCTGATTACCTAAATGGAATTTGCCACGATAAATCAACAGAACTGAAGGTATTAAAGATGAATGTGTTTATAAAATGGTTGATTTTAGCTGCATTAATTATTGCTGCTATTGGCTGTTATTCTTATGGTAGCACTACTGGCTTATTTATTTTTATTATTGCGGGCTTTGTTTTTGAAATGGCATTTTGGTTTAAGGTGTTTCCTATAAAAAGAAATCATCATGATAGGAAGCCTATTTAACCGTCTTAAAAAATGAATTGTTTAAGTGGGCTTGCAGCTTTGAGAATAGAATAAATAATTAGTCTGCTATTACTTTGCTTAAATATTAGAAAGACTGCAATTTTTGCAGCCTTTTGGTTTTTTAAACTCAGTGGGTAACTCTATCGCCCCAAATGTCTTCTAGGCGACTATCACGGCCACAACGCCAGCGATAGGTGTTATAAAGAATAGGATTATTTTTGTAATAATCTTGGTGATAACTTTCATCGCCCTTTATAGGGTAAAAGGTTTTAGCATCAAGAATAGGGGTTACTACCGTTTGCTCAGGAAATTCGTTAACTACCGCTTGTTTAGATTGCTTAGCTAATTGTCGCTGTTGCTCATTAGCAACAAAAATCGCACTACGGTAGCTTGGGCCTTTATCACAAAACTGACCTTTTGCGTCAAAAGGATCAATATTCACCCAGTAATGGTTTAAAATATCTTGATAGCTTAATACATTAGTGTTGTAGGTAACCAGCACAGCTTCGTAGTGGCCTTGGTGATTACCATTGTAGGTTGGATTTTTAAGTTCACCACCAGTAAACCCTGAGATCACATTGGTTACACCTTCGAGTTTTTCAAAGTCACTTTCCATACACCAAAAACAGCCACCGGCTAAAATAGCTTGTTCGGTTTTAGCGTATGTTAATGAGCTAAACAAAATCCCCATAGAGGTCAATGCTAGCGCTAATGTGTGTTTCATAAAAATGTTCACCTTTAGTTATGTATAAATACTTGTATAGTAAGACCCGCTAACTTTAAAAACTCTTTCATTACAAAGTTGCTTAAGGGTTTGAACTCACTTTATATAAAACGGATGCGAGATATGAAAAGTTTAATGACGAATGATCATTTGCATGATGAATTATTAATCATTTTACAAAACAACTTTGCTCCCTCAGGGTATAAACTACCAAACGCTGATGAGTTGATACCTCATAATCAAAATGCCCAATACCATGGCTATGCATTTACTTTAAACCAAAAACGTATAATTTACAGAAAAGCTAAAGTTACACCCGACAGACCTGGCGCTTTTTAAGCACTATGGAAACGCCCAGCGGATTTGAGTAATTCTAAACCAATTCCATTTGCCAATGAGTTTGACTATTTATTAGTAGCTGTTTCAAGTGATGGATTAACCACTATTAATAACCAAGTAGCAAATATACAAAAAGGTTTCTTTTTATTTCCGGTTGAGTTGTTAGTTAAAAAAGGCATCGTCACAGGTAGAAACCATAAAGGCAAAACGGCTTTTAGAGTATTTCCGCCTTGGAGCGAAAGTAGGGCATTAAAAGGGACTGGCGCATTTAGTAACTCTGCTAAAGTTACTCAGCGTTGGCAATGCGATTATTTTTTAAATCAGAACCAACATGGCTTAGTTGATTTAATTAAGTTAAACAATATTTTAGCTAACGCTGTTTAAATTTGAATTATTAAGTCACTCTACGAGCATTGTCATATATAAGGTTGTTTACTAAAGTGAGATCACACAATCATACAAATATCAGGTGAAATATGAACCAGTTAACTGAAAAGTCAATCAGTTGTCCTTACTGCGGCGAAACCATAGAAGTATTAATTGATGTGGCTGATATTGATGAGCAATACATAGAAGATTGTCAAGTATGCTGTAAGCCCATTACGTTTGTGGTGTTTGATGATGAAGACGAGCTTGGCGTAAATGTGTATAGTGAAGATGACGCGTTTTGAAGGAATCAACAAGGCGAATGACATTACAACCACTTAATAATACGCATATTATCGAGCTAATGAGTTGGTTTAATGATCAACATGACATAACTCAATGGGCTGGCCCTTACTTTAGGTACCCATTTACGGCGCAGACTTTTATTGAAGACTTAAACCTTGATGTCTCGACTTCTTTTGTATTGGTTGGACGACAAAACGTATTACTCGCTTTTGGGCAATATTATCAATAAAAAAACAAATGTCATTTGGCGCGTTTAATAGTAAACCCTATACGAAGGGGGGAGGGAATTGCAGCCACCCTAATTAAAGCATTATGTAAACATGGGCAATTAAACTTAAATGTTAATGATTGCTCATTGTTTGTTTATAAAAACAACCTAGCAGCAGTATCGGCTTATAAAAAGCTAGGCTTTAAAGTTGCTGCTAATACCCCAGAAAATCAAAACTTAAGCCCATTACCAGAAAACTGTGTACATATGGTTAAGTGATAAATTTTGTTTAATTTAGCTATTTTGCTGTTCACGCGCTAATTGGTTAGGCAGCAACTGCTCTACAATTTCTCTCGCTGGTAAGGTGTAACGTACACCATCAAACATAACCGACGTAAACTCGTTAATATTAGTAATGCCGGTAAGGGTCCAACCTTCACCACGTTTTGGGCAGTAAACAGTAGTAGTTGGTTGTATTACTTTAAAATTGTCACTCATAGTTTATCTCAATTACTGCTTGTGTATACGGTATGGTAAGTTAATAATGACGCTCTATAAAGTGCTATTTAAAGCGCGTTTACTTTATTTGGCGTAGGCATGTTTAAAACTATAAAATTACCCCGTGTTACCTTACGTTTAATTACCCACAAACACGGCGCAGCGCTATTAACAATTTTAAATAATCCACTCGTTTATGAGTTTAATGACTATAAAACACCTTTAAACAAAGACCATATTAAACAATTAATTCAAGATGATATAAGCGGATATTACGAAGGTGAAGTGATTCGACTCGCTATTGAACATAATATGAGTGGCAAACTACTGGGTACATGTGGCTTATATAAAATATGTAAACAAACCAAAAGTGCTTATTTGGGCTTCGAACTCGATCCTTTTTATTGGCAGCAAGGTTTAATGCAAGAAGTGCTGCGCGGTTTTATGAGCCAGATACCGAGTGTATTAAAGATAGAGCAATTATATGCAGAAATTCACGGACATAACGTTCGTAGTTATAATTTACTGACTAAGCTTGGGTTTGTGTTAAACGAGCAATTAAACAATGGTATTTGGCATAAGCAATTAACTAAAATGGGTGACGCATGAGAATAAAAAAAGCGATTATTTTAAATGTGTTGCTTGCTGTTAGTGTATTTGGGGTTACAACAATTGGGTTTAGTTATTACAAAAATGATGTATCAGATTTTGTTGATGTAACCCTAGATTCAAAGGTGCTTAATGAGTCTCGTAAGGTATTTATAAGGTTCCCCGATGATTTTGATAAAAATAAAGCGTATCCACTTATTATAAAAACAGATGGTAATTTTAATTTAGCTAATTGGGATAAAGCGCTAAAAGCATTAAATCCTGAAAGTATATTAAATGAGGCTATTTTAGTTGCTATACCTAATCAGTTTTTTACTGATACCCGAAATCGTGATCTTGTACCACCTTATGCAAGGAAGGACGTAAATACAAATCCTCGACCTAAACATGAAACTTCGCCAGAAATTTTTGGTAAAGCTGATTTGTTTTTAGCTTTTATAGAGCAAGAGCTACTTATACCAATCCGCAATAATACTTAATCATTTTGCGGGGCTAAACGTGTCGCTACCTGTGTTAAAAAACTCTCATTTAGAACAACTAAATAGCGAATTATTTGCCTAGCTATCAACTCGTTTTTCCAGCCTCAAAATAGACCACTTAATTAAGCGAATTGGTATTACTTATTTAGAGGCTAACTACAGGTTAACTGAAAACCGTATATTAACGGGATTTTCGGCAGGGGGCAGTTTTACTTTATATACGCTGCATACCAAACCATCGCTATTTAATGGTTACTTTGCATTTAGCCCTGCGGCTTGGTATGACGATATGACCGTAGTAAATCATTTTAATACCTTTTTACAAGTTAAAACACAGAGCTACTATAGACCCGCCTTATTATATTTTACTGTTGGCGGGGCTGAGCATAAATTAATGCTTGAGGCGTATAATAACTTGGAGCAAAGTTTAGTAAGCCATACTAGTAACTGGTTAGTGTGGGGCAGTAAAGTAAACCCTGATGCAAAGCATAATGATAATCCTGCATTGAGTATTACGGGGGCTTTAATGGCCTATGATGAATTTATTAATTAATAATATTGTTAAACTTTAATTAAGAGTAGTACTAGCAAAACGGCTTAACTGTATATATGTACAGTTAAGCCGTTTTGCTATAAATTATTTTATGGTGTAAATGGCTGGTGGATGTAAGATAACACATGCAAGAACACATCATACTTAATTGTGTTTAAATGTAATCTTAGCAATGGCGTAATATAAATTATCGATTTACTCATAAGTGGAGTGGTGGGTTTATAACGCTTATTGAGTTTGGCTATCTGGATCGTTAAATAAAGAATTTAAATAACAAAAAAGGTGGGCGGTGCTTTATTTATATCAGCACCGATCTATACGTTTAGGACTTAATTACAAAAGCGCTATTTTATTACTTAACTGTCTAAGCATATTTTCAGCATTTGGTAAGGGATCGTTTAACCCATCGACCAAGGTCATAAAATAACAGTCCATCATTACGCTTGCTTTTGTTTCATCAAACTTCGGTTGTTCACTAAAAAGCAGTTGTTTAAATTCATCCATCTGCGCTTTAAAAAAAGACGTTCTCCAAATGATGTCGCTAATTAATAGCTTACTAAATTCACTATTTTCACAATAAAAAGAATAAAGCGGATGAGCGTAATGACGTAACTTTAAGCGAGGGGAGTGCTGCGTATCTAACTGCTTTGCTTGGTTAATAATAACGGCTATTTGTTGTTGCATACCGGCCATCAATAAATCAATTTTATTTTCAAAATGACTAAACACTGTACCTACAGCAACATTGGCTGCAACCGCTATTTCTCTTGTTGATGTGTGATCGTAACCTTGCAGCAAAAATAATTCCCATGCTGAAGCTAAAATTTTATCGCGTGTCTTTTCTTTTTTACTCATTATATTTCAATGCTTTACTTGTTTGTTAAATAAAAGGGCTAAATCATTATTTGATTAATTGAGCGCGCTCAATTAATATTGTGAGCATGCTCATTTTTATAAGGATGTTACATGAAGTTTATCAAACGTGTTATTGGTTATGTACTTTTTATTCCACTAATTTATTTTTATTCTTATTTGCTAGGGCCAATATTAAAAGCAGTTTTAGTCCCAGGAGGGGTTGCTTTTTTATGGCTTATTCTAGGGCCAACAGAGGGGACGCGTGCTTTAAAAAAAGCATTTAAGAAAAAATAGCTCAAGCTTCAACTAAACAAATCGAAAAAAGCCCTGCTATTTTGCAGGGCTTTTTTCGATTTGTGATTTTAAGCTTGAAAGCTCAACTGATATTAAAGAACGTATCTAAAACCAAAAGCAATACCGTCATCTTCAGATTGCTCCATTAGCGCTTGCTGCTGTTTATTATTACTTTCAAAATCACCAAAGTCTTTACGTGCTTCTACATAAAGTTGTGTGTCTTGGTCAATTAAGTAATGCACACCAATAACTGCAAACTGACGCTTAAATACATCGTTAGGATCGGCATTAAAGTTTGGTTGAATTACGTAGTCATCACCTGCATCAAATAAGTTATAGGCAATAAATGGTCTAAAATCGTTATCAAAGCGATACGACACAAATGTTTCAATACCAATAGCATCTTTAATTAAACGACCTATGTTATCTGTATCGTGGTTTTCGTTTTTGTTGATATTAGCGGCTACATACAAGCCTGGCGCATCAATATTGCCCCAAATAACACCTGCACCATAAATTAAATCGTCAACAGAGCGGGTTGTTCCGTCGCCATACGTTAATTCAAACTCGCCGCGGTTAATACCCGCGGTCAGTTTTAGCTTATCAGTCAAGTTATAGGTTACTGCACCGCCAAACGTATAGTTAAATTCAACTTGTTGTGCAGCAGCATCTCCAGACTCAAAATTTGCTTGGCATTGTGATTCTGTAATATTACTTACATCACAAGTATAAAAAGCGCTGTTTTTTAACTGAGTTTGAACACTAAAGTCAAAGTCGTTGTAGCTATTACGGTATTGCAGTGTTTTATCACCACGACCAGTACCATTTACTGCACCATCGTCTTTGTTGTAAGTGTAAACACCGGCAGCGTTACCATCCCATACATAGCTGTAGTTTGTTGCATACACAACATCAAACCACGCACCCCATTGTTTACCAATCGTAATTTGGCCGTATTTATCGTGTTTAAGTCCTGCATAACCTAAACGATTATATAAAAACTCATCCTGAATAGATTCAAAACGGTTGTTGTATACAATATCGCTACTGCCAACAGGGTTGACACCCCATTCAACTAAAGCCATTGCTTCCCAGCCGTTTTTTAGTTGGCGTTTAAAATCAAAATTAATTCGTGAGGCACCATTGACGATTTCGTTTTGACCTTGAGTATTTATCACTCGCGCATCAATATATCCGCCTACTGCGATTGTATTTTTTTCATCCTTAAACACTTCTACTGCTGAAACACTTGGAGCAGCTAAAATACCCGCAATTGCTAGCGATACTAATTTTCTTTTCATTGTGTGTGCCTTGCCTAAATTAAAGACGTTTTTATAATTACTAAATTCGAAGTCGTGCAGACTAGCAAAGCAATAAAAGGCTCAAAAGTGAAAAATTATCAATGACAATTAGCACAAAACACGCAGCTTGTTCATTTTAAGTTAATGCTGTTTTTATTTTGTAGCCGCATAAACTGCCATTTAATTTTGGAATAAGACATTAGGCTTAAATGCAGGAGAGGGAGTGTTGAATTTTTTTCATAGTTACGCTTGTCGGCATGGGTAGAGCTAAAACTCTAATACTATAAAAAACGTTAATATAGCCGTATTAATTGTTAATAAAAGTAAAATGCGACCAAGTCGCCTGTAAACGCGATTAAATAATTTATAAAGGGTTTTATGCTAGTTGTTTTTTTATTAAACATTTTTTTACTGCATCAACAGTACAATAATGAGTTTTACTCACCTTTTTAGCACATTTACTCGCCCAGTACTTTGGCTATTTAATTGCTTTTATAGTTAATAAACAGCCACCGTTTACTTTGAGTTTGGTGCTATAAACTTTCATAGAAAAAAACGGTGATTTGGTTTAAACTGCGCGCAATTTAAATACTTCAGTCTCCCTTGGAGGGTAGCGCTATTATTAGTACAGCTAACATCACCATGCAATTTGGTGCTAAACCGTTATTTGAAAATATCTCAGCTAAATTTGGCGAATCAAACCGTTATGGTTTAATTGGTGCTAATGGTTGTGGTAAGTCGACCTTTATGAAAATCCTTAGTGGTGAATTAGAACCATCTTCGGGTAACGTAAGTACTGATCCAAATGAGCGCGTTGCTAAACTAAACCAAGATCAATTCGCCTACGAAGAATATTCTGTTATTGATACCGTGATTATGGGTCATAAAGAATTGTGGGATATCAAACAAGAACGTGACCGTATATATAGCCTACCTGAAATGAGTGAAGAAGACGGCATGAAAGTAGCCGATCTTGAAACGGAATTTGCTGAAATGGACGGTTACTCGGCTGAATCTAAAGCGGGTGAGTTACTATTAGGTGTGGGTATTGCTACAGAGCAGCACTACGGACCTATGTCAGAAATTGCACCAGGTTTTAAACTTCGTGTGCTTCTAGCTCAAGTTTTGTTTTCAGACCCTGATATCATGCTGCTCGATGAGCCTACCAATAACTTGGACATTTATACAATTAAGTGGCTTGAAGATGTATTGAATCAACGTGACTGTACCATGATCATCATCTCGCATGACCGTCACTTTTTAAATTCGGTATGTACGCACATGGCCGATATTGACTACGGTGAACTACGTATTTACCCGGGTAACTACGATGAATACATGTTTGCAGCTACTCAAGCACGCGAACGTTTATTAAGTGAAAACGCCAAAAAGAAAAGCCAAATAGCAGAGCTTCAACAATTTGTATCGCGCTTTTCTGCCAACGCATCAAAGGCAAAGCAAGCCACTTCACGTGCAAAACGAATTGATAAAATTCAATTAGACGAAGTAAAAGCGTCGTCACGTCAAACACCGTTTATTCGTTTTGAACAAGAAAAGCAGTTATTTCGTAACGCACTTGAAATGACCAGCTTATCTCAAGGTTTTGAAGAAACTTTATTCTCAGGATTAGAAGGCCTAGTTGAAGTAGGTGAACGCATTGCTATTATTGGTGAAAATGGTGTGGGTAAAACAACATTATTAAACACTTTAGCAGGACGTTTAGCGCCTAAAAGCGGTGAGTTTAAATGGTCTGAAAATGCAAACATTGGCTACTATGCACAAGATCATGCCGATGAGTTTGAAAAAGACATGAATTTGTTTGAGTGGATGGAGCAATGGCAACAAGAGGGCGACGATGAGCAAGTAGTGCGTAGCTTCTTGGGTCGTATGTTGTTTTCACAAAACGATATCAAAAAATCTGTAAAAGTAATATCTGGTGGTGAGCAAGGTCGTATGCTGTTTGGTAAAATCATGATGCATAAACCAAATATCTTATTAATGGATGAGCCAACCAACCACATGGATATGGAATCAATTGAAGCGCTTAACTTAGCACTTGAAGCGTATGAAGGTACCTTGATGTTTGTGTCACACGACCGTCAGTTTGTATCATCAGTTGCCACCCGTATTTGGGAAATTAAAGACGGTAAAGTTATCGACTTTAGAGGTAACTACTCAGAATATTTAGCGAGTAAAGAAGCTTAATTGCTGATTGTTTCGCTGTTTAAAAAAAGCCATGTTTAACATGGCTTTTTTATTGCCTGCTGGTCGCATTAGTGCAGCATTTAAGTATATAATACCCGCCATAAAACCGGACATAAGTCCGCTATTTTTAAAATACATTACTGAGGAGTATTTATGACTGTTGGCATTATTATGGGTTCTAAATCAGATTGGCCAACCATGGAACACGCCGCCCTTATGCTAGAAAAATTTGGCATTGAGTATGAAACTAAAGTGGTTTCTGCCCACCGCACTCCTCAATTACTTGCCGATTACGCAAGTTCAGCCGCAGAACGCGGTATTAAAGTTATTATTGCAGGCGCAGGTGGCGCGGCGCACTTACCGGGAATGGCGGCAGCGTTTACATCTCTGCCAGTTTTAGGCGTACCCGTTAAATCTAAAGCGCTAAACGGTGTAGACTCTCTGTTATCTATTTGCCAAATGCCAAAAGGTGTTGCGGTAGGTACTCTTGCTATTGGTGAGCCCGGTGCTGCAAACGCAGGTTTATTAGCGGCACAAATTTTAGGATGTCAAAATCCAGAAATCTTCGCAAAAATCGAAGCGTTCCGTAAAGAACAAACTGAGACTGTTTTAGCTAACCCAAATCCTGCAGAGTGATCATGAATATTTTAATTTTAGGGGCAGGGCAGCTAGCACGAATGATGAGCTTAGCTGGTGCACCGCTTAATTTAAATGTGGTTGCTTATGATGTAGGCAGCAAAAAGATTGTACATCCGCTTACCAATGAAGTGTACCCAACAACGCTCGAACAGGCGATAGAAAACGCTGATGCTATTACGGCCGAGTTTGAACATATTCCAGATGATGTACTTACACAGTGTTGTAATAGCAATAAGTTTTATCCGGGCAAACAAGCCATTAAAACCGGTGGCGACCGTGCGCTTGAAAAAGCGCTCCTAGATAAAACCGCTGTTGCATGCGCGCCATATCAATTAATTACAGAAAAAGCGCATCTTGAACTCGCGGTTCAAACACTTGGTAAGCCATTAGTCATTAAAACATGCCAAGCGGGTTACGATGGTAAAGGCCAATGGCGTTTAAAATCAGACGATCAAATTGAGCAAATTTGGGCTGAAATGGCTGATTTTATTGCATCAGGCACTGAGCACGCTCCGCACACCATAATTGCAGAAAAAATGATCCCTTTTGACCGTGAAGTCTCTATTATTGGTGCACGCGATAAACACGGCCATGTTGCTATTTATCCATTAACTGAAAATGAGCACACCGAGGGTGTGTTAACGCTTTCGGTTGCAGGTAAAAACAATAATAGCCAACTAGAGCAACAAGCAATAACGGCATTTACCCGAATTGCTAATGAGCTTAATTATGTTGGTGTACTCGCCATTGAGTTTTTTGATGTGCAAGGTACATTACTGGTTAATGAAATTGCGCCGCGAGTTCATAACTCAGGCCATTGGACGCAACAAGGTGCACATTGCTCGCAATTTGAAAACCATATGCGCGCTGTTGCCGGCCTACCTTTAGGTAGTACGCAAATTAAGCAGCCTACTGCTATGATAAATGTATTAGGCCAAGCACAAATCCCTACTGATGTGTTAAAAACAGCAGATGTAACCAGCCATTGGTACGGTAAAAGTGTAAAACCTGGTCGCAAAATGGGCCACATTAATGTATCTGCTGATAATTTACAGCAATTAGGTGAACGCCTTGGTGAACTCGCAATGTGTTTGCCAGAGCAAGATTACCCCGGTGTATTAGCTACCAGCAAATCGCTATTATAAGTTAAAAAACAAAGCGATAAATTGAACTTAACTTCAATATATCGCTTTACCTTCTAAAGGTTCTTTTCAATGATCCATCCAAAGTTTCGTACTATTGTGTTTGCCTTTTTTATGGCACTTTTCATGTCAGGTTTTATGTCGTTAGTTATTTCTTTATTTAATGTTGGTATGGTCGATAACATCGTATCTATCTGGCTTAAAGCGTGGTTATTTGCCTTTTGTATTGCCTTTCCAACGGTTATTTTTGTTGCCCCCGTTGTCCACAAACTGACTAATAAACTCATTCGCGCTTAAAGCTATGATTATCGCTAAATTACATAAACCTGTATTTATAATATTACTGGCTTTGTGCATCACTCCATTTCTTGGCGCTGGTAGTGCCTTGGTTATGGGGGCGTTATTTGCGATTACCTTGGGTAACCCGTTTGCTGAGTTATCACAAAAGGCCAGTAAATGGATGCTAAAGTTGGCGGTTGTGGGGTTGGGGTTTGCTGTTGATTTTAATCAGGTAATTGAGGTTGGTCGCAGCTCTTTAGTGTTAACAATTGTCAGTATTACTGCCATAATTGGGCTTGGCGAAATTTTAACTCAAGTGTTTAAACTTAATCGTAACACAGGCGTGTTAATTTCCTTTGGAACCGCTATTTGTGGTGGTAGCGCTATTGCGGCCATGGCACCGGTTATAAAAGCCAAAGATCATGAAGTGGCTGTTGCGCTAGGTATTGTATTTTTACTCAACGGCGTGGGATTATTATTATTCCCTGCAATTGGACACTATTTTGAACTAACCCAAGAACAGTTTGGGTTATGGGCAGCTCTTGCAATTCATGATACCAGTAGTGTGGTTGGGGCGTCGGCTACCTACGGTGCAGTGGCACTGAGCATAGCAACAACAGTGAAACTTACTCGTGCTATGTGGATTATTCCATACACTACGCTTGCAGGTGTGTTTATGCGCTCAGATGAAAAGGCGAGTATTCCATTATTTATTGTAGGCTTTTTATTAGCCGCATTAATTAATACCTATGTGCCGTCGCTTTCATCTTATTGGGAGTTGATAAACATTGCAGCGAAGCAAATACTAGTGATGACACTGTTTTTAATTGGCAGTGGTTTGTCGTTATCGGTACTAAAGCAAGCGGGAATTAAACCGTTTTTAATGGCTGTGATTCTTTGGATCGTGGTTAGCAGTGTTATTTTATTATTAATTATAGATGGATTCATATAATGAGACATGATCTCGGTATTAAAATTATTGGTGGCTTTTTATTGTCACTGGTTTCAGCAAGCTATGTTCACGCAGAGTCATTACGGGTCGCAACGTTTAATGTCAGTATGGATGCAACCAATTACACCGCTAAAAATGAAAAAGTAAAAAGCGATGCCTTAGTTAACGCGCTGCGCTCTGACCACCAGCAAATTAAAAATATTGCTGAAATAATTCAACGCGTTCGTCCAGATGTGGTGCTTTTAAATGAATTTGACTACGTCCCTAAATCACAAGGGATAGAATACTTTAAAACCCATTACTTAAATGTAGGGCAAAATGATCAAGCGGCTATCGATTACCCTTATGTTTACATTGCACCAGTTAACACAGGCTTAGCCACAGAGTTTGATTTAGACAACGATGGCAAAAAAAATGGTGTGATGGGCGATGCGCAAGGTTTTGGATTTTTTGAAGGCCACTACGCAATGGCGTTTTTGTCTCGTTACCCCATTGATTTTGACAACATCAGAACCCTGCAAACGTTTAAGCACAAAGATTTACCGAATGTGAAAATGCCGGTAGATCCAAAAACCAATACAAATTGGTATAACGAAGAAGAATGGAATGCTTTACGTTTAAGCTCTAAATCGTTTTGGGATATACCGGTAAAAGTAAATGATAAAGTCGTTCATATGTTAGCCTCGCATCCTACGCCGCCTGTGTTTGATGGTGATGAAGACAGAAACGGCATTCGTAATCATGATGAAATTAGATTAATTGCTGATTACGTTAATAACGAAAGTTACCTGTATGACGATAACGGTAAAAAGGGCGGCCTTGCAGCAAAATCACGCTTTGTGATTTTAGGTGACCTAAATGCCGCCCCTGAGGGCGATAAAAAGCGCACAAATACAACAGATCAGTTACTTAAAAGCCCGATGATTAATGCCGGTTTTATTCCAACCAGTGAGGGCGCTAAAGAGCAATACCCACAAGCTTATGCTAAAAATTATACTGCTAATTGGCAGGCACGCGTTGATTACGTTCTGCCTTCAAATTATGGGCTAACCATTAAAGATGGTGGCGTATTTTGGCCGAAAAAACAAAGCGAATTGTACCGTTTAATCAAAGATAGAAACGCATCAAGTGACCACCGTATGGTATGGCTTGATTTAACGGTTGAATAAACGGGTTACTCACCCCGATATCAGCGTTGTTTATCTTAAATAATTGCAATTATAAAGATGCTTCTGCTTAAATACGGTTAATTATAATAACCGTCAAGAAGCACTATGATTTTTAAATTTTCATCTTCTAAAACACTTGTTGCAATGGCTGTTGCGTCAAGTGTTATGTTAGCGGGCTGTACAGCAACCGCCACAACTTCTAATGACTCAGCTATTCAAACAAATACCAAGGTTGCAAGTGTTGTTAACACACCTGCAGGCATGGGTGTCTCAAAAATTACGCTTGAACAAGCGATGGCTCACCCTGATTGGATTGGACGCCAACCGCAAAGTGCATTTTGGAGTGCTGACTCAAGTACCGTTATTTACGCGCGTAAACAACAAGGTAGTGAGCTAAGAGATTTATTCACTCAAGCTGTAAACGCTCAAACAGCAGAGCAAGTGGCTTTAAATCAGCTTCACAGCGTAGGCTCAAGTAAAGCTGTTTTTTCTAACGATAAATCACTTCAAGCTTATGTGTTTGAAGGCAACATATTTATTAAAAACGTACAGTCAGGCGTAATTAAGCAAATTACGCAAAGCTCTGCGACCGAATCAAAACCACAATTTTTAAACGATGGTAATTTAGCGTATCGCCAAGGTAATATCTTTTTTAAAGTAGATTTAACCACAGGTTTAACCCGTGAAATTGCTAATTTAAAGCTGGCTGACAAACCACAAGGTATAAAAGAGCCAACAACTTATATTGCCAAAGAGCAACATAAGCTGATTGATTACATTGCACTGCAGCATAAAAACAAACAAGATAAGTATGCGCGAAATGAGCAAGTTAAAACCCAAAATAGCTCAATTGCCAACACGTATTACTATTTAGGCGATGGCAACACGGTTGATGAAGCCCAGCTTTCTCCAAATGGCGACGCGTTAATTGTGGTTGTTCAAGAAAAAAGTTCATGGCGTGGTGAAGGCGACATTATGCCTAACTACATCACTGATGATGCGACTATAGAGCCTAAAAAAGTTCGCCGTCGTGTAGCTGACGCTAAAGAGCAAACTTCTGAAATTGTTTATATTAACCTTGCAGATCAAAGCCAAACTACTTTAGGGCTTAATACCTTGCCTGGTTTTGATGAAGATGTACTCGCTGAGGTTAAAAAAGAAAACTATGCCCGCGAAGGCAAAACGTATAAGTCTAAGAAACAACCGCGTGGTATTAATGTAATTTCAGACTGGGGATGGGATCAATCGCCTATCAGCTGGAACGATGATGGCAGCCAAGTGGCGATTATGCTTGAAGCATGGGATAACAAAGATCGTTGGTTGGCCACTGTTGATTTTGAAAATAACAAACTCGTATCTCAACACCGTTTACATGACGATGCGTGGATTGCGTATGCGTTTAACGACTTTGGTTGGTTAAATGACTCAACCACGCTGTATTATTTATCGGAAGAGTCGGGGTACAGTCAGCTTTATAAAAAACCTTTAAATGGCAAGGCTACGGCTTTAACACAAGGTCAGTTTGAAGTGTCTGACTTAACCCTTACTGATGACAATAGTGCTATTTACTATAAAGCGAATATTGAGCATCCGGGTCTTTACGAAATATACCGTGTTAATCCACAAACAGGTGTTAGTGAGCAAGTAACCGACTTAAACGGTATGACGGATTACACCTTAAGCCCTGATCAATCTAAGTTATTACTTAGACATTCTAAAATCACTATGCCGACTGAACTTTATGTGGCAGAGGCTAAAGCAAACACAACCGCGACTCGTTTAACCAATACGGTATCTGATGCGTTTTTAGCTAAAAAACTCACAGCGCCTAAAATTGTTGCTGTGCCATCTAGTCATACAGAACAGCCCATATACGCCAAAGTCTATTACCCCGCTGATTACCAAGAGGGTGAAACAGGCAAAACCCGCAAAGCGGTTATTTTTAACCACGGTGCAGGGTACTTGCAAAATTCACATATGGGGTGGTCTGGCTACTTCCGTGAATTTATGTTCCATTCATTACTAGCAGATGAAGGTTATGTAGTAATGGATATGGATTACCGCGCATCTAAAGGCTATGGTCGTGATTGGCGAACGGCTATTTATCGCCAAATGGGAACACCTGAAACACAAGATCTAGCCGATGGCGTAAAATGGATGGCGGATAATGCCAATGTTAATACCCAAGCGGTAGGGACTTACGGTGGCTCTTATGGTGGGTTTATGACCTTCATGGCGTTATTTACCGCACCAGAGTTGTTTCAATCAGGCGCAGCGCTTCGTCCAGTGACTGATTGGGCTCATTACAACACAGGTTATACGGCTAACATTTTGAATCACCCTGATGTTGACCCGATTGCCTATGAGCGTAGTTCACCTATTTATTATGCAGAAGGGCTTAAAAAGCATTTATTAATAAATGCGCCTATGGTTGATGATAATGTGTTCTTTCAAGATTCAGTGCGTTTAGTACAGCGTTTAATAGAACTTGAAAAAGAAAACTTTGAAACAGCAATCTTCCCAGTAGAACCCCATGGTTTTGTTCAGCCTTCGAGCTGGTTAGATGAATACCGTCGAATTTATAAACTGTTTAAAGAAACGCTTTAATCGACTAAAAATAAAAACGCCACTTATGTGGCGTTTTTTAACTGTGTTTATTATCGTTTTTGATGTGTTTTACAACCAGCGGCACAGCTAATAAAACCCCACCAATTGCGCCAATTAAATGCGCATCAACGGCCACCGTTGATTGAATAAGTTGACCAATTTCTGCGCTTGGACCATTAACTTGCTCAAGAATAAGTTTTATCCATACGCCAATAAACAAGATATAACCTGATTTTAACCCAACAGTGACATCTTTTATGGCCCCCCACACGATCACGCCATGCAATAGCGCACTCAGCCCTGTATAAATAGTGATTGTTGGACAAAACCAATAAACCCCCAAGCCACACCAAAGCGCAAGGAGTGCAATATTAAAGCTGTATTGCTTAGGTGTAGTGTATTCACCATGTAATAACCAAATAAGCGCGATACCAGCACAATTTAAACCTAGGTGTACCCAGTTGGCATGTACAAATTGGCTGGTAAATAAACGCCACAGTTGGCCTTGTTCAATTAATGGGCGATTAAACTCAAGCTCATTGTTCATACCAAGCCATGCTAAGAGCGTACTCAATACAATTAAACACAAAGGAGGTAAAACATATCGCGGCTGAAGGGGTAAATTAAGCATTCAATGATCATTTTTTTATATTTATTTTTGCATATTGTGCCTGTTTAACTTTAAGATGCCAATTATCTTCCATGTAATTTAAGTTTAATCAGTAATTATGAATTTTAAGCTCAACTCTTTATTTGCTCTCTCTTTAAGTGCACTGTCTTTACCTTTATTTGCACAGCAAGCAAGCCAAATTGAAACCCGTGAACCAGAAGCCGCCACAGGGGTAGTACAAAAGCAATTAGTACCAGGCGATAAATACATGGTTGCGGCTGCAAATCCTTATGCCTCACAAGCGGGAAAGGCCATTTTAGCCCAAGGCGGAAGCGCCGTTGATGCCGCAATTGCCACTCAATTAGTGCTTACATTAGTTGAGCCGCAATCATCAGGCATTGGTGGTGGTACGTTTATGATGTATTACAACAAAGCTAACAATAAACTCACCAGTTTTGATGGTCGCGAAACAGCCCCAAGTAATGCCGATGAAAACCTGTTTTTAAATGAACATGGCAAAGCTGTTAAATGGATTGAAGCAGTTGTAGGTGGTCGCTCTGTAGGTGTACCAGGTATTTTACATGCGTTTGCCAGTGCCCATAAACAATATGGTAATTTGCCATGGGCAACTTTATTTAAGCCAGCTATTGCGCTTGCTGAACAAGGGTTTGAAGTATCTCCACGATTACATGGCTTACTCGTTAGGCAGTTAAACCCGGGTGTTATGAGTATGCCGGTCATAAATGAGTATTTTTTTCCCAATGGTGAAGTGATCAAAGTAGGCAGTATTAAAAAAAATCAGCCGCTTGCTAATTTATACAAAGACATTGCCTCACAAGGGATTGATGCTTTTTATAAAGGTGATAATGCAAAAGCCATGGTAAAAGCAGTACAACAGTCAAAAATTGCGCCTGGTAAATTATCTGAGCAAGATCTTGCTAATTACAGCAGTAAAGAGCGTGCACCCGTTTGTATAAAATACCGAGTTTATAATGTCTGCTCGATGGCGCCGCCAAGTAGTGGCGGTATCTCAGTACTACAAATTTTAGGCTTGCTTGAACACAAAGACATGGCAAACATTAAAGCCAATAGTGCCGAGGCAATTCATTACTTTAGCCAAGCGTCACGTATTGCGTTTGCCGATCGTAATAAATACATAGGCGATCCTGACTTTACCCAAGTACCTACTCAAGAGTTATTAAATAAAGACTATATTGCCACCCGCGCAAAATTAATTACTGAAAAAGATCAAAAAGCATTGCCAGGCAACCCTGTTGAGCACTTAAGCTATGCAAATGATGATTCTTTTGAATTGCCCTCTACCTCGCATGTATCAATTGTGGATAGCAAAGGCAATGCTGTTTCAATGACCAGCTCTATTGAAATGGCGTTTGGATCAACAGTGATGGTTAATGGTTATATTTTAAATAATCAGCTGACTGATTTTTCACTCTCGCCGCGTAAAAATGGCAAGTTAGTGGCTAACAGAGTAGAAGCCCATAAACGTCCGCGCAGCTCAATGTCACCCGTGATGGTATTTAATCAAGATGGGAGCTTACGTTTAGTGGTCGGCTCTCCTGGTGGTAGTCGCATTATTGATTATGTAGCGCAAGTTGTTATTGGCGTTTTAGATTGGGATTTAAATGCGCAACAAGCCATTAATTTACCGCGAACCACTAATCGCAACGACTACACCAGCGTAGAGAAAGGCACTGCACTTGAAGCGGTAGTACCAAAGCTTAAAAAGCGCGGCCATGATGTGCGCGTGATTGACTTAAACTCTGGGCTGCATGCGGTAGAAGTTAAAAACAACCGTTTGTATGGCGCCGCCGATCCTCGCAGGGAAGGGATGGCATTATCGGATTTAAGTAATAATAAAGCCTCATTTAAATTCTAAAACATGTATAATCATCAGCAGGTTTGCAGCTAATGTATTACCTGCTGTTATTTATGTAACAGCTTAATAGTTAATGATTATTTGATTGAAAATAGTATGTTAACTAACGTAAAAAATTAGCAAATCTAAAAATAACTGACACTGTTGTAATCATTGCACACAGCAAACGCTGGTCTAATGCCCGTTTTAATTTTTATAAACTCACAACAGCCAGCTAACATATTCACCAAATATGAGTGGCTTTATACTAAAGTAGCGCTTGTATTTGTAAATTTTCAATGGTCTGACAAGCTTAAATGTCATTGCAATTTAGCCTTTAACAATGATAATGGCAGATCATTACTTAAGATTCAGTAAAGCTTGGAAATATGACTACAAATACCGATCCAAATTATCTTTATATTCCTTATTCTGGCCCAGGCCTAATTGAAACCCCACTATTGAATAAAGGAAGTGCTTTTAGCCAAAAAGAACGTGAACACTTTAATCTTGCTGGTTTACTTCCTCCTCGTTACGAAACAATAGAAGAGCAAGTTGAGCGTTGTTACCAACAATACTCAAGTTTTAACGACAACTTAAATAAGCACATTTATTTACGCGCCATTCAAGATAATAACGAAACGCTTTATTACCGTTTAGTGCGCGATCATATCGAAGAAATGATGCCTATTATCTACACCCCAACAGTGGGTGATGCCTGTGAAAAGTTTTCTGATATTTATCGCAGTGCCCGTGGTTTATTTATTTCCTATGAAGATCGCTTTCACATTGACGATATTTTACGTAATGCCACAAAAGGCAAAGTAAAAGTGATTGTTGTTACCGACGGTGAGCGTATTTTAGGCCTTGGAGACCAAGGTATTGGTGGCATGGGGATTCCAATTGGTAAACTTTCTTTGTATACCGCGTGTGGCGGTATTAGCCCAGCTTATACGTTACCGGTTATGCTCGATGTGGGAACCAATAACGAAAAATTATTAAACGACCCAATGTACATGGGTGCTCGCCATAAACGTATTGCACAAGACGAATACGATGAGTTTTTAGACTTATTCATTAAAGCAGTTAAACGTCGCTGGCCAAATGTGTTACTGCAGTTTGAAGATTTTGCTCAGCCTAATGCAATGCCATTATTAAAGCGTTACCGTAATGAAATTTGTAGCTTTAATGATGACATTCAAGGTACTGCGTCGGTCACTGTGGGGTCTTTATTAGCAGCATGTCGTGTTAAAGGTGCTAAATTATCAACTCAAAAAGTTGTTTTTGTAGGCGCAGGCTCTGCAGGCTGTGGTATTGCTGAACAAATTGTTAGCACTATGGTTGCTGAGGGCATCAGTGAAGCACAGGCACGCAGCCAAGTATTTATGGTTGACCGTTTTGGCTTATTAACAGATGGTATGCAAGGCTTACGCGACTTCCAACAAATGTTAGCGCAACCAACGAGCTGCCTAGCAGATTGGACTTACAGCGGCGAATACGCGTCATTATTAGATGTAATGCACTGTGCTGAACCAGATATTTTAATTGGTGTATCTGGCCAACCTGGTTTATTTACCGAGCAAGTCATTCGCGCTATGCATGCTAAATGTGAATCGCCAATTATTTTCCCGTTAAGTAACCCATCTAAACAAGTAGAAGCCTACCCAGAAGATGTAATTAAATGGACCGATGGCAAAGCAATTGTTGCAACTGGCAGCCCATTCGACCCAGTTGTTTATAACGGCGTGACTTACCCAATTCCTCAATGTAACAACAGCTATATTTTCCCAGGTATTGGTTTAGGTGTTATTGCCGCCAAAGCAACGAGTATTACCGATGCGATGCTAATTATGTCGAGCGAAATGTTGGCTGAGTCGTCACCTTTAGCTAATACAGGTAAAGGCAGCTTACTACCGCCACTGACTGAAATTGAAACGCTTAGTAAACGTATTGCGTTTGCAGTGGCTAAAAAGGCAATTGAAGAGGGCGTAGCCCTTGAAATTTCAGACGATGCGCTGTGGGCAGCCATCGACAAAAACTACTGGTTACCAAAATATCGTAACTACAAACGTTGCAGCATTTAATTACAGTAGAGATTAAAAAAAACAGGCTTTTGCCTGTTTTTTTATGCTTGTTCATCTTTAATTAACCGCATAAGGTGTTAACTGAGGCAATCAAATTTAAAAGGATAGACTTATGAAAACGCTTTCGATTTTAACCGCCGCATTACTCAGTACATCAGCTTATGCGAGCAACGCCCCAGAAGAGCCGCATATTTATGTTAAAGGTGAAGCTTCACTAACGACGATGCCGGATCATGTTTTATTAACGGTGGGCATTACTGAAATAGATAAAGACTTAATTGCAGCAAAAAAACAAACCGATACCACTATGGCCAGTGCAATAAGTTTAGTAAAAAAACTAGGGGTAGATGATGCGGATATTAATGCCGGTCAAATTTCTATATACCGTGATAACCAATATAATCGTGAAACAGGTAAACAAGAGTTTACAGGCTTTAAGGTATCAAGAACGCTCACCATTAAACTTTCTGCAATTAATAAATACCCTGAATTATTACAGAGCTTAGTTAATAATGGCATTAATGAAATTAGACAAACGCAATTTTTAGCTAGCAACTACGATGAGCTGCATAAAAAAGCACAAAAAATGGCAATTAAACAAGCCATAGTCGCGGCAAAAGAGCTAAGTGACGACTTTGATGTAGAGTTAAAAGGCTTATATAGCGCGTCGTTAACCCCGCTTGATATGCCATCTACACCGTACATGCGCAGTGAAAAAGTAATGATGGCAGACAGTGCACCTGGTAATTATGTCCCTGATGCCTATCATGCGGGTGAAATTACAATTAGCGCGTCAAGCTATGCAATTTATTATATAGATTAGGGTTTGATGATCTTTCAATGCCAAATAGGCGCTGCCGAGGGCGATAACTCTTAGTCCCTCGGCAGAATAAATAGCTCTACAGAGCTTACTCGCTAATAGGTCGGTGCTGCTCAAAACGTGCCACCAACTGCTTACCTTGTAACTCACTAATTCGCACTATTGCTTGTAGCATATTTCTAATTTCTCGTCGGTCATACTCATTACAAATGTGCTGATTAATATCATCAACAATGGCACCTAAATAATTAAACACACTGTTTCGAGCTTCAACATCCTCGTTGGCAATAAACAAAATATTTTTAAATGCTTCAATAACATTGGTCATTACATAGGCATCTGCTTTGGCATAATTGCGCAAAGGAGTGAAGTTATCGTGCAGTAATTCATCAAAACTGGTTTCATGAAAATAGAGTAAAGGGGCTTCTTCTGGTTGATAACACGCGTAGTTAATCGCATTAATCTTTAGGCGAGCAATCAATAAAATACTCAGCATATCAATAGCTTTAACCGCTGTGCCCGGATCGTTAATCCCTGGGCTCATTGCTTTTACAGCAATTTCAGAAATTTGGGTTAATCCATAACGGTAATGATCGCTAATGTATTCTTCTATATAAAAAATAAAGCAGTCTAAAATTTTCTCTATTAACTCTTCGTTTTCACAAATGTCTTTATTACACTTGAAGAACGGGTAGCCTTTAACGGTAAAGTAACCTTGCTTAACGGTAATAAAAAGTTCTATTTTTTCTTCAGCCAAAATAGCACACAGCTTATTTGTGTGAACCCCTTTGTAGTAACCCTCAGTAGTACTTTTTATTGAATGCCAATTTGAAAATTCAGGAAAGTTATCAACGGGGTTATCGCCTTGTTTGTTGATGATGTCTTGGATCTCTTGTTTGGTTTGTCTAAATAAACCATTTAATACGTTATCAACCTGAATTGCTTTTGAAATAGAGTGAATAAAAAAAACGAACAAGCCCAAAGAAATCAAACCAAAAATTAACGCAAAGAGTACCCCTAATGAGGGTATTGCCGTATTTCCGTTATCTAACTTATTAATATTAATGAGCATTATAATAGAATAAATAATACTGCCTAAATAAAACCCTAATACCATTTGATGCGATTTACGGGTAATAAGCCCAGGAACGACTCTGGGTGACAAGCTAGCGCTGGCTGAATTTAAAACCACCATCACCATAGAAAAACTAAATACGGTTAACGAAATAATACTGCCAGCTAAGGTGCTTAATATGGTTCGTGCGTTTTCTGCACTGTCTACTAATACAAATGAGATTAATGATTTAAATTGCTTAATAGGGGCTAAATATTCAACAGACATAGTGAGTACAGCAAAAATTAAAAACGCAACAGACAGGAGTGAGGGATAAAAGCCAATACTGTTTATTATTTCACGATAGTGATTGGTGATTTTTGTTCTTAAATACATATTATCCTTACTTATTACTATTCCAATGTATAAATTACTCTAGCATAGTTCATGATAAAACTTCTGATTTACCGCTTAACTTATGTGTTATTATTGCTGAAAAATTAAATGGACTATACTGTGATCATATCTAGCTATGCGGCCTTATTGGCCCTTTATTATATTTATTTGAGTGTTAATGTTATAAAAATACGTAAAGCCGAAGGGATTTCGTTAGGTAATGGCAGTAATACCGCGCTTGAACGTGCAACCCGAGCGCATGGTAATTTTATTGAGTACGTGCCCATTAGCTTAATTTTAGTTTTTTTATTGGAGTATCAAGGGTTAGCTAGTCATTATGTGCATGCACTAGGTGGTTTATTATTTATCAGCCGTGTTGTTCATGGTTCTGCCATTATTAACAATAATTTAAAGGCACGTGGATTGAGCATGATGATCACCTTTGCTATTGTGATAATAAGCGCGGTGTTATTACTTTTGAGTAGATAAACGATTATGCAGTTAGCTATTGTTTTTACATGTGTTTATTTTTTCAGTTCGCTGACATCATTTGCATGGGCAATAGAAAATAATAGCAAAAACACCGTTTCTAGTTTGCATGTTGTATACCCCAAAACAATGCGCAGTGGTGAAGATGAAATATTATATCCGTTAGTACTATTAAGAACAGCTCTGCAATTCAGCGGAGAAAATTTTACATTACAACCCTCAACTATTTCGATGCCACAGAGCCGCGCGTTAAAGCAAATTCTTCATAATGATGAAATAAACGTAGCTTGGACCATGACCTCTAAACAGCGTGAGCAACAATTACTACCCGTTAGAGTGCCTATATTTAAGGGGTTATATGGGTGGCGTGTTTTGGTAACTACACAGGATAAAGTGAATACCTTATTAAACATCAATACCCTTAGCGACTTTAAAAGCATACACTTTATTCAAGGGCATGATTGGCCTGACACACAAATACTGCAGGACAACGGTTTAACTGTATCGACATCAATCGAATATAGTTCGTTATTTAATATGTTGATAAAAGGCCGAGGTGATGTATTTCCTCGTTCTGTGTTAGAGGTTGAAACTGAGCTCAATACCTTTAAAGATGAAGCCGGTGCTAACCTCACAATAGTGCCACACTTATTGTTGCAATACCCAAGTGCAATCTACTTCTTTTTTAGTAAAGAAAAACCCGAAATAGCGCAAGCGGTTGAGAAAGGCTTAGCTATTATGCGTAAAAACGGTGAGTTTGATCGTTTGTTTAAGGCTTATCATCGCAGTGCGATTGAGCATGCAGATATAAAAAATAAAATTATCATTAAATTAAAAAACAATCAGTTACCCGCATTAACACCCCTTAATGATGCATCACTTTGGTTTTCAGAAAAAGACATTTAAAACGCCATGACACAAAAAATATTTATTATTGGTTTACCACGCACTGGGACGACTAGCGTATGTAATGCATTTTTAGATTTTGGTATACCTACTGCCCATACTGCTTACACTAACGCTTGTTTTGAAAATGCGGTGGCTATCGCAGACACACCTGTATTTAACGATTATCAAACATTAGATAAATATTACCCAGGTTCTAAATTTGTATATTTAAAGCGAGAACTTAGCGCGTGGCTGCCTTCAATCAAACAGCTTTTAGTGCGTATGCATACTAATTTAACGCGTGCTGATGGGGGCTTTAATATTCATTTAAAGCGCTGTTACTTAAATACGTTTAGTGATTTTTCACTCGAAAACATTAATCAGGGTGAATATTTAACTAATTGTTATAACACTCACTTTAATAGTGCTAATGCTTACTTTGCTGACCGGCCTAATGATTTTTTAGCCATTGATATAGCAAATCCCGAGAGTTTTAATAAGCTATGTGAGTTTTTAAATATTACCAGCAGCTTAGCTGGCTTTGAAAAAATGAACATGGGCGGTAAAGTCACTGCATGGAATGATATAAAGCACCCATTAAAAATTGAGTCAACGTCGAAAGGGCGGATTGATAAGTTTTTGCCTTATGAAAGTTAAATTTAAATCGCGATCAAAGATTTTTATTTTTAAATACGCTAAAATCCACGCATTATTTTATAAGTTGTATCCCTATGTTTGAATTAAAATACCACACGCCATTTGAATGGACCGAAGTTGTTTTAGCTGACTTCGAAACCTTTTTACAAGACCACGCTGCTGCTGAGAAAAAAGCATCTGGCATGGCTATGTCAATGCTTTCACATTATCCGGATAAGCGTAAATTAGTTAAAGCCATGACTGACTTAGCTCTTGAAGAGTTAATTCATTTTAAACAAGTGCTTAAACTATTAATTGAACGCGATACTAATTTGGGTGATGATAAAAAAGATCCATACATTAAACAAATTCGTGCACACTTTAGGCATGGTCGTGACGGTTTTTTAATGGACAGACTATTAGTAGGTGGGGTAATTGAGGCGAGGGGACATGAACGTTTTTCTTTAGTTGCCGAGGCACTACCTGAAGGAAAAGAAAAAGATTTTTATGTCGCAATTGCTAAATCAGAAGAAAAACATAAAAATTTATTTGTGGAACTCGCCTACGAATACTTTGATAAGCAAGAAGTTGACGAACGCTTAGACGAGCTACTAACAATAGAAGCCGAAATTTGTAAAAACATTCCTTTTACAGCGGCTCTTCATTAAAAATTACGGTATGTTGTTTTAAAAGCAAAAGTAACATACCAACTTTTCAATTTATAACTGCTCCCTTCATACTAATTAAACAATCAAATAAACCCTAAGTAGATCAACTTTACTGCGCTTACTTTACACAGCCTACTCATAAACAGCTATTATGAATTATTAAAGTTTAGCTTGTCGAAGGATGTGAACCGATGCAACCAATTAAACACATTGCCGTTTTAACCTCAGGGGGCGATGCGCCTGGGATGAACACCGCATTATTTGCCATAGTAAAAACCGCTCAACAACATGGAATAAAAGTGTCGGGCGTTCGAAAAGGGTTTGAGGGTTTAATTGATAATGATTTAGTGACACTTGATTGCAAAAGCCTACAACAAACCATGCACTTAGGTGGTACTGTGTTAAAAACAGCGCGTAGTGAAAGATTTAGAGGTGACGCCGGTAGAAATCTAGCACTAGCTACAATTGAACATAATAATATTGACGCTTTAATTGTGATAGGTGGAGATGGCTCATTTAGAGGGTGTTTATGGTTATCACAAATTACTAACATACCGTATATAGGCATTCCAGGCACTATTGATAATGATATTGCGGGTACAGATTACACCTTAGGGTTTGATACAGCAGTAAACACATCAATGCAATGTATTGATAATATTAGAGATACTGCAGAATCACATAATAGGGTGTTTGTTATTGAAGTAATGGGACGTGATTCTGGTTATATTGGCACTTATGCCGGTTTAACCTCTGGCGCCGATTCGATATTAATACCTGAAAGTGATGAAGACATAACTTATTTAGTGAATAAAATTAGTGATTATCACAGTGAGCATGCTTTTATTGTGGTGGTATCTGAAGGTGATGAAATTGGCGTTGAGCATATATGTGAGAAAATAAGTACCGTTAATCCCAGTATAGATTTGCGCGTAACTAAGCTAGGGCACTTACAACGCGGCGGTAATCCATCTGCAGCGGATCGTATGTTAGCAATAAGATTAGGCGTACACAGTGTTAAGGCTTTATGTGCTGGAGAAAGCGCTAAAATGGTGGGTATTTTAAATAACAAAGTATCAAATACTCCTATGCAAGATGTTGTAAAACAACATGTTATAAATGAAGAGCTGCAAGGGCTGTTATCTGTATTTTGCCGCTAACAATGAATTAAAGAGGAATAATGACCAATGCGAGATAATAAAAACTCTAAAATGACGATTATTAAAGGTATTACAATAAGTTTTTTATTTGCCGGTTCAACAGTCGTATTGGCCAAAGATGATTGTGCAGATTTAACGGGGTGTGCGAAAAAAGCCTGTGAAGTTAACCACCAGTTATTAACTGCAAAACGCCAAGGTAATTCACACCAAGCTGCAGGTCTTAATAAAGCACTCAATAATATAAACGAATACTGCACCCAGGATGGATTAAAAGCAGAGTTACAACAAAAAATAGATGATACCAATAGCGAAATTGAAGAATATAAAACCGATCTTAAAAAAGCTAAGCGCCAAGGTAAGCATGACAAAGTTGAAAAGTATCAGCAAAAGCTAAACGACGAAACTAAACAGCTTAAGCAATTAATTGATGAGCTAAATAGTTTGATTAATTAAAATGTCATTACAGCGTTTTTATATTTAATAAAGTAGAGCATATTACTAAATATAAATAATATGCGATAAAAGGGCTAAAATACCATGTTTATAAGTGACGTAATTGCCGATAGTTAGTTTGCTTAAGTACATATATATGCTATTTAACATAATATAAATTATAGGCAGTAATATACCTATGCATAAGCAGCGCTCTATTTTAAAAGCTTCAAGCTTACTAAGTCCAATACTAGACGGTATCGGACATTAAGTGGCTTTAAACAACTATTATAGTTATTCATAGTTATCACCTTGAGGTTCCTTAATGCTTAGCTTAATATTAAAGCACAAGCCGTAAAAAACATTGAAGTATTCATATGGAATTTGTACGCCCACTCGAACCAATTTTAATTATTGATGATGTTAAACAGATCCGCGCTGATTTAAGCCAAGTATTAGCCGGTTTAGGTTTTGATGACATTATTGAGTGCGATAATTTTAATTGTGCTAAACCTCTGCTTATTGAAAAATCACCCAACGTTATATTCTTAGATGTTGATTTACCTGATTCTGAAAGCATTGAAATTTTAGAGTCGATTAACAACGAACACCCTCATGCACATGTTGTTATGTGTTCAGGCCACAATAGCTTTGAAACAGTGCAAAATACCTGGGAGCTAGGCGCAAAAGAATTTATAGCCAAGCCCTTTAACGCGCAAAAAGTTGATGCGGTAATGAAACGTTTAGAACTCATAGATTAAAGGAAATTATGCAGCACATTGTTACGACAATAATTGATGACCTATCTACCGTTATATTTGGTAAACAACAACAAATAAAATTAGCGTTAGCCTGTTTATTTAGTGAAGGCCATTTACTAATTGAAGACTTACCCGGCATGGGAAAAACCACTTTGTCGCATGCATTAGCTGCAGTACTGGGGTTATCTTATCAGCGTATACAATTTACCAGCGATTTATTGCCCGCTGATATTATTGGCACCAATATATTTAATAATAATGAACATAGTTTTTCATTTCATAAAGGCCCGATTTTCAGCCAAGTGGTGCTCGCTGATGAAATAAATCGCGCAGGTCCTAAAACACAAAGTGCTTTATTGGAGGCGATGGAAGAACATCAGGTAACACTAGATGGAGACAAGTACCCGCTCCCTACTCCATTTTTTGTAATAGCGACTCAAAATCCATTATATCAGGCAGGTACATACCCGTTACCAGAATCACAACTAGATCGTTTTTTAATGCGAATTAGTTTAGGATTTCCACCTAAAGATGCAGAAAAACGGTTACTGTTAAATAATCAAAAACGTGATTATTCGCAGTTACCGCAGCGAATTGAACAACATCAACTTAAGCAAATTCAAGATGCAATATCAAATATCACGCTAAGTTCGCCAGTGGTTGATTATATAATTGAGTTAGTGACTTATACTCGTGAGTCTCAAACATTAACGACTTCGCTTTCCCCAAGAGCCAGTATGGCGTTGGCTAAATCGGCCAAAGCGTGGGCCTATATTGAAGGCCGTGACTACGTATTACCCGAAGATGTACAGGCTGTATTTTCAAGTGTGTGTCAGCATCGATTAGGTTTACATAGTGATGCGGGCTATACACAAATAGCGGCCATTTTAAAACATGTTTTAGTGCCCGTTTAGGTAAATACGTATTTATAAATTTAAGCGCCCTACTTTTATTCACGATATAAAAAGCGCGATTTTAACGGCCTTATTAAAAAATAAGCACAAAAAAAATAGCATCACCTTAAAACATAATACTATTTATGTTTTACCATCCACGCTTGGCGTTTACTTTAGCGTTGTTGCATCATTAAATTTTGTAATGGGGATTAATTATCAAAATAATTTAATTCTGTTTATGGCTTATTTAATGTTTGTGATTATAATTTTTGCATTGTTATTGGGCTACAGTAATGCCAGAGGTTTAACTGTCAGCTTTAAATACGCCATTGACAGTTTTGCGCCTCAGACACCACAGCTAGTTTGGCAAATAGAAGCCGATGATCCTTGCCAATCAATTACATTGAGTTACCCCAAGGATTTAAAAAATGCGTGTTACATTACGCGCGTTAAAAATGAAGTAATAAAATGCCAATTATCATTACCTTACACCAAGCGAGGCTGTTACAAGTTAAAGCCAATAAAAATTGCCAGTAATTACCCCTTTGGTTTAGTCAGTGTGTGGAGTTATATACAACCGAATAAAGCAGTGTATGTTTATCCGTCAATAATTAAAACAACAAATCAAAAACACCAAAACTTAGTTGCAAATAATACCGATGAAGGCACTGAAAAACATAAAGGTGATGATGAATTTGAAAGTTTAATTACTCATTTGCCAGAAATGGGGTTACAGCGAATATCATGGAAGCACTATGCAAAAACACAGCAATTACTTGTAAAACAATTTAGTGATTTTAAATCAGCGGATGCACAATTCGATTTTAACTTAGTCACGGGCGATACCGAACAGCGTTTAGGGCAACTCTGTTTTTTAGTTTGCCAAGCATTTGAAAGTGATATTAATTATTCTCTAAAACTTCCTAATAAATTAATCACCACCAATTCAGGCAAGCTGCATCATCAGCGCTGTTTACAAGCGTTAAGCCAAGTCGGTAATGATAATGAATGAGATTAAAAACCATCGCGTTATTAACTTTGCTCTATCGTTTATTTATTTAGGGCTAGTCAGTTTTTTTACAGAGCACTTACCCCTGCCCTTTATTGCAATGCTTAGCGTGTTATGTGGCTGGAATGTTTATTTAACAGTTAAACAAAAGCAGAAACCCAACGCGTGGTTTGCTAATGGATTGGCCGCCATTGCATTAATTATTATGCTAAGCAGCATAGGCTTTAAAGATACCGTCGTATTGTTTGTAGCCATGCTGTTATTGTCGTGTGTTTTTAAATTATTGCAGGCAAAATCAAAACAGCATTACCAATTGATCATTACCCTTACGTTCTTTTCACTCTCAGCGGTGTATCTGTTTAGCCAAACCATTTTTACTACCTTAGTTATAAGCACCTTCTATATTTTAAACTTTGCGGTGCTAGGGTTATTAGAGTCTAGTCATAGCTTAAAACTCTCTTCAAAACAAAGTGCTAAAATTATGCTACTGGCTTTTCCTTTAGCCGTAATACTTTTATTATTTTTACCTAAACTTCCGGCATTTTGGCAACTACCTGGTCCAAAAATGGCACAAACAGGATTATCTGAGCAAGTCGATCCGTTTGATATAGCTAAGTTATCAAATTCTGATGAACTGGTATTTAGAGCAAAATTTAATGGTACACCACCCCCTACGCCCTATTATTGGCGCGCTATTGTACATGATGAATTTGATGGTGCAGCGTGGAAAACATCCTCCTTTTTAAAGCAAGCGTTGATATTACCCGCTAAAAAAAGCACGAGTGAAAATGAGGCTCAGTATACGGTTATAGCTGAGCCTGCTATTTCAGATTGGCTATATGGGCTTGGTTTTTCAAGCAGTGAAAGCCCCAATGTTATTGCCAATACTTTAGGTTTATTACGAAAACAACAATATAAATCCAAGGTTTTACAATATGCAGTTAATAGTGAACCGTTATCTAGTACATCGCTTAATAAGTCCCAACAGCGGTTTTATAGCCAATTAACTGTTAGTAATAATCAAAAATCTCAGCAGTTAGCGCAACAATTAAAAAATAATAGCGCCAATGCCGATGAATTTTTTAATCGACTTTTAAGCTATTTTTCAAAAAATGAATTTAGCTATACACTTACACCCACCCCCATGCGCGGCGAAAATACGCTCGATCAGTTTATGTTTGATAATAAACGCGGTTTTTGCGGGCATTATGCCAGTGCCGCCGCCTTTATTTTTAGAAGTGCAGGTATTCCTGCGCGTGTTGTCAGTGGCTATTTAGGAGGCGAGCTAAATAAAAACAGTGATTATATGACTATTCGTCAATACGATGCGCATGCCTGGGTTGAAGTATATACCGGTGCCGGTTGGAAAGTATTTGATGCCACAGCGGTTGTCGCACCCGAACGGTTAAACGGCTCCTTGTCACAAAGTACCACCCTTAATGACGAATTTAAAAATAATATTAGCTTTGGACTCGTTAGTTTAAGTAACTATGCCGCCATTAATTGGCTTAGACTTGAATTAGAAAACTTAGATTATCAATGGTCTAGTTGGGTGCTTGGGTTTGATAAAGACAAGCAACAAGATTTATTTGCTACCTTATTTGGTAATAAGTTTATTTGGCTGGTGCCATTTGGGGTTATTATTATTTTAATTTTGAGTTTTACGGCTTACTTTATTTATTTAAACAGACCTAAAGCCTCAACAAAGCAACCGCCACTGGTAAGTGAATTTTATGAAATTATTCGTTGGGCTAATAAACACGCGATTAGCTATCCTGAAAATGCCACGCCAACCCAAACTTTAGAACACATTAGCAATCAAGCGCCCCATGCAGAGCAACAAATAACCGCTTTTTGTGAGTTATTTAAGCAAGTGCGCTATGCAAGGCATCCATTTACTAAAGAACGTAAAAATCAGGCTAAAGATCTGATAAAATTAATTAAATCTACAAAACAGAGAAATCTATGAACGCAGTTATTATCGGCGTTATTTTAATGCTTGGACTCACTTTAGTCCGTGTAAATGTGATTGTTGCAATGACGATAAGTGCACTGGTTGCCGGATTAACCGCTGGCATGGGATTGAAAGAAAGCATCGATGCATTTAATTCAGGATTATCGTCAGGTGCCGAGATTGCTTTAAGTTATGCTATGTTGGGCGCATTTGCCGTGGCAATTTCTAAGTCAGGCCTAACACGTATTTTAGCCGCGAAGTTATTGGCAAAAGTTAACGCACAAACTGGCTCAAGCGAAAGCCTGCTCAGCTATTTTATCCTGTTTATTATTTTGATTTGTGCTATTTCATCACAAAATTTAGTCCCTGTTCATATTGCGTTTATTCCTATTCTAATTCCGCCGTTATTAGTGGTGTTTAACAAATTGCGATTAGACAGACGCGCTATTGCTTGTATTTTAACCTTTGGTTTAGCCACCTCGTATATGGTACTCCCTTATGGGTTTGGTGGAATTTATTTATACTCTATATTACATAAAAACCTAGTGGATAATGGCCTTGAAATAGTCAATACCAGCGTACCTTTGGCAATGATTATTCCTGCTATTGGCATGTTCGTGGGGTTGTTAATTGCGCTGTTTATTACTTATAGAAAACGCCGAGAATATACAAATACCGCCCTTACCGTTGAGAGTAAACAAACAGAAATTGATAACCCCAAAAAAGTAATGATGGTTGGTTTATTTGCTGTTGTTGCGTCGTTAATTGCTCAAAATGCCAGTGGCTCTATGATATTAGGCGGCCTAGTTGGCGTGGTTATATTTAGTGTATTTGGTGTGGTTAAGTGGGAAGAAAACGGCGACGTATTTAGTAAAGGCGTGGCAATGATGGCAATGATTGGCTTTATTATGATCTCAGCACAAGGTTTTGCCGCGGTCATGAAAGAAACCGGACACGTAGCCAGCTTAGTTCACAGTAGCGCCGCCATTTTTGATGGTAATAAGCCGATGGCTGCGGCTGTAATTTTATTAGTCGGCTTATTTATAACGATGGGAATTGGCAGCTCGTTTTCAACGGTGCCTATTATTGCCACCTTATTTGTTCCTTTATGTTTAGAGCTAAACTTTTCCGTTATGGCAACCGCTGCACTTGTTGGTACTGCTGGCGCATTAGGTGATGCCGGCTCCCCTGCATCTGATTCTACATTAGGGCCAACTTCCGGCCTTAATGCTGATGGTCAGCACGATCATATTTGGGATTCAGTGGTACCAACCTTCATTCACTTTAATTTACCGCTATTGGTATTCGGCTGGATAGCCGCTATGGTACTTTAATTTTTAAAAGGTGTGCTTTGTGCACGCCTTTTTATTTTGAAATTTACACCCTCCTTTTTTACTCATTATCTCAAACAAACATTAATGCTAAGTTTGCAGCATTAAGAAATATAGTATGATGTGTTCTTAATGAGTTTTAATATAAGCACCAAACTAGGTGCTTATATTAATTTACTATATCGCGTTATAACTCAAAGCCATGTAGCATTTTATCGCATACTACCGGTGTTGGTCTGTGGTTATCATCCACGGCAACAAAGGTAAAACTACCCGTAATAGCAGAATGCTTATTATCTTTGTGCATAGTTTCTAGGAATATTTCAACATCTACCTTTAGGCTGGTATTCCCTACATGCGACACTTTTGAGATTAATTCAGCAAATGAACCTGCCGGAATAGCCTCTTTAAAATCTACCCTATCAGATGAAATAGTCACTAATGGCTTACGGCAAAAACGGGTAGCTGCTATAAAAGCAACCTCATCCATCCACGCTAATGCATCACCACCAAATAGCGTATTGTGGTGATTAGTACGCCCAGGAAATACCGCTTTTGTAACCGATGTGGTCGAATCTTTTATACGCTGCGCAATAATTGCTTCGCGCTCTACTTGAGTCATAATCTCTACTTTTTGTTTGCTAATGTGTCTTGCATCAATAATGCAGGGTCAAGGCGTTCATCTTGCCAATTAAATCGCCAATCTAAATGTGGGCCAGTTACTCGCCCTGTCGCCCCTATTTCAGCCACTTTCATACCTTGTGTAATTTTATCCCCCACTTTTACATCTAGCTTGCTTAAATGAATATAAGTCGAGGTAACACCGTGACCATGATCTAAAATTAATGTGCCACCTGAGTAATATAAATCTGGTTCAGCAAATACCACGGTACCGCTGATCGGCGCATACACAGGAGAGCCTGTTTTATTTGCTATGTCTAAACCAAAGTGTGGTCTGCGTGGTTCACCATTAAAGTAACGCTGGCTTCCATAAACACCTGAAATACGGCCCTCGGCAGGCCTAAGCACAGGCTGTAAAAAGTACTCTAGGTCAGAGTTAACAGCGCGCGCTTTTCTTACCGCGACCGCTTCACGGCTAATACGTTCACTGACCGCTTTTGGTGGCGATACATATTTTTTTGCAACACCGGTTATTTTATCGATGTTGTAGTCACGAAGGGTTATAACTAAATCTTGGCTGTGGTTTTTTCCACTTTTATCAACCCATGATAAAGTGTGGTTTGGTTTTGCATCACGACCAAAACCAAATACAAATAAGCCAGTATCAGATAGCTTTAATGGCTTACCATTTAAACTAACCGATTTTACGTTATTTAATTGCCCTGTAACCAAGCCGCCTTGAGTTAAATGCCCTTTTAGTTCAACTGCCAAAGCACTAAAACTAAATGATGCAATTAACGCTGACACTAATAAGGATTTAAGCATAACTAATTGACCCTTTGCCAACGCCTTCATAAGCGGTAATTTTTACGTCTTTTTCTGGATGCTGCAGTTTTACTTGGCCGGCAATATACTCAGCAATACATTCTACTGTGGTATCTATTGGTAAAATGTCGCAACGCGATTCGCTAATAGCCATTTCAAAATAACCTTGCGCGGCTGTATATGCAAAACACACGTCATCTTCTTTGGCGATAATGTGTTTTAATTCAGAGGCGCTGATTTGATCTTCGCTGGTAGCTAAGTAAATATCTTGCCATTTATCAGCCCACTGTTTTTGTAAACGAGGCATAGAGATACCACCTAAGCTGATCCCTATTTGTGAACGATGGCCATGAATAATGCGCTGGCAATTACCATCATGCTTTTTAAGGCCATGGCTGTAGTGGTAGTAAAAACTTTGGTTGTGCTCAGGCTTTAATACCAGTTCAATTTTTTCAATATTATCAGGAAGCTGTGGCAGTATTGTGGCAACTAAATACTCTGTAACCGACTCAATGGTTATCTTATCGGTATCTATCAGGCAAAAAGCTTGATGAGGCGCACTCATTGCAAGGTGCTTATTCTCACCAAATGTACAATCTAATGTTTTATGATCAGCAAATTCATTAATGCTACCGTTTATGTTATTTGGAACAGCTAAACGGTGATCAATACACTCATCAATAATGCCTTTTATTTGCTTTTTAACTAAGCCAAAGTCTAAAACCATAGACTCTTCATTTAGTTTGCCATGTAAAGTCAAATCAACAATCCAACTTTCGCCAACTGCACCGCGTTTATTGCATAAGTAAGAAAAATCAATCACAGTGAGTGAGTTAACAAAAAGGGTCATAAATTTCCTTTAAACTGATTAAAAGTCAGCCCTAATTATAATGATTTCTGTTAGTAATTGCGCGGTTTAATCATACTAAAATCAGTTGCATTGACTGATTGGCTATATTTAAACCATTTTTTAACTGCTCCGAGTTGTTTAGCGTACAAGTGTACGCTAAAGTACGGGGCAATTTCTAAGCAAAGATAAAGTGTTATGGAACCTAAAAATAGCTATACAAAAGAAGATTTGATCCTTTGTGGTCAAGGTGAAATGTTTGGTGAAGGAAATTGTCGTTTACCAAGTGACAACATGTTAATGATGGATCGTATCATCTCTATCACCGATGATGGTGGTGAGCACGGTAAAGGCCAAATTATTGCTGAGCTAGATATTGACCCTAGCCTATGGTTTTTTGACTGCCACTTTAAAGGCGACCCTGTAATGCCGGGTTGTTTAGGCTTAGATGCAATGTGGCAACTGGTTGGGTTTTTCTTAGGCTGGTCTGGTGGCCCTGGTCTTGGCCGCGCATTAGGTGTAGGCGAAGTGAAATTTACTGGCCAAATTCTACCAACGGCAAAAAAAGTAACTTACCGTCTCGATATGAAACGCGTTATTAAACGTAAGTTGTTTATGGGCATGGCTGATGGCACTGTTGAAGTAGACGGCCGCGTTATATACGAAGCAAAAGATTTAAAAGTGGGCTTATTCCAAGACACTAGCGCGTTTTAATTTTAACGCACGCAACAAAAAAGCCTCTAACTAGAGGCTTTTTTGCTTAAATTCGTTGTGAGTTTATGTTTTATACATATTGCGATTTTCTATTGCCTCGCGCCAACCACCAAGCCACTCAGACTTAGGATCAACTTGTTGATAAGGGCAGTGCTCTTTTGAGCGACCAGCTAAACCAGCTTTAAAACCTTGAGAATGAGCTCTTTCTAAACGATCTCTTTTCTGTCTCTTCATCGGTAAAATCCTCACCTTTATATTTATATTTTTGTAGCATTAAATTCATCTACATTTAATAAATAGCCAACAAAAATGTTAAATTCAAACACAAAATACAATTAATTTGTTTGACTTTAACTAAGCTGCTGATGCAATGATAAATTAATTTAAAAATAATTTTATTGATCAACTTTAACCAATTTAACTTTATTAAAATGTTCCGGTACATCGGTTCAAAACACATAAGTGTCATATTTGTGACTAACAATATACCCTTAAGTTCCCAATTAATTTGTAATCAAAAAATGAACGTCAGAGCTGTTTTAAAAACATTCCAAATAAAAGGCTTGATTATTTAAAACCGATCGGTCTAATATGAAGCATGAACAAAACACCAGCAGTTGCAACTAGGCGTGGCCGCCCACCCAAAATAGCCAGAGACAGTGCCGATACAAAAGCGCTGCTCATTCGTGTGGGCTTAGAAACCTTAACTGAGTTTGGCTTTAGTGCTACCGGGCTCGATACCATATTAAAAAAAGCAAAAGTACCAAAAGGCTCTTTTTATCATTACTTTAAAAGTAAAGAAGCCTATGGCTTGGCTCTTGTTGATGCCTACGACGATTTTTTTATAAATAAACTTAAATTTTACCTAGAGCAATCTGAAGTCCCCGCACTTGAGCGCATTGTTAATTTCACACAAAGCGCAATTGCTGGAATGCAAAAGTATGATTACAAACGCGGGTGCTTGGTGGGTAACTTAAATCAAGAGCTTAATCATTTAAGTGACGACTTTAAAACCCGTTTAATGCAAAGCTACATCGCTTGGCAACAACAATTAAAACGATGTTTAGATTTAGCCCAGCAGCAACAAACTATTAATCCACACATTAATACCGAACAAATGAGTGAATATTTTTGGGTGGGTTGGGAAGGCGCAGTAATGCGAGCTAAACTAACCCAATCAAGTAAGCCACTTACTTTATACACAGAAATGTTTTTACGCGCATTACTCAGTTAATGCATTTTTTATTATTAATTTAAAGACGATCGGTCTAAAAGGAAATCTAATGAGCAATTCTATCAAAGCTATTGTTATAGATAAGCAAGACGACAACTACACTGCAGCCCTAAGCACCATAAACAGTGACGATCTGCCAAACGAAAATGTATTAATTGATGTGCTTTACAGTACCTTAAATTATAAAGATGGCTTAGCCATCACGGGTAAAGGCCCTGTTGTACGTAGCTTTCCTATGGTGCCGGGGATTGATTTAGTGGGTACAGTGACTAGCAGCGACAGTGCTGAATTTAAAAGTGGCGACCACGTTATTTTAAATGGTTTTGGTGTTGGCGAAAAACACTGGGGTGGCTTATCTCAAAAAGCGGCACTGAGCAGTGATTGGTTAATTCCCCTACCCGCTAACTTATCACCTAAACAAGCTATGCAAATTGGTACTGCCGGTTATACGGCAATGCTCAGTGTTATTGCACTAGAAAAGCATGGCGTTACTCCCGAGTCAGGTGAAATTTTAGTGACCGGTGCTAATGGTGGCGTAGGCAGTTTTGCTATTTATTTACTAAGCCAGCTAGGTTATCAAGTCACCGCTGCAACAGGTCGTATGGAGCAAGCAGACTATTTAAAATCATTAGGAGCAACTAATGTAATTGATAGAAATGAGTTTTCTAACCCTGGTAAACCTCTGCAAAAAGAACGCTTTGCTGCAGCTATTGATTCTGTGGGTAGCCATACACTTGCAAATATTTGTGCATCACTTAAATATGGGGGGGTTGTTACTGCTTGCGGGCTTGCTCAAGGTATGGACTTACCGGCCTCGGTTGCACCATTTATTTTACGTGGGGTTTCATTAATGGGTATTGATAGCGTTATGCGCCCTAAAGCGGATCGTGTTGAAGCATGGGATCGTTTAGCTTCATTAGTTAATGCCGATTACTTGGATAAAATTTCAACTGAAATAAATCTTGATCAAGTCATTGAAAGCGCCGAGCAACTAATGCAAGGCCAAATTCGTGGTCGTGTAGTGGTTAATTGTCAAAGTTAAGCATTTTTGCTACTAAACTCTCGTTATTAAATTTATAATGTTCGCTGATTTTTTAATAACGAGAGAACACCTATGAGCAACCAAGAACTTTTCAGTAATAACCCACTGCAAGGCGTTAAATTAGAGCAAGTGGTTGAAGAACTGGTTGAGCAATATGGGTGGGAACTCCTGCATGCCTACTTACAACTTAACTGCTTTAAAAATAACCCTGACATTAAATCTGCAGTTAAATTTTTGCGTAAAACCGAGTGGGCACAACAAAAAGTAGATAATTTCTATTTGTACCGCCTTAAAAACTTACCTCGCCCAGATGACGTACAATACGAACTGCCTCCACGCGACCGCATTATTCCTGAAGGCGATAAACCAGGTGAGCCTTGCGAGTTAAGCTTTTCTGATGCAAAACGTATTCAAGAAAAAAAAGCAGCAAAACAACGTGCGCGTACCCGTAAGCAACGTTCAAATTCAAGTAACCCGTGGGGTAACTAATACGTATTTTAGGCAAGAGTTAACAATAAACGTTAGCTCTTGCGTTACTGCAAACTGAAGTCATTAATAACCGCGGTATTTCCAAAAGTCGTCTTCAGTTTTAGTTTTTTCATTAATAAGATTAAATGTTTTATCCGCAATGACTTTCCCCGCTAAAGATAGGGTCATACGCCAGTCACCTATTTTATCCTCAATAGGCTCCCATACCGTATCGCCTAAATAAAACGACCAGTCGTTGTCTTTAACATATACAGTGCCCTCAAAAGGCAGCATCACTTCGCCATTGGTATCTATAATACCTGGGTGGTAAATACAAAAATGTAGTTTTTCACCTTTAGCTTTTTTAATATTAACTATCAGACCAAATTCTACATCAAGTTCTGCTTTGACTTGCGTAGTGAATTGAGTAATTTGCGGTAGCGATTTACTGTCTTTGTCCCAGTGACTATATATGCCGAAACTTTGTAATGTAATTTGTGGTTTAGATTTTGCCATTGAACTTTCTATTTTTGTACTTTCAATTTTTAAACCACCAGCTTAAGCGAGCGGTTTATTAATTAAGTAGTTGCTTTGGATTTTTAGGGTAATAATTGCTGGGTTGTTGTTCACATAAACCAAACTCACGAGTGTTTTTATACGGTAACTTCATAAAGCCAGCCACCCCCACGTCGGTAATATTTACCGCGTATTGCATAAGCTTATTTAGTAAACGTTTAAATTCTACTTCTTTGCTGGCATCAAGTAATCTGTAGTAATGATGAATTTTCATCCTATCTGGCAGCGCTTCAAAAATAATACAGCCGGTATGATGTATCTGGTTTAGCTCAAATACACATTTAATCACTTTTTTAGGCAGTTGCAGTTGCTCATCGGGGTCTTTACCATCTTCAAAATATGAATGCGGGCGGGTTACATCGCTGGCTTTTACATTAACCACTTCATAATCAAGCTCAGGTAACTGGTTAAATTTAAACGCGCCAGTCCCATCACGTTCTAACTGAATTGTTTTGCGGGCATCAAATAAACAACACTTAAATAAGCCTTTTTGGCTAATAGCCTGGGCTAACATTACTGTGTTGTTTACTGCATCGGTGAATGCGGTTGCGAGTGTTTCGTCATGCATAATGAGTGACGATTCAACATACAAAGATTCATCTTTCCAATGAAAGCTGAGCCCTCCTACTACAGGATATTTAGCTAGACGGCTAATAGAGGCTAAAAACGCTTTTTCAGTATCCCCAGTATCAAATAAAAACTCTTTATAATACCTATCAAGCTGAGCATCGTTTACATCTAAAAGTTGTTGTTTATGATCGGCTTGACGTAAAAATTGTTTTCTAGAGCTATAAACTACGGTTTCGGGTTCGGGGTCTTGGCTAAACCAAAACGGAATTGCCGCTTTAGTTTCAGTTTTTGGTAGTTGTGGTAAATATGCTTTTGCCATGGTTTCTATGTTACGCATAAAATAGTCACCCGCTTTGTCTCTGACTAATCGTTCTTTTGAAAGCATGCCATCAATTACATTCGCCAGCTCCTTAGGTAACATTAAACTACTGGCCGGTATAGCCTGAGCACCAAATCGGCAAGACTGCGCCGAGGCAAGTGCATATAGGGTTGATGCAACCCCCTGCTCATCAAAACGAGGGGATGACTTTTCACCCGACATTTGCGCATCACCTATAAAATACACATCGCCCATACGGGCATTGGTAGTACTTAAGTCACCCGACATTAAATCCATAAAATTACTGGCAATTGGGTTTCCTTGTTCATCTACTTGGGCATATACCGAACTCCCCCAGTCAACCAATGAAAGCTGCTTTTCATTTTCATCCCACACCAAGTTAGAGGGTTTAATATCACCATGTACAATAGGCTGCGGGCTTAAACCATTTTTATGACGACGTAAATCAAGCAACACATTTCTTAATTTAACCGCTAAGCTCATTATTTTGGCGGCCGGTAAGCGCCCTTGCTTTAGTGATACTTTTTCAAGGTCTTCACCAATAGCGCGCGCCATCATCAAGATGCCTTGTTTTTTTATTCGCTCAAAGCCATAAAATGTTGGTACTAAGGGATTTTTGATTTGCGAAAGCATATACGCTTCATCTTCAAGGCGATCACGTACACTTTGCGCGAGCGTAATTCTAGAAAACTTAAACACCCAAGGCAGGCCATGTTCATCATCCCCTGCAAATACAAACCCAAATGCCCCTGAGCCAATCATTTCTACCTTTTTATACCCAAGCAAAGTGAGCTGTTTAATACAAATATTAAGCCACTGACGATGTTTTTTTGCATCACGGTGTGACAGCAAATAAACCGATTGCTCTTCGTTGATATAAAAATTGCGAATTTCTTTAGCTTTCAATGCGGGTTCTCTAGGTTAGTTGTTAAAAGCGCAGTGTTACCTTTATATTTGATAGTAACGCGAGCATTGTGTTAATTAAACCTTTAAGCATCACAATATGTTTATCAAGCTGTTATGTCATGGTATTTAGTCATGATTTAGACGTATATCGCTGTTATTTGCTATTTCGCCGTATCCTACTTAACCACAGCATCGTAAATAGGGTAAAACACACCTTTATATTATTCTTAGGTTAAAAAAAATGAAACGTATTATAAAAGCCTCTTCAATCGCGCTTGCTCTGAGTATGTGCATGAATGCCCAAGCCGCAGACTTTAATTTTTCTTCAAAAGTGAACAGCGATGCAAATACGCTGGTTGTATTTTATAGCCAAGATGGAAATAACAGCCAATTTAAAGCGCTCGACAAGCAGTTCGATGGCCAATTGCAACGCGTTATTGATATAGAAAATTTTACCGGCGATTACGCTAAAGTGGCACAACTTGTTGCGCCAAGTAAAAGTAACTACAGCCGCGTTTTAGTCGTAGGTACTGGTAAAACTAGCGAGCTTGATAAAGCAAAAGCAGCTAAGTTAGGCGGTAATATTCACGCTCAACTAGTTAAAGCCAAAGTAGGCACTGCCAGCGTTGTATTTGAAGATGTAACCGGTGTAAGTGACAATGCATTACTTGCTGCTAACTTTGCCCATGGTGCAAACTTACGCGATCATCGTTTTGAAAACTATAAAAAAGAACCAAACACTGAAACAGTTAGCTACACATTTGATGTTGATAACACTAAGCAAACTCGCAAGCTTTACACCCAATTAGAAAGTATTCAAGCCGGTGTTTTTTTAGCCCGCGATTTAACCTCTGAAGTCGCTACCGAAATGACACCTGTTGACTTTGCTAATGCGGCAAAAGAATTAGCATCTTTGGGCGTAACCATCAAAGTATTGGAGCCTAAAGAAATAAAAGAACTGGGTATGGGTGCATTAGAAGCTGTTGGTCGAGGTAGCCAGCAAGGTGCCCGTTTAGTGGTTGCCCATTATAAAGGGTCTGACGATGCCCCTATTGCCCTTGTTGGTAAAGGCATTACGTTTGACTCAGGTGGTTACAGCATTAAAACCGGTGCATCTATTGCACGTATGAAGTCAGACATGGCCGGTGCTGCTGCAGTTCTTGGTACAGTTAAAGCAATGGCGTTAGCTAAAGCTGACAAAAACGTAGTAGCCGTTATGGGCATGGCTGCGAATATGGTATCGCAGTTCGCTGTAGCCCCAGGTGATGTTGTTCGCACCGCTGAGGGCTTAAGTGTTGAAATTTTAAATACCGACGCCGAAGGACGCTTAGTATTAAGTGATGCTATGTGGTATGCACGTGAGCACTACAAACCAGAAATTATGATTGATGTTGCAACACTCACCGGTTCAAAAATCCGTGCTGTAGGCAATGAATACGCGGCAGTGTTCTCAGATGACGATACGCTAGTATCTCAACTAACGGTAGCCGGTAAACAAGTAAACGAAAACCTATGGCGCCTACCTTTAGGGTATAAAGATATGTTGGAGTCTGACATAGCTGATTTAACAAATGTGGGTTCAGGTGGCCCAGGTGCAACCACTGCTGCCACTTTCTTAGAGCATTTTGCTGGCGATACCCGTTGGGTGCATATCGATATTGCAGGTAATGCCTTAGTGAAAAAAGGTAAAGATGAGCTTTCACCAGGGGGAACGGGGTTTGGTGTTCGCTTATTAAGCGAATGGTTATTAGCTAACTAATTGTTTATTAATACTAATAAATGCGCCAAAGTAGGTTTACTACTTTGGCGCATTTTGTACGAAAACAGTTTTATAGAGCTCAATACATCACTATTAATAAATCCTTAAAAGTGTGTTTATTATTTGATTTTGTTTGATTTATAGTCAAAGATAGAAGGAACAATTAATAACGAGGTCAAAGGAATGAAAATAACCTACCTGCTCTACAGCATTTTTTATTTAAGCATTTGTTTTCTTTTCTATTTTGAACAGCTCTCCACCATTGCTGCAGCAATTATAGTGCTTTTATCTGCAATTTTTTATATAAAACCAGCAAAATCTGAATCAGCAAATAAAAATTCGTCACTAGGTGCCGTGCAGTCGTTCAATAACAAAATTGCACAAAACATTACCAAAGCCACCTCAAAAAATGCCATAGGCGCAGCTGAAGTGTCATTTTATGTTGATAGCTTATCTAAAGAAATAGACGCTTGTTATAACGAGAGTGAAACTGTCGGGCGTGCCACACACGAGCTTTCACAAAATAGTACTGAACTCAGTGACAGCATGACCACTATTAATCAAGCAATGGTACAAACAGCGCAAGCCTCAAGCTCTGCCGATAGCCGCTTACAAACGGCCACCAGCCAAATTGATTCGTTATCAGGCTCTATAGATAAAGTGGCCCAGCAATTAGATTTATTATTAAAAAGTGCCAGTGATATACAAAGCATTACCCAAGTTATTCAAAATATTGCAGAGCAAACCAATCTACTTGCTTTAAATGCAGCCATAGAGGCCGCTCGTGCAGGTGAGCAAGGTCGTGGTTTTGCGGTTGTTGCCGACGAAGTGCGTAACCTTGCAAATAAAACCAATGAAGCAACCAAACAAATTGCAGACATGCTCACAGACATTAACGCCAACAGTATAAAAACCAATGAAGATATGAAGCAGGTTTCACAGCAAAGTATTTCTGTAAAATCAGAGCTAGAAAACGTGACGCAATCCTTTTTAACGATTAACCAAGATATTGGTGCCTCATCTACCGCGCTTGATAGTATGCATCAGTCTGTTTCTGCATTTCAGCATGCAACCACACAAATAAATAGCTCAGTCACTAGTATTAGTAGTTTATTGGGCGAAGTTACTAAAAAAGGCAGTACAATTTCTCAGCAAGCGTCTTCTTTATCGCTGGGATCAGAATCAATATTTAGAGAGCTTGAAAACATAGAGTATGACGCATTCTTTAAACCAATTCTGACATCAGCTAAACACGCCAGTAAAGCAATTGGCGAATGTTTTGAGACTTGGATCCAAAGCGGAAAAATAACCCAGCAACAACTTTTTTCGCAAAACTATAAACCCATCGAAAATACCAATCCAACCAAGTACACAACCGATTACGATAAACTTACAGATCAATCACTGCCGGCTATTCAAGAACCAATACTGGAAAATAAAGACATAATTTTTGCAGGAGCCGTTGATACTAAGGGCTACTTTCCTACTCATAACAAACGCTATAGCCAAGCCCTAACCGGTAACTTTGAAAAAGATTTAGTAAACAACCGTACTAAACGTATTTTTAATGACCCGACAGGAATTCGCTGTGGTAGCCACACCGAAAGCTTTTTATTACAAACCTATAAACGTGATACCGGTGAAATACTGCATGACCTCTCGGTGCCAATTTATGTAAACGGTAAACATTGGGGCGGGTTTAGAATTGGGTTTAAAAGTACACATCATTAATTAATATAAAAAGGGAGACACATGGTCTCCCTTTTTATATGTGATGTGTTTATTTTTTAGAAAACAGCATACGTTTAAAGGTGTTATCAGCCAAAATGTAATGATGAAATAATGCAGCCGCCGCATGTAAGCCTATTACGTAATAACCAACTTCGCCCGCTGTTTCGTGTATTTCTTTAATGGTTTTACCCAGCTCTTTGTTTTCACTTACCAATGGAGGCAGCTCTAAACCAAAAAATGGCACAGGTTTACCTGCCATACTTAATATTAACCAACCCGCAATTGGCATAGCAAACATAAACACATACAGCGCAAGGTGTACAAATTTAGCTAACTTATCTTGCCATTTTACAGGCTCAGGTTGTATAGCAGGTGCTGCACCACCCACTACACGCGCAACTACCCTCACGCTTACTAAAGCTAAAACCGATAAACCCAACATAAAGTGCCACATTTTAAAGGCATCACGGGTTTCAGTGCCTTTATCAAATAATTCACGTAACTCTATACTGCCGTAAACAGTGACAATTAAAATAAACATAAGCCAGTGTAAGGCTATAGAGAGTGTACTGTAATGAGTCGTTGTGTTTTTAAAATTCATAAGGCCTCTTTTAGTGAAGAAACGCATTGAGTAATGTGCTCACTTTATGCGTTATGACTACATGTTTACACGTTAACCTTTACTCACTCACACTTTAATGATCTGAAACATGAAATTAGTTATTAACTCAGATGAATGGTTTAAAGGTTTTAATTACAATAACTGTGCAAACTTAAAATAAACTTAAATAGTAGGCAAAAAACGGCAACTTTACGTTACCGTTTTAAACAATTAACGTGTTTTAAAAATAACAAACGGCAGCAAATGAAAGAGTATCGAGAACAACGAGTGATTTAGACTAGCCAAAGCTTGAAGAATTGGCTCTTATGATGTCTAAAGTCAAGATTTGACCCCATTGGTTTTTATTGAAATTTCACCAAACTAGGAATCTTCCTTGCAACATAACGCCGCGCTCTGCGGAAAATTTGTCCGACAGCAGCGCTTTGTTAAATGCTTGATATCAGGAGTTTGAGATCAAACCCATTAAACTTATGATTTGGCCAATGCTCTACAACCAAGGCAATTGTCTTATCCTCAACTTTCTCAGAATATGAATTACAACCTGAAATAGCACTTTTCATACCATCGGATAAAGGTAGGTTTAAGCTAGAGATACTCAAAGCTTCTGCCATAGCCTCTAACTTTTCGCATGCCTGATGGGTTCTGGAAGCATCATTCACGTTTACTTTAAGCTTCAGTACTTTTGCAACGTCTTCAGAACCTTCAACATAATAAGCGATATTGTCCGGGATAATACCATCGCTAAATTCTTCCATTGAGGATGATGCAAGCCATTCTTCTTCGAAAGATTTATTATAGAATCCGGTGCTCAGCCCTTCGTTTACGAGAAATTCTTTAGCTTTGTAAGGGCTCCAACCTTGCTCTTTTGGCACTTCCTTTGGATTTTTCTCAGAATATCTCACTTTAAATATATATTTAAAGGTATCAATCAGATCCGAGTGTGACTCTATGTTTGCTTTGGCGACTTGAAATGACCATCGCTCAAGCAGACTGAGCCGAACATTAAACAATATAAATGCATAGAGTTTAGCTGCATATCTATGGAACCGGCTTTGTATTGAATACCTTAGACGAACAAAGACCTGCTCATATGTTGAATAAACCAACATAAAGAAAACGAATGGTAAGTAACAGAGAGTCAGCAATGGTGAAACAAAGAAGTCGTACGCAGTTTTCTCTTTCCCAAATTCACCAAAATTAGTTATTAACATGTACAAAGTGTAAACGATTAAGACTACCCCGAAAGAAGATAGGCAATATTCTAGAAACACCTTTACCTGATGATGTCTTCTGTCGGTTTCAGCAATAGCAAGCATGGCTCCCAATAATGCTAAAACAGGAACTAGAAGAACCTCGACCCAAAGAGTGAAAGTATATACACCAACGACAAATTGAAGAATCGCTAGTAGTTTCAAGTTATCTATAACTGAATGCTTGAAAAAATGCTTATCCTTTTTGATTTTTTCAAGCTTAAATAGCGAGATGAAACCAACAGAAACGCACCAAAAAACAGTATTTTTTAGCTGTTCAAAATTCCATAGCCCCAAATCAGAAAGCCAGTAAATGACAATTGCCATGTAAGCAACCATCAAACAAAGGACGGACATTATTTGTCGAACAAATAAAGCTGCCATGACGCCTTTTAAGGCGTTTCTGACCTCTGCCATTTTCGAAGAAGAAAAAATGTAAATCGAAATTGCCAGAAGCCATAACGCAATTGCAATTTCTCGATTATTTAGAATATCCACGAGCTTCCTTGGGCATTTAACGCACGCCTAAACGGCGAGCAACTTGTTGCGAGTCCAGCGGCCGCAGGCCGCGATGTTTAAGGCGCTTGTTAGCTGCCTTAAAGTATGCCGAGTACATTAAAAGCAACAGTTTTAGAATAAATCATACTCAAGAAACCACTTGGCTGTGAATCCACAAACAACAATTACTGAACCGAATAACGATGCTTTATTGCTATCTCTATAAGTACCAAATGCCATTAATGAAAACCCTATAGCTAATGCTAGATATCCAATTTTCTGACCGTAAAAAATGAAATCAATAATGTTGATAATACTGAGAGTTACAGCCACAACTAAAAATAATTTGCTATCCCTTTTCATTCTGAATTTGCCTCCAAGCTTGAATTGTCGTAAAGCTAACGCTTTGCCAAGGGGCAAATGCGAACGTTGTTGGGCGAAGCCCAGTGAGTATTTGTCCCAGCCGCGCTTTTTGCGGCGAACTTAGGCAACTTGTTATATGCCTTTACAAAAACTTCCACCACTTCTGTTGTGAAGCAAAATTTAAATTTTTTGCGTTGTCATAACACATGCCGCAAAGCAAACGAATATGAGCTAGTTCTTCGATTTCCTCACTCCAATCGCCGCCATTTACTTTTAACCTTTCTTCGCATTCAGAACACCATGCATCTGGTCTTGGATTTTCAGAATCATTTGCCCACCAAAAACCACGAGGAGTTACGTCGTGAAGTGACTCAACAATGTGATTACAAACAAATGTCGCCTGCTGTTTTCCGTGTTCACAACAGTCAACTTGCTTCTCGTTTGTCACGATACTTTCCTTGGCATATAACGCCTTGCTTACCGGCCCAACGGAGCAGAGCAAGCTTGTGGTAAAGTTTGCGCAGCAAACCACAAGCTTGCGACGCGTAGTTGGGTCCGAGTACAGCAAATTGTTATGTGCTTACTGCGAGCCATGCATCATAGCCTCGTATATTTCGACAAGCCTTTCTTTAGTGATACCTTCGCGCTGGTCGACGGAAAGAGGATGATCAGTTGGCTCTAATTCGATATACGGTCGAATCCCATTGTCTCGCAAATGCACTTTAGTTTTTAAATTTACACAGGACACATCGTAAACCTTGAAGTCGCCGCAGTGCCAGCCAAAGAATGGGCCAATATGTGAGCGTTTTTCTTGACTGAAATATTCAATGAATTTAAGAAAACTTTCCTCGCTCAGTGATACCCATGTACCCCAAACAAAAGGATCATCATATCCTTGGACTGGAATTTCTATACAGCCACGAACATAAAAATCCTTGCCATCTATAACGCAGTCATCCGACCCGAGATCAACTCTTTCATCGCGTTCCTCTTCGGGAATTTGCAATACAGTTATCGGATAATTCGCCCCAAATGTCGGAATGCCCTTATGAGTTTCTCCACAACAAGAGCATTTAAATTCAAATTCGCTCATAGTTCTCCGCACACATAACGCCCTAATAACGGGCAAATAATAGTTGGTTAGAATAAGCGACGCAGGAGCAAAACCAACTGTTATTTGTCCCTTTTTTATTTGCTTGTTATATTGCTTTTTTAGCCAAGCCTTGGTTGATTTTATGTTGCATATAAATAACATGAAAAATTGATGTAATAAAAGGATTTAACCAAAGGTTGTCACCTTTATTAGAGCCCGCTATTATATTAATACGATTACGAACCATGACAATCCAAGTTACATCGAAAGCACTAGATATAGCATGAATACCAATTGAGCTTTTTAGAATCGTAAGATCATGATAATTAGCTAAACCATAAATTAAACTACCTAATGAAATAACGAATAAAACAATGGTTGTTGTAATAAATAAGTTAGATATTTTAAGTTCGGTATGTTGATTGATTTGGCTTGTAAAACGATATAGCTTATAAATTAAATACGAGCCTATAGTTAGCACACATAAAACGAGAGTCTTAAGTACTGAGTCAGTTTCAAATATATCCGAAAATCCTTTTTTCATTTATTCTCCAGAGCTGAAAGTAGACTGGGTCTATGTAGCAATATAACGCCCGGCTAAGGGGTTGACAACGCACCGCTGAACTTAAAAAAAACACTGTAAACACTGTAAACACTGAACTTCAATTTTGCACTAAAGTCGCCACGCGTTGGCAATCCCTCTTGAGCCGTTTGTTATAAGTAATTTACGGAATACTTTGTTTGAATGTAATCATTAGGAAACACTGTTGTTGAAGCTTCTCGCAACTGAATAGCTTTTTCCAATTTACCAAAAAGTGGAATACCTCCACCTAGGATCACAGGAACTCTTGTTATTGTGACTTCATTGATCAGTTGTTGATTTAAAAATGAGGTAATTGTAGAGCCACCATCAATATAAGCGTGCTTATAACCATCTTGATCAAGTTTACGCACTAAATCAGATAGGCCTCCAGAGTACATTTCAACTTTACCTGAAAGGTTTTCAGGCGCTGCTTTAAGTGTATTACTCAAGACATAAATTTTTATATCACCATAAGGCCACTGTTCAGAGGTAAGATTAAAACTAGAGATCGTTTCCATACATTTTCGCCCCATGACCATACAATCAACCGAGCTTACATAATCAGCAAAGCCCATATCTGGATTTTCACTCATATCAGCACCTTGGTTGCCTGATACATGAAGCCAATCCAAACCGCCATTTACATCTGCGATGTAACCGTCTGTACTGGCTGCAATAAACACTGAACACTTCATCTTTTAGTTCCTAGCTCCGAAACTGACAATTACTTATAACGCTTTGCTAAGCGGCTAAAAATTGTTGGCTAAAATAGCGAGGAACGAGCAAAAGCCAACTGTTTTTTGTCCGTTTAAGCAACTTGTTATATTTATTATTTAGCCACTTTATTAGCTCGAACTAAATAAGACAATGCTGCAGCGTAGCTGCCAAAAAACACTATAAAAGCTAAACCTACAATAACTTGACCCAGCAAATTGTTACCTAAGCCTGACAGAAAAATAATATAAATAGACGGTGGAAATGAAATAACTGAGAAATGAGTTTTTTTTTCTGAGTTAATGAATAAACCTGAAACTACAGGTACGAATTGAATAATTATTGGTATAAGCATTAAACCAACAATAAAAATATCTAACTTTAAATTACCACTCACGACAACTTCCTAATTTGAAATAAATATAACAGCTTATTGAACACCACTTTGGGGGGTTATAAAACCCCAAAACGGCGTATATTACATGGCTCAATAATTCCACTAAATAACTTCAATGTAAACAAGTTATTACGCAAGTTATAAAATTATCGTTTTTAAAATACACCAAAACGACTTTTAATAATGTTATTGGACAAAACACCATTAACTGTCTATATATACAGTATTCTTTTTTAAGTTAAATATCGTTTATGAAATCTCTGTTTCTAACCATGATTAAAGACCAAATGTATAGCAAACGGTATGCAAAGAGCACTATTGAAGCTTATCTTTTTTGGATAGCTGGCTATATCCGCTTTAATAATATGCAACACCCAAGCTCTATGGGAGACACCCAAGTGGAATTATATTTAAACCATTTAGTAAATTCGCAAAATGTAGCGCAAGGCACCCAAGCTCAGGCATTAAATGCGTTAAGTTTCTTATGTAAAGAAATAATTAAGAGCCCCCTCTCATTATCTTTAAATTTTGTAAAAAGTGAACGCCCAAGAAAATTACCCGTTGTGCTTACTCAGAAAGAGGTTTCAGCGCTATTTAAACACTGTATTGCAAAGCATTATTTAGCATGTGCACTTCTTTATGGTAGTGGTATGCGATTAATGGAAGTACTGCGTCTAAGGGTACACGATATTGACTTTGACTATAACTGCATTCGAATTTGGGATGGTAAAGGAGGCAAAAACCGTGTTGTAACGCTTGCCGTAGAACTCATACCGCAATTACGTTCTCAAATACAATTAGTTTATAGTTACCTACAATTAGATCTTAGAAACCCTTTGTATAGCGGTGCGTACATGCCGCATTTGTTACGTAAAAAATACCCAAACCATAATAAGCAGCTGGGCTGGCAATATTTATTTTCATCTTATAAATTAAGTATTGATCCTGAGAGTAAGCAATTAAGGCGCCATCATATTGATGAAAAGCAAGTACAACGCGCGGTTAAAAAAGCTGCTTTCGATGCAAACATTAACAAACACGTTACCCCACATACTTTGCGCCACTCTTTCGCTACGCATCTACTGCAAAGCGGCGCTGATATCCGCACAGTTCAAACACAACTAGGCCACTGTGACGTGCGTACCACACAAATATATACCCATGTTTTGCAACAAGGTGCAAACGGTGTTATCAGCCCTTTTTCAAGATTATAAACTCTCCGATTTAAAACAAAAAAGCACAGCTCAAAGAGCTGTGCTTTCAATAATTAAATTAGATCTAACAAAGTTATAAACGTATGCCGCCGTCTATCTCTACTACTCGACCAGTAAAAAAGTCGTTTTCGATAATATACTGAGCAGTATGGGCTATTTCAGCGGTTTCACCTAAGCGCCCTACGGGCGTTACAGCAAGCATGCGTTGTTTTGCTTCGGGCTTCATTACATCGGTCATTGCGGTGCTAATAACACCTGGGGCAATGGCACCAACGCGTATACCAAAACGGCCAAGCTCTTTAGCCCATGTAGTGGTTAGTGCCACAACACCGGCTTTTGAAGCAGCATAGTTAGTTTGGCCAATATTACCCGCACGCGCTACGCTCGACATATTTACAATTACGCCGCCTTTGCCTGATTCAATCATGTGGCTAGCCGCTTCGCGCCCTGCTAAAAATACGCCTGTTAGGTTAACGTCAATCACTGATTGAAATTGATCAAGCGACATTTTTTTAACCACTTTGCCGTCTTTGGCTTTTATAAACATACCATCGCGTAAAATGCCGGCGTTATTAATTAATACCCCAATGTGACCAAAGTCACTGTTAATGGTATTAAAAACGTCTTCAATTTCGCTCTCAACGGTTACATTGGCGCTGTAGCCTTTAATAGTGCCTGTTACGCCAGCTAATGCAGATAGCTGCTCGGTTGCTTCATTTAACTGGGCTTGCGCCATATCAATTAAGGCAATATTAGCGCCCATTAAGGCAAACTTTTGCGCCATTGCAAAACCTAAGCCTTGTGCGCCACCGGTAATAACTACGGTATTATTTTTTATTTCCACGATACTTTCCTACTTCGAAAACAATTTAAAAATGGCACTAAAATCATCACTGCCTGCACCTTGATGCTGCATCATAGTGTATAAATTTTTAGCCATTGAGCCCATTGGAGTCAGTGAATTACTTTGTTGCGCTGCTTCCATAGCAAGGCCTAAGTCTTTAGCCATTAAATCGACCATAAAGCCAGGTTTATAATTATTACTAGCTGGTGCGGTTTCCATAACGCCTGGGCAGGGGTTATAAAGTTCTAACGTCCAGTTTCGACCCGAGCTTGCGCTCATTATGTCGCTGAGTACTTTTGCGTCGAGGCCGTTATTAATGCCCATTTGAATGGCTTCACTGGTGCCTGCCATTAAAATACTCAACAGCATATTGTTACATATTTTGGCAACTTGCCCTGCACCAATATCACCAGCATGGAATATGTTTTTACCCATATCGACTAATACAGAATTGGCTTTATCGAATGCAGCTTGCTCACCACCAACGATAAACGTAAGCGTTCCTGCTGTTGCACCTGCTACACCACCCGATACCGGGGCATCAACAAACGCAATACCTTGCTCACTTAGGGCATGGCCAACGTCACGTGCTGATTGTGCATCTATAGTTGAACAATCAATCACTAAGGTACTTTTACTCAGTACTTTAATTAAACCCGATTGCTCGTCTGTGCCTAAATAAAGTGATTTAACATGTTTGCTTGCCGGTAGCATGCTAATTAGCACATCAGCCTCGTGAGCACAGTCACTGGCGCTTTGCGCCGCACTAGCCCCATGATTCACAAGCTCTTTAACGGCCTCTGCACTTAAGTCAAACACGCGCACACTGTGGCCTGCTTTAACTAAGTTTGCTGCCATTGGGCCGCCCATGTTTCCTAAACCAATAAATCCTATATTAAGTTTACTCATCGCTTTACCCTTGTAAATTTAGTTGTGAAAAGTACGGCTCTAGCGGATGTTGCTCGCCAAAGCGGTTTGCAAAAAAGCTCTCTACCACTTCTTTTGGTACATCAGCTAACGATTTAAACTGCCACTGTGGCGTACCGTCTTTATCGATTAGTAATGCACGAACACCTTCTTGAAACTCGCCCACTTCACCGGCACGAACCGACATGCCCAATTCCATTTTAAAACACTCAGCTAAGTTTTTACCTTTGCTATGTTTGAGCTGCTCACTTACTAAGGCACAACTTAATGGGCAACCATGCGCCAACGATTTTTGTGCGCGTTGTAGCCATTTATCATCAGTGTTTAGATTTAAAATGTAATCTACATGCTGCTGTAACGTGTCAAACTCGCCTAGCTTTTGAATCAAGCTTAAGTTTGCTTTTAAATTGCCTTTTGGCATACGGCTAGAGTTGTTATCTAACTCAATAAGCAAGGTACTTAGCTTGTCGTGATTTAAACTTGCTGTTTTACCCCATTTAGTATTGAGTAATGCTTCAACAAGCTCTGGGTACTTATCGGCATTAACAAAGTGATCGGCAAGCGATACAAGCTTGGCATCTTCACAATTAATTGAAGCCGATGTTAATCCTAAAAACAAACCAACATGGGCGGGCATTTTATGTAAAAAATAACTGCCGCCTACATCTGGGTATAAACCAATAGTTTGCTCAGGCATAGCAATGCGTGATGTTTCCGTAACCACACGGTGGCTAGCACCGGCCATTAAACCCAAACCGCCGCCCATTACAATCCCGTTACCCCACACTAAAATGGGTTTGTTGTAACAGTGAATTAGGTAATCGAGCTGATACTCTTGAGTAAAAAATTCTTCAACCAGTGAGCTCGGTTTTCCCTCACTCATTGCTTTGTGTAAGCTCACTACATCGCCACCAGCACAAAATGCTTTTTCACCAGCGCCTTTAAGAACCACTAATGCAATGTTATCGTCTTTGTCCCATTGCTGTAGTTGCGGCTCGAGTAAGCTGATCATTTCAAAATTAAGGGCATTTAACGATTTAGGCGCATTTAAGGTTGCAAAACCAATGAGTCGGCCATTGTCTGTGGTTGCCGTTTCAAATACCACGGCAGCATCAGCTGAATTTAAACGAGTAAGTTCGGTCATTAGCCATTCACCCAAATAGCTTTACGTTTTTCTAAAAAGGCGTTCACGCCCTCTTGCTGATCTTCGGTATCAAATAAACCAACAAACAGTTCACGCTCCAGTGGCAATGTATTCGCCATTGGTTGATGACGCCCTTTTTGAATCAAGGTTTTACATGCAGCAACCGACGATGGACTTTGCTCTGCTACTTGGTTTGCCAGTTTTAATGCTGCGGCAAAGCTTTCACCCTGTGCAACCACTTCTTCTACTAAACCAATTTGCAGGGCTTTATCGGCTTTTAAGCGCTCACCGCATAAAATCATGCGTTTTGCCCAGCCTTCACCTACGAGCCATGCTAAGTTTTGCGTTCCACCAGCACACGGTAATAAACCCACTTTTGCTTCAGGTAACGCCATTTGTGCTTGCTCTTCTGCAATACGAATGTCGCAAGCAAGCGCTACTTCAAGGCCGCCACCCATTGCATAGCCATTAATGGCTGCAACCGACACACCTCTAAAATTAGTTAGCGCTTCAAACGCTTCACCAAATACACGTGACATATCTGCAGCTACACCTTTATCGCCACTGGCAAATACATTGAGGTCGGCACCGGCGCTAAAAAACTTCTCGCCTTCACCAGTCAGTACTAACGCATAAATATTTTTATTGGTATTTAATTGGTTAACCGTGTCTTTAAGCGCCACTAAGGTGTCTTTCGTCCAGGTATTCGCTGGCGGATTCGACATGGTTAAAATAGCAACATGACCTTCAATAGTTAATTCAATGCTAGGATTTGACATACTAATCTCCTTATAAAACTTCGCTGGCTGATTCGGCTAAAATACGACGCGCAATAATCACACGCATAATTTCGTTAGTGCCCTCAAGAATTTGATGAACACGTACATCTCTAACATGGCGCTCAAGCGGGTATTCTTTTATGTAACCGTAGCCACCGTGAATTTGCAGCGCGTCATTACAAACAGTAAAACCTACATCGGTTGCAAAGCGTTTAGCCATAGCACAATAAGTGGTTTTTTCACTGTCGTTAGTATCGAGTTTAAACGCCGCTAAGCGCACCATTTGGCGTGCTGCTACAAGCTCGGTATTCATATCGGCAATTTTAAACTGTAGCGCTTGAAACGCAGCCAATGGCTTACCAAATTGGGTACGCTCTTTTAAATACTCACGTGCGGTATTAAGTGCCGCTTGTGCTGTACCAATAGAGCAAGTGGCAATATTAATACGGCCGCCGTCTAAACCTTGCATTGCAAATTTAAAGCCTTCACCTTCTTGGCCTAATAAGTTTGCGGCTGGAATACGCACATCTTCAAAGCTAATTAAACGTGTGGGCTGTGCATTCCACCCCATTTTTTCTTCTGCTTTACCGTATTCAACGCCTTGTGCATCTGCAGGTACAACAAAAGCCGAAATACCACCAGGGCCGTCGGCTCCCGTACGCGCCATTACCACTAATATTTCGGTTTCACCAGCGCCTGAAATAAACATTTTTGAGCCGTTAATAACATACTCATCACCGTCACGCACTGCTTTAGTTTTTAATGAAGCAGCATCAGAACCCGAACCAGGCTCAGTTAAACAGTACGATGCAAGTAATTCACCCATTACCAATTGCTCAACGTATTTGTCTTTTACTGCATCGGTACCAAAGCTTGCGATCATCCAGGTTGCCATATTATGAATAGTTAACATGGCCGTTGTTGCCGTACAGCCCATCGCCAGCTGTTCAAAAATAATGCTTGAATCTAAGCGAGATAAACCTAAGCCACCGGCTTCTTCTGGGGTGTATAAACCACAAAAACCTAGCTCACCAGCGGCTTTAATTGTGTCTTTAGGAAAAATATGTTCGCGATCCCACTTGGCAGCGTGTGGTGCTAGTTCAGACTCTGCAAATTGGCGAGCGGTTTGCGCAAAGGCTTGTTGATCTTCAGATAAGTTAAAGTCCATGGTAGACCTCTTTAAGTGTGTTTTGTTTGTTGTCAAAGCATCCCATAACGGGAGTAATTAGTGAGGAGCGACAACACTGTGTGTTGTGCCCCTCTTTTTTATTAATTATTCAGTGCAATATTATTTAAGATTAATACTCATGTTTGGACCTGAGGCAATGTCATCCTCAAACCAACGAGAGGTAATCGTTTTAGTTTCTGTGTAAAAACGAATACCTTGTTTACCATAGGTGTGAGTATCGCCGTAGAATGAGCCTTTCCAACCCGTGAACGAGAAAAATGGCAGTGGCACAGGAATAGGCACATTAATACCCACTTGACCTACTTCAATTTCGTGTTGGAATTTACGCGCAGCTGCACCACTTGAGGTAAATAATGAGGTACCGTTACCGTAAGGGCTTTCGTTAATAAGGGCGATGGCTTCTTCAAGCGTATCTACAAACATACACGCCAGTACTGGGCCAAAAATCTCTTCTTTGTACAAGTTCATCTCTTTGGTTACATCAGTAAATAACGTTGGGCCTACCCAGTTACCTTGCTCAAACCCTTCAACAGTAAAATCAGAGCCATCAATTAAACAGGTTGCGCCTTGCGCTTTACCATCGGCAATCAATGATAAAATACGCGCTTTTGCAGCTGGTGATGTTTGCGGACCATATGCAGCGTCTGCATCATCCCATACACCTGGGCGTACACCTTCAAAGCCAGCTTTAATTTCATCAACCCAGTCTTTTGCTTGGCCAACAAATACCGCCACTGAAATACCCATACAACGCTGGCCTGCCGCACCAACCGATGCGCCTACTAAGTTATTAACTACGTGAGACTTGCTTGCATCAGGCATAATTACCATGTGGTTTTTAGCGCCCACGCAGGCTTGCACACGTTTTAGATGTTGTGTGCCTTTAGAATAAATGTATGCACCCACACCACACGAGCCAACAAACGAAATAGCGCGAACCGCTTTGTCTTCTAATAAGCGGTCTACTTGTGGTTTTGTACCGTGCACAACTTGTAACACGCCTTTAGGTGCACCGGCTTCAATAAATAGCTCAGCTAAGCGCATAGGCGTAAGTGGGTCTTGCTCAGACGGTTTTAAAATAAAGGTGTTACCACACACAATTGCCAGTGGGAACATCCAAAGTGGGATCATGGCCGGAAAATTAAATGGGGTAATACCTGCACATACACCCAGTGGCTGCATATATGAATAGGTATCGATTTTACGCGCTACGTTTTCCATCGTCTCGCCCATCATTAATGATGGTGCATTAGCAGCTTGCTCGACTACTTCAATACCACGCCACACATCGCCTTTTGCATCTTCAAATGTTTTACCTAATTCATGACAAATAATAGTGGCTAGTTCGTCATGGTTTTCTTTTAACAGCGCCGCGTATTTCATCATAATGCGCGCACGTTCTGTAATTGGTACGTCTTTCCACGTTTTAAACGTTTCGCTGGCAGAGGCAATAGCCGCGTCCATTTCAGCGTCTGTAGCACAAGGTACTTGCGCTAACACTTCTTGATTAGCTGGGTTTACAACATCTATCAATTTATTTGACGTTGATTGAACGAACTCGCCGTTAATAAGTAAGGGTACTTGGTGCATAATAAATCCTATTGAGTCAATTTAAGTGCCGCAGCGCTTTGATTTTTATAGTTACTGCGGCTTTGTTATTCGTTAAAGTGCTTCTATGGCCATAGCAACGGCTTCACCGCCACCAATACATAAAGAAGCAACACCCTTTTTAAGTCCACGATTTTTAAGCGCATGAATAAGTGTTACTAAAATACGCGCACCGCTGGCACCAATTGGGTGGCCTAAAGCACACGCTCCACCATTCACATTTACTTTGTTCTCGTCAAGCTTTAACTCGTTAATAGCTAGCATGGTAACCATGGCAAACGCTTCGTTAATTTCCCATAGGTCAACATCTGCGGTTGTCCACCCTGCTTTTTCAAGTACGCTGTTCATTGCACCAACAGGCGCTACGGTAAATTCACTGGGTTTTTGAGAATGCGTGCTGTGAGCAACAATTTTGCACAGTGGTGTTAAACCCTCTGCTTTTGCTTTTGATTCGCTCATTAAAATCAGTGCTGCGCCACCATCTGAAATAGACGATGAGTTTGCCGCAGTAATGGTGCCGTCTTTTTTAAATGCAGCTCTTAAGCTTGGAATTTTTTCAGGTCGTGCGTTGCCAGGTTGCTCATCGATTGAAACGGTGATGTCACCCTTACGCGTTTTTATAGTGTGCGGAGTAATCTCGTTCTCAAAGCTACCATTTTCAATTGCAGCTTTTGCTTTAGTCAGTGAGCTTAATGCAAAATTATCCATTTGCTCACGACCAATACCGTATTCATCGGCTGTGTCTTGAGCAAAACAACCCATTGCTTTATTGTCGTAAGCATCTTCAAGGCCATCGCTCATCATATGATCTTTTATTTCACCATGTCCCATACGCATACCGCTACGGGCTTTAGGAATAAAGTAAGGCGCATTGGTCATGCTTTCCATACCACCAGCGATTGCTGATTCAATAGAACCCGCCTTAATTAAATCATTCGCTAACATCGCTGCTTTTAAACCCGAGCCACATACTTTATTAATAGTGGTAGCACCGGTGCTAAGTGCAAGCCCCGCTTTAAGCATAGCCTGACGTGCAGGCGCTTGGCCTAAACCGGCTGGTAATACACAGCCCATAATCACTTCATCAATTGCATCATTGCTTAAACCCGTTTGAGCAAGTGCACCTGCGATTGCCGTAGCACCAAGCTCGGTAGACTGCGCATCACTTAGTGCGCCCATAAATCCACCCATTGGGGTGCGTTTTGCTGCTACAATTACAACGCTTTCAAAAGACATAAAAAGGCTCCATTTTCAATTACCGCAAACATGTTTTATTATGTTTAGCTTAATGTTTAAACTAATCTGATAAATACGAGCATACATAAAATTTACGTTTACGCCAACGTAAATCTAAAATCAACTTTCTAATTAGTGTAAAAACTGTAAAGCAAGCTTGCTAAAAATGTATTACAACCTCCTCAAATGGCTTATAACGTTTATAAACACTCAACTTCTAGTGTAAATCCGCATTTATTTTGTACGTCTAAAGTATAACAACCAGATCGCACTTTACCTTTACGTAAACTTCACTTATATTGGTGATATTCGAATGAGGTAAACATTACAATGAAATCAGATAATCAAACAAACTTTGCAAATTCAGCCAATGAGCCGGCTAAGAACGAACAGACTTTTAGTATCAGCGAATTAGCGAAAGAATTTGATATTACCACTCGCTCTATTCGCTTTTACGAAGACCAAGGGCTTATATCACCAGAGCGCAACGGCCAAACTCGTATTTACTCAAAGCGCGATAAAGTACGCCTTAAGTTAATACTTCGTGGTAAACGTTTAGGGTTTACCTTGGCTGAAACCGGTCGTTTGTTTGAACTTTATGATGCAGACAAATCAAGCGCTAAACAGTTAGTTACTATGCTTGACCTCATCAGTGAAAAAAAGGCCGACCTATCTCAACAAATGGACGACATTAAAGTTGTACTAATGGAGTTGGTTACCGCAGAACGTCGTTGTCGCGACACGCTTAGCAAAATAGATGAATAAAATATAATAAACATCATCAAACACACAGGAATGAATCATGAGCACTATTTCACTATATAAAGAAATGAATTTTGGTCTTGGCGAAACAGCGGACATGATCCGCAGTCATGTTAATAGCTTCGCAAGTCAAGAAATTGCCCCACTAGCTGAAAAAACAGACCTTGATAATGCGTTTCCCAATCAACTTTGGCCGCAAATGGGTGAAATGGGCGTTTTAGGCATGACCGTTGATGAAGAATTTGGTGGTGCGGGTTTAGGTTATTTAGAGCACGTTATTGCCATGGAAGAAATTAGCCGTGCAAGTGCCTCTATTGGCTTAAGCTACGGTGCGCATTCAAACCTGTGTGTTAATCAAATAAACCGTAATGGCTCACAAGCACAAAAAGAAAAATATTTACCTAAACTTATTAGCGGTGAACACATTGGTGCCTTGGCCATGAGTGAGCCTAACGCAGGCTCTGATGTTGTATCAATGAAACTTAAAGCCGAGAAAAAAGGCGATAAGTACATTTTAAACGGCAATAAAATGTGGATCACCAATGGCCCTGACGCTGATACTCTGGTTATTTACGCAAAAACAGATTTAAATGCCGGTGCGAAAGGTATTACCGCCTTTATTGTTGAGAAAACATTCCCGGGGTTTTCTACCGCACAAAAACTCGACAAACTCGGTATGCGCGGATCAAACACCTGTGAACTGGTCTTTGATAACTGCGAAGTACCCGAAGAAAACATTTTAGGTAACTTAAACGAAGGCGTTAAGGTACTTATGAGCGGCCTTGATTACGAGCGAGTTGTTTTAGCTGCAGGCCCGTTAGGAATTATGCAAGCATGTATGGACATTGTGGTGCCTTACATTCATGAGCGTAAGCAGTTTGACAGTCCTATTGGTCAATTTCAGTTAATTCAAGGCAAAATTGCCGATATGTATACACAAATGAATGCAGCCCGCTCTTATGTGTACACAGTAGCAAAAGCCTGTGATCGCGGCGAAACCACCCGTAAAGACGCAGCTGGCGCAATTTTATACGCTGCAGAGCTTGCAACTAAAATGGCCCTTGATGCAATCCAAATTTTAGGCGGCAATGGCTACATAAACGAATACGCAACAGGTCGCTTACTGCGTGATGCTAAACTCTACGAAATTGGCGCAGGCACTTCAGAAATACGCCGCATGTTGATTGGCCGTGAATTATTTACTGAAAGCCGTTAAGGATTAATTTATGACGATTTTAAAATCGAGCGTTAATCCCCACGATCCTAGTTTTGTGCAAAACCACAAAAATATGTCGGCGCTGGTGGATGATTTACGCGATAAAGTTGCCAATATTAGCTTAGGTGGTGGCGCTGCACTTAAAGAGCGCCATGAAAGCAGAGGAAAGCTGTTTGTTCGTGACCGTATCAGTACTTTATTAGATGAAGGCTCACCCTTTTTAGAAATATCGCAATTTGCTGCATTTGGTGTGTATGAACAAGAGATACCTTGTGCCGGTGTGGTTGCAGGTATTGGTCGCGTAAAAGGCGTTGAATGTATGGTGATTGCAAACGACGCGACAGTTAAAGGTGGCACCTATTTCCCGCTTACTGTTAAAAAGCATTTACGCGCACAAGATATTGCAGAGCGTTGCCACTTACCGTGTATTTACTTAGTTGATTCTGGCGGTGCCAACCTGCCAGAGCAAGACGATGTATTTCCAGACAAACTGCATTTTGGGCGTATTTTTTACAATCAAGCACGTATGTCGGGTAAAGGCATTCCACAAATTGCAGTGGTTATGGGCTTATGTACCGCAGGCGGTGCGTATGTACCCGCTATGGCCGATGAAAGCATCATCGTAAAAGAGCAAGGCACTATATTTTTAGCAGGCCCACCACTTGTAAAAGCGGCAACCGGTGAAGAAGTTACCGCGGAAGAACTTGGCGGCGCCGATGTTCATTGTAAAACATCGGGTGTGGCCGATCATTACGCTGAAAATGATGCGCATGCATTATCAATTGCACGCCAATGTATAGAGCGAATTAATTACACACGCCCTACCGCCCCATTATTAGCTGACGTAAAAGCCCCCCGTTATGATATTAACGAGCTTTACGGCATTGTTGGTACTGATCTTAAAAAGCCATTTGATGTGCGTGAAGTAATAGCCCGTACTGTCGATGACTCGTCTTTTGATGAATTTAAACGTTACTTTGGCGAAACACTGGTGACAGGCTTTGCCAGCATTTATGGCAACCCTGTGGGCATAGTGGCTAATAACGGTATTTTATTTAGTGAGTCGGCGCAAAAAGGCGCGCACTTTATTCAGCTGTGTGCTCAGCGCAACATTCCATTGGTATTTTTACAAAACATTACTGGCTTTATGGTCGGTAAAAAATACGAAGCCGAAGGCATTGCTAAACATGGCGCTAAAATGGTGATGGCGGTGTCGTGTGCTGATGTACCAAAATTCACCGTGCTTATTGGTGGCTCTTATGGCGCCGGCAATTATGGAATGTGTGGCCGTGCATTTGAACCGACCATGATGTGGATGTGGCCAAATGCCCGTATTTCAGTCATGGGTGGTGAGCAAGCTGCCGGTGTTATGGCACAAGTTAAACAAGATGGATTAGCCCGTAAAGGCGAAAGCATGAGCGAGCAAGAAGTTAGCGATTTTAAAAAGCCAATTATTAGTCAATACGAACAACAAGGTCATCCTTATTATGCCAGTGCCCGCTTATGGGACGATGGCATTATAGACCCTGTCGATACACGTAATGTGTTGGGGCTTGCATTAACTGCAGCTAAAAATGCACCACAGCGTGAGTCTAAGTTTGGCGTATTTAGAATGTAACCGGAGCGCACAATGTCAGTAACACTACAAATAACAAAATCTAATGTGGCTGTACTCGTTTTAAGCCGCCCAGAAAAACGTAATGCGTTTAATAGCGACGTTATCCATGAGCTTATTCAATGTATTGAACATGCTAATACGCTCGATATTCGTGCCTTAGTACTCAAAACCGAAGGTAAACATTTTTCAGCCGGTGCCGACTTAGCCTGGATGAAATCGATGGCAGATAATAACTATAACGATAACCTAGCTGATTCAATGCAACTGGCTAAACTTATGCAAGTATTAGCACAGAGCCCGCATCCTACAATTTGTGCGGTACAAGGTGCCGCCTTTGGTGGGGCATTAGGCTTAATTGCCTGCTGTGATATTGCGCTTAGTAAAGACGATGCACAATTTTGTTTAAGTGAAGTTAAACTTGGGCTAATACCTGCCGTGATCAGCCCTTATGTGATTAAGGCCATTGGTGAGCGTGCTGCACGCAGATATTTTTTAACTGCAGAAGTGTTTGATGCCCACACAGCAAAGCAACTGGGTTTAGTGCATCAAATTACTGGGAACTTAGAGACAGCCCTCGATAATTTGCTGCAAACCTTGATTGATAACGGCCCTATTGCCGTTAAAGCCGCAAAAGCACTTATTAACGATGTTGCCAATAAAGAGATAAACGAGGAGCTAATTGCACTGACTGCAGAGCGTATAGCTAAAATTCGTGTATCAACTGAAGGCCAAGAAGGACTGAGCGCCTTTTTTGATAAACGCCCTCCCCAATGGCAACTCTAGGACGCATTATGAACACAGTACAATTACAAAAAATTCTGATTGCTAACCGTGGCGAAATTGCCTGTCGTATTATGCGCACCGCAAAGCAAATGGGCTTAACCACGGTTGCGGTGTATTCAGATGCAGATAAAAACGCGCAACATGTAAAAATGGCCGACGAAGCCTACCATATTGGTGCTGCGCCAAGTAAAGATTCATACCTAGTCGCAGATAAAATTTTGCAGGTTGCTAAAGCCAGTGGCGCTGATTGCATTCATCCAGGCTACGGCTTTTTATCAGAAAACAGTGAATTTGCTAAAGCCTGTGAAGCCCATAACATTGCTTTTATTGGCCCACCAGCAACGAGTATTGAAGCAATGGGCTCAAAAACCCGTGCTAAAGAAATAATGGCCGCGGCAAACGTTCCTTTAGTACCTGGTTACTATGGTGATAAACAAGACCCTGCTTTTTTGCAATCTGAGGCCGAAAAAATTGGTTACCCTGTTCTTATCAAAGCGGCCTTTGGCGGTGGCGGTAAAGGGATGCGAGTGGTAGAAAAGCCGAAAGACTTTATAACTGCACTTGAAGGCGCCCAACGTGAAGCCATTGCCGGTTTTGGTAACGATTTAGTGCTATTAGAGCGCTACGTTAATCAACCTCGCCATGTTGAAGTACAAGTATTTGCAGATAATCACGGTAACTGTGTTTATTTGGGTGATCGTGACTGTTCGTTGCAACGCCGACACCAAAAAGTGATTGAAGAAGCCCCTGCTCCAGGTTTATCTGACACGCTGCGTAAAGAAATGGGCGAAGCGGCTGTTCGCTGTGCATTAGCCATTAATTACCGTGGTGCGGGTACTGTTGAGTTTTTACTTTGCGATAATGAATTTTTCTTTATGGAAATGAACACTCGCCTGCAAGTAGAGCACCCAGTGACCGAAATGGTAACCGGCGTTGATTTAGTGAACTGGCAAATTAATATAGCGGGCGGGCAAACACTGCCGTTAAAGCAATCTGATATTCAACTGCAAGGCCATAGCTTTGAAGCGCGTATTTACGCCGAAGACCCTGCAAATGGCTTTATTCCGTGCTCAGGCACCATTGAAGCGCTACATGTCCCCGTTAATAGTGAATTTGTACGCATAGATACCGGGATTGCCCAAGGTGATGAAATAAGCCCCTATTACGACCCAATGATCGCAAAGTTAATTGTTCATGATGATAATCGCGAACAAGCGCTTTCTCGTTTGCAACAGGCGCTTGAGCAATTTCATTTAGCAGGCTTTAGTACCAATATTGGCTTTTTACATAACTTAGCTTGCCACGCAAGCTTTAAACAAGGCGCGCCAAGTACACACTTTATTGCTGAGCAAGGTGATTCACTCGCTACGGTTGATGAGTCATTATTGCTATCAAGCCAGCTTATTGCTGCTTTTGCCTATTTAGAGTCGTTAAACACGCACCAAGCACAAAACAATAGTGCCAGCCCTTGGCAACAACTGAGTGGGTTTACTTTAAATGCACCGCAGGCAATTAAAATCCCATTTGTAGATTTACCGCTAAGCGCCGTCAAAACAGCGCAGGGTTACAATGTGACACACAGTGCGGGCGTATACAGTGTACAAGGGACGCTAAATAATGGTGAGTGCTGCGTATTTATTAACGGTGAAAAGCACAGTGCGCATGTCAGCATAACTGACAATGAAATTACTGTAATGAATAAAGCACTGCAAACTAAGTTTGAATGTGTAGATAAACATTATATTAGTTCACACGAAAATGACGCGCTGCCGCTCGCTGCGCCACTCAATGGCACGGTAGTAAAACATTTAATTGAAGTAGGTAGCACTATCACCAAAGGTGATGCCGTTGTTATTATTGAAGCCATGAAAATGGAATATACACTTAATGCACCACATGACGGCATATTACAGAGTTACTGCTTTGGTGAAGGTGAACTAGTTTCACACGGCGCACTGTTAGCCATTGTTGAAGATACGACTGTGCAGGAAGGTGCTTAATGAGTGCCTTTGCAAACAAAGTACGTATTGTTGAAGTGGGTGCACGTGATGGCTTACAAAACGAGAAAACTGTCAGCACTGAAGATAAAGTAACACTTATTAATGCCCTCGCCGCCGCGGGATTAAAAGATATAGAAGCTGGTGCGTTCGTATCCCCAAAATGGGTGCCACAAATGGCAGACTCAAGCGAAGTGATCAGTGCCCTTGATCTTCCAGAGATTAATTTAAGTGCCTTAACGCCAAATTTAAAAGGCGCACAAGCTGCGCATGCTGTTGGTATTAAAGAATTTGCTATATTTACGGCGGCCAGCGAAGCGTTTTGTCAAAAAAATATAAATTGTTCAATAGCGCAAAGTATTGATCGTTTTAGCGAGGTAATGACTTTTGCTAAAGCGAATAATATACGCGTTCGAGGCTATGTAAGCTGTGTTTTAGGCTGCCCTTATGAGGGAGACGTTGACCCTCAGGTTGTTTTAAACGTGGCACAAAAGTTATTAGCACTTGGCTGCTATGAAGTGAGCCTTGGCGATACTATTGGTGTCGGCACCGCAGGTAAAGTGACTGAGCTGCTTACATTGCTGCTCAAGCATATTGATAAAAGTAAGCTTGCAGTACATTTTCATGATACCTATGGACAGGCGCTCACAAATATTTACGCTGCCTTAAGCCTAGGTATTTCAACGGTTGACGCTGCCGTTGCTGGCCTTGGTGGCTGCCCTTACGCTAAGGGTGCGTCAGGAAATGTTGCCACCGAAGATGTTGTTTACTTACTGCAAGGGCTTGGCATTGAACATGGAATTGATTTAAAAAGGCTTGCACAAGCAGGTTGGCAAATTACTAATGCGCTTAATAAACAGCCTGTTAGTAAAGTTTCAGTGGCATTACACACACAATAATTGCAATAGCATAGAATGAGGAGTCACTCATGGCCGGTTTTGATAAAGTAGTTTCGAGTTACGAAGCTGCAATGGAAGGTTTAAAAGACGGCGATACTATCATCGCTGGTGGTTTTGGTTTATGCGGTATTCCCGAGGGATTAATAGCCCAAATTAAAAAAATGCAAACCAAAGAGTTAACGGTCGTATCGAACAATTGCGGCGTTGATGACTTTGGTTTAGGACTTTTATTACAAGACAAACAAATTAAAAAAGTGGTTGCCTCTTATGTGGGCGAAAATGCTCTTTTTGAGCAACAACTACTGAATGGCGAAATTGATGTAGAGCTAACACCGCAAGGGACTCTAGCAGAAAAAATGCGTGCTGGTGGTGCCGGTATTCCTGCTTTTTATACCGCCACGGGTTACGGTACGCCAGTAGCTGAGGGTAAAGAAGTAAAAGAATTTAATGGTCGCCCTTATATTTTAGAAGAGTCAATTACAGGTGAATTTGCCATTGTAAAAGCATGGAAAGCAGACCGTTACGGTAATTTAGTGTTTCGCCATACCGCAATGAACTTTAACCCCATGGCCGCAACCGCAGGTAAAATTACCGTTGCCGAAGTGGAAGAGATTGTTGAACCCGGTGAACTAGAGCCAAGTCAAATTCATACCCCTGGCATTTTTGTAAACCGCGTGATCAAGGGCAACTTTGAAAAACGCATTGAACGTGTTACCACACGAGATTAAGCAGGAGCACTTAAAATGGCATTATCACGTGAACAAGTCGCAATGCGCGTCGCTCAAGAGCTACAAGATGGCTACTATGTTAATTTAGGCATAGGTATTCCGACACTCGTCGCAAACTATGTACCCGATGGCATAGAAGTTATGCTACAGTCCGAAAATGGCCTATTAGGTATGGGTGAATACCCAACTAAAGACACTGTAGATGCCGATATGATCAACGCGGGTAAAGAAACCGTGACGGCAGCCACGGGGGCAGCTATATTTAACAGTGCAGATAGTTTTGCCATGATACGGGGTGGTCATGTAGACTTAACGGTTCTGGGCGCTTTTGAAGTGGATCAAAACGGGTCTATAGCTTCATGGATGATCCCTAAAAAATTAATTAAAGGTATGGGCGGTGCGATGGATTTAGTCGCCGGTGCAAAAAACATTATTGTTACCATGACCCATGCCAGTAAACACGGCGATTCTAAATTATTAGAAAGCTGTACGTTACCGCTAACCGGCGTTAACTGTGTTAAAAAAATAGTAACCGATTTAGCCGTATTAGAAGTTAAAGACGGCGCATTTCATTTGCTAGAGCGTGCTCCTGGCGTGTCTGTTGATGAAATTATTAGTAAAACAGCGGGCAAATTGCTTGTTGACGGTGATATTCCTGAGATGGTTTTTTAAGCGTCTTTAGTAGTTCACCATGTAACGACCTCATTCCCAGTGCCAATGGCGCTGAGTTACCCAAAATCCCTCGCAAGAGGGATTTTTTTTGCCTTTATTTTAGTTTTTGCACTATAGTGACAATTTAACGCACCACTTGGGTGAATTCGCCCTAATAAAAAAATTAAATAACTGATATAGTTAACTTTTATTTTTGGTTTAATAATTGCCTGTAATAAGGTGATTGAAATAACTTTATATTGGATACCATGCAAACACCTATTCGCGGCCTTCGCTCTTTTTGTTTTGCCGCAAAAAGCCTAAGTTTTAAACATGCCGCCAAAGAGCTGTATTTAACGCCGTCGGCGGTCAGCCATCAAATAAAGCAGCTTGAAGAGCAGCTGGGCATTGATTTATTTCAAAGGCAAACCCGTTCCATAAGCTTAACGCCAGCTGGTAAAAACTTTTTTGAAGCGATTTACCCCATTATAAATATGCTGGAAAGCACCATAACCGAATTTAGTCAGTTACAACAAAATGTAAATTTAACCATTACCCTGCCCGAGTTTTTTGCCAGTGAATTGCTAATGCCAAAACTGAGTGAGTGGACGAGTGAGCATCCTAATATTAATTTACACATGGACACCCTTAAAACGCGCAAAGAGTTGACTCGCCAAAGTGATTTATCAATCATTTTATCTTCAAGTAAACCGCTTGATGGGCTAGCTACTGAGTTATTTAATTTAGAATATATTCCAGCGTGTAATAAAAAGCTGCTCGATCAGTGGCAAAACGATCACTGCCAGGCGCTCAATCAAGTGCCGCTTATTGTTCATAAAGCCCGGCCTTGGGCGTGGCACCAATGGGCTGAAAAAGTCGGTATTGATGACTTTTCCCCTGCACAAATTATTCAAATAGACAGTATGTTTGGCGTTGCACGCGCTGCACAGCAAGGTATGGGCATTGCACTTATTCCTTTGCCAATAAGTCAAAGCTGGCTGGATGAGCAATGGCTCTACAAACTGTTTGAGCAACCACTAACAACAAAAGACAAATACTATTTAGTTCAGCATGGCTCAAGTACCGCTAATCACCCTCTCGATTTGTTTGCAAAATGGGTGATTACCACCTTTAGGCAAACTAAATAGCACATTCAATTAAGCGCTCCTTGTTGAGCGCTTATTAGCTAATTTTAAAGTGTGCAACTTTTATTTCTTAAAATCCCCCTACCGGAAAAACAACAAAAGCATCTATTTATCAGTGCTTTACATATTGGAAAAATCTAAAACCCCATAAGTTAGTTTTTTTCACTTATTAGTTTTGTTTTTATCGCTTGTCGAAATTGAGTAAAAGCTCTAAAGTTAACTCAACCAAACGGCAACACGCTAAAAAATATAAAACGTGTTACCAAAATCAGATTTCATTAGTTTGTAACAACGAGCTAGTAAAAAAGAATCTTTATTGTGTGTGAAGATGTTGTCAGTGTAAAAAACAGCTCAAGTTCGGTGGTGACTTAGCTTGAGTTGTTTTTATTTTTACCCTTACACCCGCCAATAAACTTAAGAATCTTTATTGTGTGTGAAGATGTTGTCAGTGTAAAAAACAACTCAAGTCCGGTGGTGACTGAGCTTGGGTTGTTTTTATTTTCATTCTCATCAACAACAATAAGCCAGAGTTAGTTTTGTACTAATACACCCCCCCGAATCTTTATTGTGTGTGAAGATGTTGTTAATTGAAATGCAGCGACCGTTAAGTATCTACTTAATCATCGCTGCTTTTTTTTGCTTAAAATTTACTGTTTTCTGGCTACAAATTCTAAAACAGTCGCATTAATACAATATCTATCTTGCCCTCTAGGCCCCTCACCCGGAAATAAATGCCCTAAGTGAATACCGGTACTTTTAGACTTAAGCTCAATGCGCTGCATTCCCCAGCTATTATCTTCATGTTGGGTTACACTGTCTTTTATTGGGTGAGTAAATGAAAGCCAACCGGTGCCTGAGTTAAATCTATCGCGGGTATCAAATAATGGCTCACCGCTTAGTTTATCAATAAAGATGCCATCGGGCGTGTTTTTAAAAATATCATATTCTTTGCAGTAAGGGCTGTCGGTTTTAGCATTAAACGCCACCTTATAAGCTTCACTGTTGCCAAGCTTAAACGCACCTAATGCTTTATAAAATTGCTCTGCGTTCATGTAGCCTTGGCGAGAATAGACCTCAACCCCATTTTCTAAAAATAATATGGTAGGTGTAGCCCATGTTGCCGATTTAATCGTTAACCCATCAAGCTGATCAGCATGGCGGAAAGTCATTGGAATTGTGCCTTTATAATCATTGGCAACGGCCGCTTTAAACTTTTCGCAGTAAGGGCAATAACTTTGCGAGTCTAAAATAACAATCTGTTTGCCATTTAATAATGCAGTATTATCTACCTTCGGTTTATCACTTTGAGTAAATACAACGCCGGTTGAATGATCAGGGCAATAGCCGTTTGGATTTTTTTCAAGGTAATTTTGATGATACTCTTCAGCCGAATAAAAGCGCTCAAGTGGCTTTATTTGCGTCACTATTTTTCCATAATCGGCTTTACTTAATAATTGCTGATACTCACTCGTGACCGCTTTTGCGATGCTCGCTTGCTGATCGGTAGTGGTTAAAATAATAGAGCGATATTGCGTGCCTACATCATTACCTTGACGATTCTTTTGCGTTGGATCGTGGCTCTCATAGTAATTTTGCAACAGCTCTCTTGCTGAAATAATATTACTATTAAAGGTAACCTGCACCACTTCGGCGTAATTATCTTCATCAAAGCGACGGGATAACTTAGTGATATTTCTATAGGTTGGCTTAAACCCCCGGCCATCGGCGTAACCCGATTCAGCGTCTAACACACCATTAAGTGCTTCGTAGCGTTTTTCTGCACCCCAAAAACAGCCCGAACCCAGCACTATTTTTTCAACATGCATGGTTGCATCTAAATCAGTTGGTTTGATTATATCATCTGACGATATAGCACTCATTGCACTTAGTAAGCCCACAATGGCAAACGCCGATAGTATTACCCGCTTAAACATACGATGACCTCTTAGTTTTAGTTACTCTAGGGTCTGTTGACCTTTCAAGGTTAAATTTGCAGCAGTTTGTTTGGTATTTAGGTAAGGCAGAGCCTATGTGGTGTGGTTATTCCCAATAAATAGGCGATAACGCAGCATCAATGCCAAACAGGCGCTGCCCTTCGGGTTCTGCCTAGGAGCGATTTACTCTTTGTTGCCTACATGGATGTAGGTAAGGGCGTGAGCAGGACGCGGAAGCTTTGCTCGGTTTTTACTTAGCCCACTAGGTTACAAACCTCGCGCCGCGATTAAACCGCTCCTAGTTTGAACAATTTTAATCCGCAAAGGTCAACAGACCCTAAAGCAGACCTGTAAACTCAACAATAAATTTCACACGCAATAAAACTTTACGAAGACGGGAATTTAATCGATCCGAGTTTGTCTATTAATATCGTAATAGCACAACGACTGTGATAGCTTAAATACAAACAATATTAATAAGTTATCTGTATGAGCACTTTGCCAAGTATAAAAATATTAACAAATTCTAGTCTGCTTTTTGATGTTTCTCACTACAGCGAACAACACATACTTGCGACGCAAAAAAAACTCTGGGCGCTGTCACAGTATTGTAAAAACACCAATGAGTTTATAGATTTAGTCCCCGGAATGAACTCATTAACCTTGTATTTAAAATCAACCAGTAATTTACATCAATGGCAAAACACCTTAACCAAACTATGGGATGAGGTTGATGATTACGCCTTTGAAAGTCAGCATCATAAAATAGACACCTATTACCAAGGTGAGGATTTAAACTATGTGGCTAATTATCACAAGCTAACAATAGATGAGGTAATTAATTTACACAGTAAAGAAATTTACCATGTGTTGTTTTTAGGTTTTGTGCCCGGTTTTCCTTATTTACATGGGCTCAATTCTCAACTGTTTACCCCAAGGCGTGATAACCCACGAGTCAGTGTTCCTAAAGGCGCGATTGCGATTGGGGCAGACCAAACAGGCATTTATCCTGAAAACTCACCTGGTGGCTGGCATATTATTGCTCATACTGATGCCTGTTTATTTGATGCAACCGCCTCAAACCCTTGTTTATTTAAACCCGGTGACACCCTTGAATTTGTGCCTGTTAAAAGGAGTAAACAATGATTAAAGTAATCAAACCCGGTATACAGCTTACAATCCAAGATTTAGGCCGTGTGGGTTTTCGTCATTTAGGGGTTAGCCGCTCGGGTAGCTTAGACGCCTATGCGCACATTATTGCCAATCGCTTAGTAAATAATCACGATAACGATGCCGTACTTGAACTCACCGTTGGGTTATGTGAATTGCAATTTGAGTGCGATACCGTCATTGCTCTGCATGGAGCCGACTTAAACGCTAAAATTGACACTCAAGCCGTTTACCCCGGGTGGAGTTATCCGGTAAAAGCAAAACAAACACTTAAATTTGATACAGGACGCGGTGGCTCCAGAGCTTACATTGCCGTAAGAGGTGGAATTGAATGCCCTGAAGTTATGGGTTCTAAATCAACCGACTTAGGGGCAGCCATTGGTGGTTATAATGGCCGAGCATTACAAAGCGACGATATTATAAAAATAACCCCATATACTCAGCCTTGGCTATGCAATAAAGGCGCATTAACACCGCCTAAACGAAAAGTTATTCGGCTACATCAAGGCCCACATCATGAACTACTTACACCTGAGTGTATAAACGCTTTCTGTACCACCTCATTTACTATTAACCCGAATAGTAATCGAATGGGGGTACGCTTAGATCATAATAATAGCCAAATAATGCAACACTCGCTCTCACTGCACTCACTCGCGGTAGCACCGGGAAGCGTGCAACTCCCACCCGATGGCAACCCAATTGTGCTATTAAATGATGCACAAACAACGGGGGGCTACCCATTGATAGGCCATGTAATAGAGGCGGATTTACATCAGTTTGCTCAGTTTAGAACCGCCGATTCAATTACTTTTGAGTTTGTAACGCTTGAACAAGCAACCGCGGCAAAAAGTAAACTCGATGCGCATCTATCTCAGCTTAAATTGAGTTTAAATCGCTATTGGGCTAATTAACTTAAAGCTATTTTCTTAACGATTATATTTGCACCCACTTGGTGCAAATATATATTTTCATGAGCATTAAATGCTTATCCCTGCCTGTTTTAAATTAAAAATTGTACAATTCGTTGCTATCACACTATCGACCTCACCATGTTGGTGCACCAGTAACTTGTTTGGTGCATAAATTATTCTTATTAATTTAAAAAAGCCGTGTGACTTAGTTATTTATTTCTGATAAAACAAGGTTAGTCTTTAGCAAACTCGCTATCGTAGGCACTTAATAGGAATGAGGAAAAATTATGTGTTCAATTTTTGGTGTACTCGATATTAAATCGGATCCCAGCCAGTTACGCACTCAGGCAATCGAAATGTCTAAACTGTTACGTCATCGTGGGCCAGATTGGTCTGGTGTGTATTCATCTGATAAAGCAATTTTAGTGCATGAGCGCTTAGCCATTGTTGGCGTATCAAGCGGTGCTCAACCCCTTTACAACCCAGAAAAAACCCATATTTTAGCGGTTAATGGCGAAATTTATAACCACAAAGAGCTGGCCGCTAATTTAGAGGTCGACTTTGATTTTCAAACCCAGTCAGACTGTGAAGTGATTTTAGCCCTGTATAAACAAAAAGGGCCGGCATTTTTAGATGACTTAAATGGTATTTTTGCTTTTTGTTTATATGACGAAGAGCAAGACGCGTACTTAATTGGTCGCGATCACATTGGTATTATTCCACTGTACACAGGTCACGATGAGCACGGTAACTTTTATGTAGCGTCAGAGCTCAAAGCGCTGTCACCTATTTGTAAGCACATTGAAGAGTTTCCGCCGGGGCATTACCTGTACAGCAAAGACGGCAAATTAACCCCTTACTATCAACGTGATTGGCAACGCTTCGACGCTGTTAAAAACAACGATGCCAAAGCAGAAGATGTAAAAGATGCATTGGAAGCGGCGGTTAAGCGCCAGCTTATGTGTGACGTACCCTATGGCGTATTGCTATCGGGTGGCTTAGATTCATCGGTTATTTCCGCTATTACCCAGCGCTTTGCTGCAAAACGTATTGAAGATAACGATGAAAGCGATGCTTGGTGGCCTAAACTGCATTCCTTCTCGGTGGGTTTAGAAGGCTCCCCCGATTTAGCCGCAGCGCAAAAAGTAGCTGATATGATAGGGACTATTCACCACCCTATTATCTTTACTATTCAACAAGGTATTGATGCACTTAAAGAAGTGATTTACCACATTGAAACTTACGATGTAACCACCATTCGTGCATCAACCCCAATGTACTTAATGGCCCGTCAAATTAAAGCCATGGGTATAAAAATGGTGCTCTCAGGTGAAGGTGCAGATGAATTATTTGGCGGTTATTTATATTTTCATAAAGCGCCTAATGCAAAAGAATTTCATGAAGAGCTGAACCGTAAAGTTTCAAAGCTCCATATGTTTGACTGTTTACGTGCCAACAAATCAATGGCGGCTTGGGGTGTTGAAGCACGCGTACCATTTTTAGATAAAGAGTTTGTTGATGTGGCAATGCGCATTAACCCTGAAGCTAAAATGTGTAAAGACGGCAAAATTGAAAAACACATTTTACGTGCAGGCTTTGACGGATACCTCCCAGATGAAGTGTTATGGCGTCAAAAAGAGCAATTCTCTGATGGCGTTGGCTACAGCTGGATAGATACCTTAAAAGAGTTTGTTAATGAGCAAGTAACGGATCAAGAATTGGCGAATGCCAAATTTAAATACCCAATTAACACCCCAGACTCTAAAGAAGCGTATTTTTACCGCAGTATTTTTGAGTCGCACTTCCCAGGCGATGCCTCGGCTAAGTGTGTACCACATGGTAAATCAGTTGCGTGTTCAACCCCAGAAGCACTCGCATGGGATGCATCATTTCAAAATAATGCCGACCCATCAGGGCGCGCCGCGGGCGTTCATAACGAAGCGTACAAATAAAAATTTAACCATCCTAAGCTGCAGTGTTAAAGCTGCAGCTTTTTTTGGTGTCTTTGTGCGTAATTTTCTTAAAATGCTTATTGCACAGAGAGAAGTGAATGAGAAGAAAATGAGAAAGCAAAAGCCATTCTGCCTAATCATTTTTGTTTAATTATGTGGCTTTGTTACTTCTCTAAAAGCGCAGCGTCTCTTTACCCTCTTCGTGAGTTAAGCTGTTAAGACTCAAAATAAATGAGAAAGCAAATTAGTTTAAACTGCAAAATAAGTATGCCACCTTTTTATAAAAACTACTTTAACATCGCTATTTTCATTGCTGATTCTATTAACCTCCCCTTGGCTAAAAATCCAAAGCTATAAAAATGTAATTAAAAAGTCATAAAAAAGCCCATTTAACAAATTACTCTTAGTTTTAAAAATCAGAGTACGCTTTTAGCGTATCCAATTAAGTGATTTATCTGTTTATACACCCTATTAAGTTGAATATTCATTAACTTAGCTTTTGCATTCATTGCTATTTACGACTATAAAATAAAGTGCTAACGCGTTAGTTTTCATTTTCTTAGCGACCAGACATGTACAATAAAAAGACAAAGTCAGCTCAAAATTTTAGCAAAGTGTTAATTCTTTCGTATTTAATATTTAACTCCCCTAGCAGTAAAGGTATGATGGGCAATTAAATTAGTTAGTCTTCTAATTATTCGTGTTGTTAGCTTTGGCAAAGAATCTAATAAGACGAATACAGTGAACTATAAAAAACTGGCATTAAGCCAGCCTGTTTCATTAACCAATGAGGTATTGCATGAGCGAGAATCATGACAAGTACAGTATTGACAATACGGACTACACCGTAGGTCAAGACAACGTGCAAAAATGGGGGTTTGATATACATAACCCTGTATTCGGAATAAGTGCAGGGTTAATAGCGCTGTTTTTAATTGCCGTATTAGTATCTGATGCCGAAGTTGCTAAAACGACGCTAGATGGTATTAAAACCGATATTATTAATAATTTTGACGGCCTGTTTATGTGGGCTGCTAACTTCTTTGTTATTTTTTGTTTAGTTTTAATTTTTTCGCCTTACGGCAATATCCGTTTAGGCGGCGACGATGCTAAACCATCGCATTCTCGTATTTCTTGGCTGGCAATGTTATTTGCAGCAGGTATGGGTATTGGCTTAATGTTTTGGGGAGTTGCTGAACCGGTGGCTTATTACACGGGCTGGTATGAAACACCGCTTAATGTGGCTGCCAACACCCCTGAAGCTGCAAAGCTTGCAATGGGCGCAACTATGTTCCATTGGGGTCTGCATCCTTGGGCCATTTACGCCGTTGTTGCGCTTTCTTTAGCGTTTTTCACATACAATAAAGGCTTACCGCTTTCTATACGCTCAATTTTTTACCCTATTTTAGGGGATAAAGCATGGGGCTGGCCGGGCCATATAATCGATATTTTAGCTGTGCTTGCGACCTTATTTGGTTTGGCAACGTCTTTAGGATTAGGTGCTCAACAAGCTTCAGCGGGTATTAACCACGTATTTGGCCTTGAAGGTGGCGTAGGTTCACAAATTCTGGTTATTACAGGGGTGACGTTATTAGCCATTGTGTCGGTTATTCGAGGCATTGATGGTGGCGTTAAGCTACTAAGTAACGTTAATATGCTGATTGCTTTAGTGTTACTGGTATTTGTATGTTTAGTTGGTTTTGCTGTATCTATGGGTAATATACCAAACACGGTAATGGGCTATGTAGAAAACATTATTCCGTTAAGTAACCCACATGGTCGTGAAGATGAAACATGGATGCATGGTTGGACAGTATTTTATTGGGCTTGGTGGATTTCGTGGTCACCGTTTGTAGGTATGTTTATTGCCCGTGTTTCACGTGGTCGTACAATTCGTGAGTTTTTAACCGCTGTACTACTTATTCCTACAGCAGTCACTATCTTATGGATGTCTATTTATGGCGGCATCGCAATTGACCAAGTAGTTAATGGAATTGGTGCCCTAGGAACTGACGGTTTAACAAGTGTGCCTATGGCGATGTTCCAAATGCTTGATGAAATGCCAATGGCGAGTGTGCTTTCTTTCATTGCTATTGTATTAGTACTGGTATTCTTTATTACCTCTTCTGATTCAGGATCACTTGTAATCGATTCAATCACAGCAGGTGGTAAGATTGATGCGCCGGTACCACAGCGTATTTTTTGGGCGTCTGTTGAGGGTGCTATTGCTGCTGCATTACTTTGGATTGGTGGCACTCAAGCGATTGAAGCACTGCAAGCGGGAGCTATATCAACCGGTCTGCCATTTACCATTGTATTGTTATTGATGTGTGTAAGCTTAATTTTAGGTTTACGAACTGAGCCTCGCCCAGTTAAATAACACAACACATTCCATAATAAAAAAGCCGCAAATTGCGGCTTTTTTTGTGCTCTATTTTTAACAGTAATGCTTCAATAGCTAAAGCCAAATTTCACTCACTGGCGTATCTGATCTATAGTGGTAACTCAGCTGCGCTTGCAGCAGCTCGGCAGTGGCTAGTGCATCAGTAAGCGCGTTATGGTTTTGATACAGTGGCAATGAATAACGCTCCCGTGTATCACTTAACCTAAGTGATCCTAGCTTTGAATTAAACAGCCTGCCTAATAACCCCTGCCGCGCTTTAAGCGCACGCCTTTCTATTTCCATCGTATCAACTAGTGCAAACTCAATGCCCTCTTTTATACGCATAAGTAGCGCGTTATAAAAAAAATGACGTTCTATTGCAGCATAATGTACCACCACCACTTTGCCTTTAAGGGCATCAAGCAGTGGCGCTAAAATTCGATTAAGATCAGGGGCTTCATCCACTTCTGAATGAGTAATTCCATGAATAACTATTGACTCTTCACTTAAATCTCGTCGAGGTTGCACCACCCAGTGGCGGCTCTCTTTGCAGTAGATACGTTTTACATTAAAAGGCACTAAACCCACACTAACAATATCATCGCTATTCGCATCAAGGCCGGTTGTTTCAAAATCGAGCGCCACAAAAGGGACATCTTTAAGTGGAGCAGCCTGATTGGTAAACGCTTGTTGATAAAAGTCTTTAAGCAGCGGGTTTTGCGCACTTTGCAATAACTGCTCGTAGCGCTGTGACCAATCTAACGGTGATTTAGCCATAACTTATTTCACTCCCGGATGCGCAGAATAGCTAAATTTTAAAAAGCTTTGCGCTTTTTCTAAAATAGCAAAAGCTTCTTTTAAATTACTTTGCTCAAAGGGTGAAAGTAAATGGGGGTCTAGATCGTTATCTGGGGCTTCACCCTGCTCTATTTGCCATGCCTGATGACGAATACGCACTGTGGCAATATACTCAAACGCATCACGCAAATCTTGTGCTTTGCCTTTTGGTAATAAGTTAGCCTCGATAATATCTTCTAAGCGCTCAAAGGAGTTTTGTTTACGTGAGCCAACCGCTAAGGCGTGCACACGCACCACATCAGATAGCGGCGCCGTACCACGGCGTTTTAAGTTCATTGAGCGCTTATGTTGGCCATTATGCTCAAGCACAAAGCCATTAAAAAAACCTAGTGGCGGCGTTCTATTGCGGGCATTGGCAGCAAGGTTTGCTAAAAAGCGTTTGTTTACTTTGCTTTCTTTGGCCACCAACGTTTTAAGCTCATCGGCCCACTTAAGCTTACCCCACACACCATCTAAGTCAAAAAATATCGAGCTATTAAGCAGTGCTTGCGGTTTTGGCTCGGCCATCCAGCTAGCAAATTTTTCTTTCCATTGTGTTCGGGTCATACGCCATTTTTTAAACGACGCCATAATTTCACCGTCACAATAGGTATAGCCACATTTAGCTAAACCATCACACACAAAATCTGATAGGTTTTGAAAATACTCATCGTGCAGTGCTTCATCAAAACTATTATCCAAAATGAGAGCATTATCTTGATCGGTCACAATTAGCTGTTCGTCGCGGGCCATTGAGCCTAAGGCAATAAAACAATAAGGGACTGGCGGCGCGCCAAATTTTTCTTCGGCCAGTGCTAACAAGCGCTGTTTAAAGGTACGTCCTATGACCGCCATGGCCGTCCCTATCATATGCGAATTTGCATCTTCATTAACCATGCGTACAAATACATTAGGTAATTGGCGCGCATAATGAACTAAGTCATCCACAGATTGTTGCGCTAAAATACCGCGTACTAGCAGTAAGCTACTTTGTGATTCATAGCGTAAAATATCAGATAGCGATATCACCCCAATTGGCCGTTTTTTATGTACCACAGGTAAATGATGTAAGTTATCTCTTAGCATGGCTAATACGGCTTCAAACACATAAGCGTTGCTATCAAGTAGTACTAAGCTTGATGTCATTACTTCTTTGGCGGGTGTATCATATGTTAACCCTTGGGCAACCACCTTAGTGCGAATATCTCTGTCGGTTATGATCCCAACAACTTGACCGTCGTCTTCTTCTGGGTCGTCGCTTATTTGTTTTTCTATGTCGGTGACTAACACTGAAGAGACCGATTCTTGCGTCATTAAAAATGCGACGTCTTGAATAGCAGTTTGCATTGTTACTGTGACCACATCACGGTGTAATAATGACTTCACTTTCGCGGTGGTTAAATCATTGCTGTCGGCTTGCTCTACAATGGCTTGGTGCAAACGTACGTTACCATCCACTTCGAAAAAATCGGCAAAAGTTTCGTATTTATCACAATATTCGTTGAAGGTATTAACGTTAATACAATAGGTTAAGGTGTCTTCTAGGGCTCGAGCCGGAAAGCGCACTTTGCGGTTCATTAATAGGCCCATTTGGCCAAAAATGCCGCCTGTGGCTAAACGATTATAGAGCTCGCCATTACGACGTGAAATTTCAACCGAGCCACTACGAATAATATATAAGTCACTAATATCTTGGCCTAAATGTAAAATATCAGTTTGCGCACGAAAATAAGCAACTTCAATTTGCATTGCTAGTTCGTTTAGTGCCTCGCTCTCAAGCGTATCAAAGGGGGGGTGTTCAACTAAAAATTGGGCTATTTCAACTTGCTCGGCCTGCATGGGTGATCCTTGTGGCTTTAATCTAGTTGAATTGTGGGCTTAATTGGCTATTTTTTCAAAGAAAAATAGCCAATTAGCGTAATTAGTTAGTCAAGTTGCTCCAGCTCTTGGGCTAATTGCTTTGACTCATCGCCACGAGGACTGGTAAAGCGGGCTAATCCTAAATAAATCACCGGTGTTAAGTAAAGCGTAAACAATACTGCTAACGCAAGTCCACCAAATACCACCCAACCAATGGCATTACGTGCTTCTGCTCCGGCACCTGTTGACATAATTAGGGGTAACGCACCGAGTAAGGTCGATATTAAGGTCATGGTGATTGGTCTTAAACGTACCAATGCAGCTTGTTCAACCGCTTTTCGAACACTCAGCCCCTGATCTCTTAATTGATCAGCAAACTCGACTAATAAAATCGCATTTTTAGCGATTAACCCAATTAACATCACTAGGCCTATTTGCGAGTAAATATTCAGTGAGGTACCGGTTAAATACAGCGCTAAAATTGCCGATGTAATCCCAAATGGTACAGTGATCATTACCACGATTGCACTGTTAACATTTTCAAATTGCGCCGCAAGTACTAAAAACACAATTAAAAATGCCAATACGTAGGTCATTAATACTTCGTTGGAGGTTTCTTCAAATGTCAGTGCTTCCCCTTTAAACGCAAGGGTAATACCTGCTGGTAATGATTGCTCAGACACTTGCTTTATTTGCTCCACTAAGGTGGCAATTGTTAAGCCTTCAGGCAGCTCCATACTGAGCTCTATGGCACGGCGCTGAGCATGACGCTCAAGCTCGGCGGCAACCCCTTCCTCTGAAATGTTAGCGACACTACTGAGCGGCACCAATTGATTATTACGAGCTCTAATAAACAAGTTTGCTAAATCACTCGGGTCGTTAATAGTTTGATTTTGTGCCTGCAGCATAATAGGAATAGATTGATCGCCAATGTTTAAATCAGCGATATCGTCACCATTAATAGCGGCTCTTAATGTAATTGCGATATCACTTAAAGACACGCCAAGTTCTTCTGCGCGTCGTCTGTCAATATTAACACGCAATTGCGGCTGCGATGGCTGATACGATACTCTTACCGGCGCAACCTCTGGCACGGCTTTTTCAAGTTCAGCTGAGAACTGCTGTGCAGCCTTAAATATTTCAAGGTAATCTTGTCCCAGTAAAGCGATTTCTATGCCGCCACCTTGGCCACGTAAATTTAAGCTATTTGCACCACCAGGGTAAGCAGGTGCACCAGGGATGTTGCCTAAAGGCTGGCGAATTTTATTAATAATTTCTTGTTGGCTAAAGTTACGTTCATCCCAATGCTTTAATGGCACAGTAATAAACACAATATTGGGATCCCATTGCCCAACCACAGTATAAATAGACTCAATTTCACCACTTTCAACGAAAGGCAGTAAGGTATCTTCCATTTTAATGGCTTGTCTATCCATAAAATTTAAGCCTACGCCATCAGGTCCGCGGGCAAATATTCTAATTTTACCGCGGTCTTCAGTAGGGAGCAGTTCGTTATCTAAACTCATATACAAAGCACCCGAACCGCCTGCAACTAATAAACAAACAATAAAGGTAACCCACGCATGATCCAGTACTTTATGAATTGTTTTGGTATAAATATTGGCAAGCACGTTACCAAATTTAGCAAAGGGGTGAAAACCACCTTGTTTGAGTTTTAATTTTGAGGTGAGCGCCGGCACTAACGATAACGCAACAAAGCTAGATATAATTACCGCACCAGCTAGTACGCCACCAAACTCCCTAAATAAACGCCCTGCTGTAGAGGGTAAAAATGCGATGGGTACAAACACAGCCGCTAATACTGCAGTGGTGGCAATAACGGCAAAAAATACTTCACGGGTACCAACAACCGCTGCGGCACGCCTTCCAAGGCCTAACCCTCGCTGGCGTTGAATATTTTCACTCACTACAATTGCATCATCAACAATTAATCCTGTCGCTAATACCAGTGCTAATAAGGTTAAAATATTAATTGAAAACCCAAGTGCCCATATCAGAGCTAATGAACCTATAAGCGCAACAGGAATGGCAAATGCTGGGACTAATGTTGCACGCCATGAACCAATAAACACCCATAAGGTGATGATCACTAGCAGTACCGTTAGAACCAATGAGTTAATCACTTCATCTACTGAGCTTCTAATAAACTGCGCGTCATCTGATGTTAGCGTAAACTCCATCTCAGGAAAGCGCTCACGCATTCCCTCTATAAGGTTGAGTACTTCATCAGAAATTTCGATAGTGTTGGACTGTGCTTGGCGAATAATTTCCATACCAATAACAGGTTTACCATTAAGCCTTACCATAGAGCGCGGATCGGCAGGACCAAAGTACACGGCAGCAATATCGCTAATACGAGTATCGCCCTGAATTATAATGTCGCCCACCTGTGCGGGGGTAACAGACGTTGCATCAGCACGCACTATTATTTGCTGATCGTTTGATTTTAAACTCCCTGCAGGCACATCAAAGGGGGCTTGCCTGAGTACATCGGCGACATCTGGAATCGTTAAGTTAAAACTGCTGAGCTTTAATGGATCAATGCGAACCCTGAGCACACGTTCTCTATCGCCGTTTAATCGTACATCGGCAACACCAGGAATAGTTAAAAACTGCGGCGCTAAGTCAACATCAACCCGCTCTGTTAATGCCTCTAACGATAAGCTTTCACTTGATACTGTTAATGAAACCACCGCTTCAGCGTCGTTATCAGCCTTAATAATAGAAACGCGCTCTACCTCTTCAGGGAGCTCTCTTTGCACTCGAGCAACTGACTCACGCGTTTCATTTGCAGCATCGTCAAGGTTAACACCCGGTCTAAATTCAACCACAATACGTGAATTACCTTCTTCACTTTGCGCACGAATCGATTTAACACCGCTCACACGGGCCACGGCACCTTCAAGTTTACTGGTAACTTCGGTATCAACGGTTTCAGGTGAACCACCAGGGAACGAGGCTGATACGGTAATTCGGGGTCTGTCTACATCTGGAAGCTCTCGAACTTCTACGCCTGCTATGGCGGCAATTCCGGCAATAATAATCAGTAAATTCAGAACCACAATAAGCACTGGGCGGCGAATAGCCATTGATGGCAAGTCTTGCATCATAGGTTGCTGTTTCATGGCTACTCCTGCGTATTAGCGATTGGCGCTGAGAAGCTTAGCTCTTGGTTCGCACGTAAGCGTTGTACGCCCTCTACCACTAAGTTATCTTGTTCTTTTAAAGCCCCCGAAACTAATAAACGACCTGCAAGGCGCTGTTCAATTTTAACATCAATTCGAGTGGCTTTTTTATCAACACTTGTCCATACGTAAGGGCCTGTTGCTCCCCACAGTAATGCCGCCTCAGGTACAGCAGCAAAACGTTGCCCTTCTACTTCAATATGAACACGAAAACTCATGCCGGGTAAGAACTTTTGCTGCGGGTTTTCAAGCTGCGCTTTTACACGTAAGGTGCGGGTTTGTGGGTCTATTCGTGAATCTAGATAAGCAATTTTTGCGTTTACAGCATTTTGTGACTGCCAAGGGAATACTTTTACATTGCCTTTATTGCGCAGCATATAAACGGCCGATTCTGGGGCGTTAAAGTTTATATATAAAGCACGCGTATCATCAATACTTGCAATCGCCGTTTGGGGAGTAATTCTGTCACCCACTTCAACGTCGGTAAGTCCCATAGTGCCGTTAAAAGGCGCACGAACTTGGCGGTCTTCAAATTCTGTTTCTGCTTGGGTAAGGGTCACTTTTGCTAATTCAACAACTGTTTTTGCATCATCCACATCACTCTGTGGCACAGCCCCTTTTGCTTGGCTTTGCTTTAAACGTGCGAGGGTTCTTTGGGTGTCAGCAAGTTTTATTTTTGCCTCTTCAAGTGCCGCTTTTTGTCTGCGTGAATCAAGTTCGAGTAACACATCACCGGCCTTTACCCTATCACCCGGTTTAAAATGCACCGCCGTTACTTTATCGCCCACAGCCGGATATAAAATAACCGAATGAATTGCTTCGGCGTTACCGACAGCCTGAACTTGCTCTTTAGCACGTTCCATCGCTACCTGCTCCACCACGACATTGGCACTCTTTACAGATAAACTTAACGACATTAAAGAAAAAAACACGCTGGTAAAAAGAATTCGCGATTTCAAAGGATCACCCTAATTAATTATTATTTGCATTATGTTACGCAGTTTAACAGCTCTATGATCAATAAATAGCTAAGTACGATAAATTAGCAAAACAATAAGCTGAAATTAAGCATGCTAGCCACTCTACATATTTTTACAGCTGCATACAAAATCCACACATATTTAAATTACATTTATGACTATGATTTAGCTCATCAATATTTTTAATAAAGGCACATTTATGAAAAAGAGTTTAATTATGGTGATCTTGCTATCAGGCTGTGCATCACCAGGGATTGATCGGGCAGATCAAAATCAAGTTGTTAAACGTTATTATGCGTCTGTTGAATCAATACAAAAAGTAACACTCTCCTCAGAAGTGGGAACTGGAATAGCTGCTGGTGCGGGGTTTGGCTTTGTAGATAGCTTGGATGGCAATAAAGAAGAAATGATTGGCGGCGCGATTGTTGGTGGACTAGTCGGTGGATTATTTACTGCTTTATTTGAAGGGGGTAATAGCGCGTATCAGTATAATTTATATGCTGCTGATGAAGGTGAATTTACCGTTATTCAAAAGAAAAAGCTCGATAAAAACACAAAATGTGTGCTCGTCAATGCTGCCAACAAGGTCACGCTCTCTACTACAGATACAAGCAATTGTGAAAAGAGTATAAAATAAAAAACCTCAGTTAAAACTGAGGTTTTTTTATTAAAAACGTACAAACAAAAAGTACCGCTTATTTATTTCGCTGTGCTTCTTTTTGCGCTTTTTTACCTTCTTTACGTTGTTGTAAAACAGCTTGTGCTTCGTTACCAATGTGGCCTTCACCGCGCGCTTGAGCAAGCTCTATTTGCTTTTGGCGCTCTGCAAAGCGAGCGCGTTGTTCATCGGTTACATTGTCAATACAGTGGTGACACGACACCCCTTCCCTGTATTCTGGCTTTTGCTTTTCTTCTTCTGTGATAGGCATGCGACATGCGTGACATTGATCGTATGAGCCTTTTTGTAAGTCATGATTTACCGCTACACGATTATCAAATACAAAACACTCGCCTTCCCACATGGTTTCTTCTTTAGGCACTTCTTCTAGGTATTTTAATATGCCGCCTTCAAGGTGGTATACCTCATCAAAACCTTGCTCTTTCATATAGGCTGTTGATTTTTCACAGCGAATACCACCAGTACAAAACATGGCTACTTTTTTATGTTTTGATGGGTCTAGGTTTTCTTTGGCCCACTGAGGAAATTCACGGAACGTTTTAGTGTTTGGGTCTACTGCGTTTTGAAACGTACCAATTTCAATTTCGTAATCATTACGGGTATCAACAAGGATCACCTCTGGATCAGAAATAAGGGCATTCCATTCATGTGGCTTAACATAACTGCCCACTACTTTTAATGGGTCTACGCCTTCAACCCCCATAGTCACAATTTCTTTTTTCAGCTTAACTTTTGTGCGGTAAAACGGGCATTCGTCATCAAATGATTCTTTGGTAACAATGTTGTCTAAATTTGGTTGGGTGTCTAACCACGCAAGTAAATTATCTATGCCTTCACGTTTTGCAGAGACAGTACCGTTAATCCCCTCTGCGGCAATTAATAAAGTGCCTCGCACTTCGTTTTGCTCCATTACATTAAGTAAAGGTTGGCGAAGTGCTTCAAAATCCGGTAGAGAAACAAATTTATACAGAGCGCAAACAACAAAGTGTTCGCTGGTTACATTATCTTTATGGACAGCAGTCATGGTATTCCTATTTTGCTTTTAAAACCCGCAAGGGGCGTTTACCGAATCGTAAATCCGGCGCATATGGGGCGCGTATTTTACGCTTTTTTTATTTAAATGCAAAAAAATGGATGATAATGCGCTTTTTACTGTTAGCGCAGTAGCTCAGTGGGCTATAATGCGCGGATAAATTTATACAGACTTGCTCATATTGGAGAAACATACATTGCACTTTACTGAACTTGGGATTGATACTCGCCTAGAAACACAATTAGCGCACCAAGGGATCACCCAGCCTACCGATATTCAAGCCCATGCTGTGCCAACGGCACTGGCGGGACATGACATTTTCGCTCAGTCAAAAACAGGGTCAGGCAAAACTTTAGCGTTTTTATTACCGGCTGTGCAGCGTGTAATGAAACAAAAAGCACTCAGTAAACGTGATCCTCGTGTACTTATTGTTGCTCCAACTCGTGAGCTTGCGACCCAAGTTTTTACTCAACTTCGATTACTTATCGCCGGTACCAACATAAAGGCCGTTAAAATCCTCGGTGGCGAAAATTTTAACGACCAAATTAAAGCATTGCGTAACGACCCTCATTTTGTGGTCGCCACACCTGGGCGTTTAGCCGATCATTTAAAGCAACGTTCATTACAATTAAGTGGCCTAGAATTACTTATATTCGATGAAGCGGACCGTATTTTAGATTTAGGTTTTACCGATCAACTTAAATTAATTAATGAACTGGCCGATCATCGTCTTCGTCAAACTTTATTGTTTTCGGCGACATTAGATCATGCTCAAGTTGATGCGTTATCGCGTAATTTATTAAAAAAACCAAAACAAATTATGCTCAGTGCAGCCAATGAGCAACACAGTGATATTAAACAAACACTGTATTTAGCTGACCACCTTGATCATAAAGAAGCACTGCTTGAGCACTTTTTAAATCAAGATAACGTTGGCCAGTGCATTATATTTACTGCTACACGAGCTGATACCAGCCGTTTAAGTGAATCATTAAATAGTAAAGGCTTTAAATCTGTCGCATTAGCTGGGGATTTAACTCAAAGTAAGCGCCTTGATATTATGGATGCGTTTAGCCGTGAAAACTTTAAAATATTAATTACTACAGATGTTGCTTCGCGCGGTTTAGATTTACTCAGTGTTACCCATGTTATTAACTTTGATTTACCAAAACACGCAGAAGAATATGTTCATCGTATTGGTCGTACTGGTCGTGCTGGTTTTAAAGGTAACGCATTATCACTTGTGGGACCTAAAGATTGGGCAAGTTACTTGGCAATAAAATCATTTTTAAATGATGAATTATCGTTTGCTGCTGTTGAGGGTTTAAAAGCGAAATTTAAAGGTATTAAAGAGAAAAAAGTAGCGCCAATTAAACCGACTAAAAAAGCAGTGACCGCGAATAAGCCACAGCCAAAACGAAAAGCAAAACCGAAAAAGCCAGCGGCCCCAAATAAAGCACCTCTTAATATTGATGGTGATACCCCGATGCGTCGTAAAAAAAAGCCTGAGCAGGAATAATTATGAGTTACCTAGGAACCACCCAAACCCTTTTTGTTAAAGAAGTCAGCAACGAAGGTGCCTATTTAGATGGGCACGACTTAGGTGAAGTTTTTTTACCTAAACATGAAATAAAACATGAGCTTGAAGCCGGCGATAGCATCAGTGTATTCACATTTTTAGATAATGCAAACCTGCCAACAGCCACAACTAAAAAGCCGCATGCTCAAGTGGGTGAATATGCCCTACTGCGTGTAAAAGAAATAAACAGCATAGGCGCGTTTTTAGATTGGGGCTTAGAAAAAGACGTACTCGCACCGTTTAATGAACAAAAACCACGTATGCAAGAAGGCTACTCATATTTAGTGCGTTTATATCTTGATAACGCCAGTCAGCGTATTTGTGCCTCAACTAACTTTAACCGTTTTTTATCAAAAGATGAGCCTCAGTATAGTCACTTACAAGAAGTTGACTTAATTGTTGCAGGCAAAACTGATATTGGTTACAAGGTGCTTATTGAAGAATCCCATTTTGGCGTCGTGTTTTACAACATGGTGTTTAAAAACCTGTTTGTTGGTCAAAAGCTAAAAGGATTTATTCAAAAAGTACGTGAAGACGGAAAAATTGACGTCATACTTGAAAAACCAGGCATGGGTAAAGTAAGCGAGCTTGGTGAAAAAATAATGGAAAAACTAAAGGATGAGGGTGGCATATTAGCCATAGGCGATAAGTCTGATCCTGAATTAATTAAAAAAGTGTTTTCGACCAGCAAAGCAAACTACAAAAAAGCCATTGGCGGTTTATTTAAACAAGGATTAATTGATATTGAAGCTAAGTCTATTCGTTTAAAATAATTAAATAAAAAGCCACTTAAGTTTTAAACCTAAGTGGCTTTTTAGTATCTGAAATTTATAACCTAATATTTTTATAAGGTAAGGTACAGCGAGAATATTCATTTGAGTATTCAATTAATTCTTTTTTAGAATCTAGATTTAACGGCGCTAGCCTAAAAACTTTTTCTGTACACTCATTTTGCATTTCATCATGTGTCGCAACACAGTCTCTGCTGCTAACATCTATTCCTGCTAACACACCTTCATTGGTGTAACACAGATGCTGGGCATAATTTTGAGCAATTTTTTTAAACTTGAATAAATCAACGGGGTAACCAGATACCAAGTCAGTAACGTTTGAAACATCATCATACATTTTAGTTGAAAAAACATATTTATTTACAGCAAAGCCACTAATGATAATTACAACTAAAAATATTATTATACGCAAAGCAAATCCCTCACTGCACACCCATAATTTAAATGTAGCACAAAGAAAAGCAGTTGTAAGGAACTGCTCTCAATTATGCTAATTTTTAATTTAAGCTATTGATTCATTTACATCATTTAGTACTTTTACAGGATTTTGTGCCTGAGTAATCGGACGCCCAATCACTAAATAGTCACTACCCGCTTCAATCGCTTCTTTAGGTGTCATAATACGTTTTTGATCGCCTGCATCACTTCCCGCTGGGCGAATACCTGGCGTAACTAATTTAAACTCTTTCCCTAAAGCAGCCTTTAAACTTTGCGCTTCTTGCGCGGAACAAACAACACCGTCAAGTCCTGCTTGCTTTGTTAATTTAGCTAAATGCATAACTTGCTCTTGGGGTGATTTAGTTATACCTAAACGCTCAAGTTCAGCTTCGTCCATGCTGGTTAATACAGTTACCGCAATCAGTAATGGCGCTTTGTCGCCAAACTGCTCAAGGGCTTGTTTAGCTTTATGCATCATTTCATAACCGCCCGATGCATGTACATTGACCATCCATACACCCATTTTAGCCGCAGCAGTCACCGCTTTAGCAACGGTGTTTGGAATATCGTGAAACTTTAAATCTAAAAATACATCAAAACCTAAATCGACCAATTCTTTAACAAATGCAGGTCCAAAATAAGTAAACATTTCTTTGCCCACTTTTAATCGACAGGTATCTGGTGATAACTGTTTTACAAATGCTAAAGCAGTTTGCTGATCATCATAATCAAGCGCGATAAGAATTTTTTTTGATTTTTCGAAAGACATAACTATCCTACTAGTGAGCGAAAAGTATAAAGATTAAAATCCGTCTAAGCCTCTGCTAGGCACAATGGTTTCCCAGTGTTTACATGAAGGGCAATTCCAATAAATGGTGTAGCTAGTAAAGCCACAATGCTGACATTGAAAGTCAGGTTTAGTGGCAATGTACGAAGTAACAAGTTTATCGATTTGATTAAGCACATCTTTTGTATTTTTATTTTCTGTACTCATTAACTGTAATAAAAAACTAAAGCCACGAATAGTGGGTTGACGTTTTAAATTATCAGTTAAAAATTCAAAGGCTTGTTCAGTGTGTCCTTGCTCAAGCAAGGCTTGGCAATGCTGTATTTTTATCATCACCCCACCCTTTTCTAGTAACTCAGTAATGAGTTCATGGAATTGGTGAGTTAATTTTAATTGCTTATAGCTGTGAGCTAACTTTTCAATAAACAATGGCGCAAAAAAAGTAAATTGGCAGATTAATTCTCGCCAATAGTAAATTGCTTTTACGTAATCTTCTTTGGTGTAAGCTGACAGTCCAAGCTCATATAAAGGCCTAATTGTTTTAAAGTTTAAGCTAATGGCTTTGCGCATAAGTTGTGGGTTATTACTGGCAATGGCATGCTCACAGTAAAAATTAGCGATGGCTTTAAAGTGTTGTTCTTTTGAAAAAAGCTCAGTATGCGCTTCAAACATATTAATGCCTTTTTGCCATTCACGGGTTTGTGAATATAAAGAAATAATAGGATCGAGTGCATCTGCATGGCTATTTTTTACCAGCCATATTAAATGTTCTTCTGCGCTGTCTAATAAGCCAGCCATAATATAATCTTCGGCTAGTTCTAAACGGCTATTAGCGGCTTGTTTTTCGTTAAGACTTGGGTGTTTTAGCAGTAGTTCGTGAATTTTTATTGCGCGGTCAAGCTCACCACGGCGGCGAAACATGGTGGCTAAAGTAGAATAATGTTCAACAGAGTCAGCAGCTACTTCGAGCAAATTAATTAAATGCTCAAGCCCCTGATCTTCTTCTCTGTCCAGTAAAAACTTTAAGCCTTTACTGTATTCAGAAGTAATTTGACGATTAAACTGATGAGCCTGATTTTTTGCACTGTTTTTCCCCATGATCCAACCATAACCGGCAGCAACGGGAAGCAGTAAAAACAACAGCTCAATCATAATTAGGTGTCTTTGTTGGCAATACGCTTTTTATTATCTTTTTCAGGCGTTAATTGCTTTTTTAAACGGTAATTTTGCCACTTTAATTGCGTGAACAATTTAAAACTCACAAAACAACCCACTACAACACCTAGCAAAAAGCAGATACTTATTATAACGGCTAAAGGTAATGTATTACTGGCTATTATGTAGTTAATTTGTGTTAATTGTGGGTTTTGAGAACCCAATACAAATGCACCAATTAAAAAAAGTGCCGCCAGAATAATTTTTAATACCTTGAACAAGTAACTACTCCAATAAGTTTACTAAGCAATGCTCTCGTTTACACGGTCACGTAGTTCTTTGCCTGGTTTAAAATGAGGTACATGCTTACCATCTAACTCTACAGTTTCACCTGTTTTAGGGTTACGGCCTGTACGAGGCGCACGGTAATGCAAAGAGAAACTTCCAAAACCTCGGATCTCAATACGATCTGAAGAAGATAATGAGCCGGCCATTTGTTCAAGAATTTCTTTAACAGCGTTCTCAACATCTTTCACAGGAATATGTGAATGTTGTTCAGCAAGTGTTTCTATCAGTTCTGACTTAGTCATAGCGTTTCCTTAAAAAGAAATAGTGGAAGGGCATAAACTGCCCTTCCAATTAAAAGACTATAATTAATTAGTCTTTTTGTGCATTTGCGAAAGCAGCTGCCATTGCGTTTTCAAACACTGGCTCTTCTTTCTTAAGCTTCTCTAGTACTTCTTTCTCTTCTGCTTCGAAAAGAGCTTTAACAGATAAGCTTAAAGTGCGGTTCTTACGATCAACACCAACGTATTTAACTTCAATCTCGTCGCCTACAGAAACAACAGTAGTTGCATCTTCAACGCGCTCTTGAGCGATATCAGCTACACGGATGTAACCTTCAACGCCTTCGATAAGTTCAACAGTTGCGCCTTTCGCATCAACTTCAGTCACTTTACCTTTAACAATAGCACCTTTTTTGTTTGCATCAAGGTAGTTATTGAATGGGTCAGCTTCGATTTGCTTAACACCTAGAGAGATACGTTCACGCTCTGGGTCAACTTGCAATACGATAGCAGTGATTTCGTCGCCTTTCTTGAATTCACGTACAGCTTCTTCGCCAGGTGTATTCCAAGAAATGTCTGAAAGGTGTACAAGACCATCAATACCACCGTCAAGACCGATAAAGATACCGAAGTCAGTGATTGATTTGATCTTACCAGTAACTTGGTCGCCTTTGTTTTGTAGACGAGCAAATTCCTGCCAAGGATTAGCAATACATTGCTTAAGACCAAGAGAAATACGACGACGTTCTTCGTCGATTTCAAGAACCATAACTTCAACAGTGTCACCTAATGATACAACTTTTGAAGGGTGGATGTTCTTGTTAGTCCAATCCATTTCAGAAACGTGTACTAGACCTTCAACGCCTTCTTCGATTTCTACGAAGCAACCGTAATCAGTAAGGTTAGTTACACGGCCAGAAAGTTTAGAACCTTCTGGGTAACGACCAGCGATAGCTGCCCATGGATCTTCGCCAAGCTGTTTAAGGCCTAGAGATACACGAGTTTTATCTTTGTCGAATTTAAGAACTTTAACTGCGATTTCGTCGCCAACATTAACGATTTCTGAAGGGTGCTTAACACGCTTCCACGCCATATCAGTAATGTGTAGTAGACCATCAACACCACCAAGGTCAACGAATGCACCGTAGTCAGTAAGGTTCTTAACGATACCTTTAACTTCTTGACCTTCAACAAGGTTAGCAAGAAGCTCTTCACGTTCTTGTGAGTTTTCTGATTCGATAACTGCACGACGTGAAACAACAACGTTGTTACGTTTTTGATCAAGCTTGATTACTTTAAATTCAAGCTCTTTGCCTTCAAGGTGAGTTGTGTCACGTACTGGACGAACATCAACAAGTGAACCAGGTAGGAAAGCACGGATTGAATCAACTTCAACAGTGAAACCGCCTTTAACTTTACCGTTGATAACACCAGTAACAGTCTCTTGCTCTTCACATGCTTTCTCAAGACGGATCCACGCTTCGTGACGCTTCGCTTTCTCACGAGAAAGGATAGTTTCACCAAAACCGTCTTCGATTGCATCTAGTGCAACATCTACTTCGTCGCCAACAGCAACTTCTAGTTCACCAGCAGCATTTTTGAACTGCTCTGCAGGGATAGCACTTTCTGATTTAAGACCAGCATCTACAAGTACAATGTTGTTCTCGATTGAGATTACTGTACCTTTAACGATAGAGCCTTGCTCTGCTTCAAAACCCTTTAAGCTTTCTTCAAATAACTGCGCAAAATTTTCTGACATACGAATATACGTCTCATATATTAATACCAATAAGCAACCATGCTGCATGGGGTTGTTAAAATAGCACTGGCATCCTGCTGGTGCATAAAATGTATTTAGCTTCGTTTAGGAAGCTTACCTTCTGAGATGCTCGCATCTAATAAAGTTATAACTTTATCAAAGACTTGCTGTGCGTTGAGTTCGCTAGTATCAAGCTCAATCGCATCCTCTGCAGGTACAAGCGGCGCAACGGCGCGATTCATATCGCGATCATCACGTGCTTGAATGTCCTGTAATAGACCACTTAGTGTAACATCAAGCCCGCGCTCATTCAACTCAACAAAACGTCTGCGAGCACGTTCTTCTGCACTTGCGGTTAGAAATATCTTTAATGGCGCATCTGGAAATACCACAGTGCCCATATCGCGGCCATCGGCAATTAAACCGTTTTCTGTTCTAAACGCACGCTGGCGGCGAAGCAACGCTTCTCGAACACGCGGCAATGCGGCCACTTTCGACGCTGCAGCACCCACTTCTTCATTTCGAATAGTGGTTGTAACATCTTCGCCTTCTAAAATAATCTTTCCTGCATTAGTGTCACTGTCTATCAAAAACTGCACATCAAGATTTGCAGCTAGTGGGACAAGTGCTTCTTCGTTATCTAACGCAATTTGGTGATGAAGTGCTGCAAGTGATAGTACGCGATAAATTGCTCCGCTATCTAACACATCCCAGCCTAATTTTTCAGCCAATAGGCGACAAACAGTTCCTTTACCAGAACCACTTGGGCCATCTACGGTGATTACGGGCATTAATAACGCCGGCATTTAAAACCTCCTTCAATGCACACCAAAATAAACCGCCACATTATACGCCAATTAATAAAGATTATCCGCTTTTAGTATGTAACTTTTTATAAATACTTATAAATAGCCTATTTACTGACAGATGCTAACACTTTGAAAAATGTTGGGAATGTCTTATAAGTACAGGCCGGATCGTTAATCGTTATGGGCTTACCCCCTACCGCTACCATTGCAAAGCACATGGCAATACGGTGATCGTCGTAGGTATCTACAGCCACATTATTAAATTGCTTTGGCGGTGTGATCTCAATAAAGTCGTGCCCTTCAACCACTTCAGCCCCTACTTTTCTAAGCTCGGTGGCCATTGCATGTAAACGGTCAGTTTCTTTTACCCGCCAGTTATAAATATTACGAATAGCGGTTGGCCCTTTAGCAAACAAGGCAACAGTCGCCAGGGTCATTGCAGCATCAGGTATCGCATTAGCATCTATATCGATACCGTTAAGCTCGCCTTTACGAACAACTAAATGCTCGTCATACCAATCAATTTTGGCACCAACCTGCTCCATCACTTTAGCAAAGCCAATATCACCTTGAACTGATTTAGCGCCAACGCCTTTAATTTCTATTTCGCCACCGGCAATTGCTGCAGCAGCAATAAAATAAGAAGCCGATGAAGCATCACCTTCAACCATTATGCGCTCAACCGCTTGGTATTGCTGAGCACCTTTAACGAAGAACGTGGTGTAATTATCATGCTCAACAGTTACACCAAAGCGCGCCATCACATCCAGAGTAATATCAATATAAGGCTTAGAGACTAAGGTGCCTTTAATTTTAATGTGTGTATCGCCTTTAAATAACGGCGCAGCCATAAGCAGCGCCGTTAAAAATTGACTTGAAATACTGCCGTCAATTTCGACTTCACCGCCGGCTATTTGCCCACCGATAATTTTAAGTGGCGGGTAATCTTTATTTTTTAAATAACTAACATCACCCCCGAGCGCTTGTAAAGCATCAACTAAATGCCCTATAGGGCGCTCTTCCATGCGCGGCTCACCAATTAACTCATACTCACCAGCAATCGCACTCAGTACTGCCGTTAATGGCCGATACGCTGTACCTGCATTACCTAAAAACAACGGCTCAGTTGGCGTATTAAACACGCCACTCACGCCCTCTACGGTCGCTACGGTGCGCTCAGTATTAAGCGTTACATTAACGCCTAAGTGCTTTAACGCACCCAACATATGGCGAATATCGTCGCTATCGAGTAAGTTTTCAACAACCGTGGTGCCGTTAGATAATGCTGCTAATAATAAAATTCGGTTTGATAAACTCTTTGAGCCCGGTAATGTCACACTGCCATTCACTTGTGAAATAGGGGCTAAGAAAAGTTGCTCCATTAACTATTCTCCTTGGCGAAGTTAGCCATAAAGTCAACTAGGGCTTGTACGCCTTCCAATGGCATCGCGTTATAAATACTGGCGCGCATCCCGCCAACAATACGATGACCTTCAAGCGCTAACAAGCCCGCTTCTTTTGACTCTTTAACAAACTTATCATTTAAGCTTTCATCAACCAGCCAAAAAGGCACATTCATACGTGAACGGCAATGCTTCGCTACTTTATTGGTATAAAAATCTGAACCATCAATAAAATCATAAAGCAGCTGCGCTTTGGCAATATTATGTGCTTCCATGGCTTTTACACCCCCGGTTTGCTCAAGCCATGCAAATACTTCCGCCGCTAAATACCAAGCAAAGGTTGGTGGGGTGTTAAACATGCTGCCTTGTTTTGCCTCAAGGGCGTAATCTAAAATACCCGGCTTGGCGAGCCCTTCACGCTCAAGTAGCGTTTTGCGAACAATCACAATAGCAATGCCCGATGGACCGATATTTTTTTGTGCACCCGCGTAGATTAAATCAAATTTATTAACGTCAATTTCGCGCGATAAAATAGTCGATGACATATCGGCCACAATCGGCGCCGTTGGATGACTGGGTACGTCAAATATTTCAAGGCCGTCTACGGTTTCATTCGGGCAATAGTGAATGTAAGACGCATCAGCAGGTAAAACCCAATCGGCTACCTGCTTAATAGAAAACAGGCCGTTATCATCATTGCGCACATCAACAGCGTGTGTATTTGTAAACTTATCGGCTTCGCTGGTTGCACTTTTTGACCAAACGCCATTTTCACAATAAACTGCTTTTTTACCGTTAACATGAAGGTTTAAAGGTACGGCACTGAATTGACCTCGACCACCACCGTGCATAAATAGCACTTCAAACTCGTCACTTATATTCATTAAACGACGCAGGCTGGCTTCACATTTAGCGGTTAATGCTAAAAATTCATGACTACGATGACTTATTTCCATCACCGATACACCAAGACCTTGCCAGTTTAAAAACTCTTTTTGCGCTTTTTGCATAACTGCCGGTGGTAACATTGCAGGGCCTGCACAAAAATTATATATACTCATTACCTTTTCCTCATTCCAGTAATTTAACTTGAATTAAACTAATTTAATTTTTTTCAACTACATAAAAAAAGCGGCCAAGGCCGCTTTTTTCAATCTAATTATTCTGAAGGTGGATTGTCATCCGCCACTTCATCAATAACTGTATCTACTGTTTCAACGTCTTCGATATCAACCAAGTCACTTTCAGTCACTTCAATCTCTTCTATACGTTGTAAACCAACTACTTGCTCTTCGTCAATAGTTCTGATCAAAATAACACCTTGGGTGTTACGTCCAACCGTAGAAACTTCATTAACGCGAGTACGTACTAAGGTACCACGATTCGAAATAATCATTATTTCGTCGTTGTCATCAACCTGTACAGCACCAACAACAGCACCGTTACGCTCACTCACTTTGATTGATACAACACCTTGTGTTGCACGACTCTTAGATGGGTAATCTTCAAGTTGAGTACGCTTGCCGTAACCATTTTCTGTCACTGTTAATATTGCACCATCATTCTTTGGTACAATAAGTGATACAACACGCTGATCGTCTGGCATCTTAATACCACGAACACCCGTTGCAGTACGGCCCATAGGACGTACGCCTTTGAAACGGATTTCAGGCTTACCTTCTTCATCAAGAACAGGGTTACCATTTTCATCAACAACAGCTGTTTCTTCAGCCTCTTTAAAGCGAACAACTTTACCCGCATCAGTGAACAACATAATTTCGTTGCTGCCATCGGTAATATCAACACCGATTAAGCTATCACCTTCGTTTAAGTTAACCGCAATGATTCCGCTTGCACGTTGACGACTGTATGCCGTTAATGGCGTCTTCTTAACCGTACCGAACGCCGTCGCCATAAAGATGTATTTATCATCTTCATAATCGCGTACTGGCAGGATTGCAGTAATACGTTCATCTGCTTCAAGTGGTAATAAGTTAACAATTGGCTTACCGCGCGCTGCACGACTGGCAAGTGGCAACTGGTATACTTTAAGCCAATATAAACGACCCGCTGTAGAGAAACAAAGAATAGTATCGTGCGTATTGGCAACCAATAAACGTTCAATGAAATCTTCATCTTTCATCTTAGTTGCTGATTTACCTTTACCACCACGACGCTGCGCTTCGTAATCAGTTAATGCTTGATACTTAACGTACCCTTCATGTGAAAGCGTAACAACTACGTTTTCTTCGTTGATTAAATCTTCAAGGCTTATATCGTGTGCTGCAGCATTTATTTCAGTGCGGCGCTCATCACCATATTGCTCTTTAATTTCAACGAGCTCATCACGAATAACTTCCATTAAACGCTCTGGATTTGCCAAAATGAATAATAACTCGGCAATCAACTCAAGTAATGATTGATATTCGGTAAGAATTTTTTCGTGTTCAAGACCAGTAAGTTTGTGTAAACGTAAGTCTAATATTGCTTGAGCTTGTTGCTCAGAAATATAGTACTGACCATCACGAATACCAAGCTCGCTTGCTAACCAATCTGGGCGTGCCACGTTGTCTTCGCCTGCTTTATCAAGCATGGCTTTAACATTACCTAATTCCCATGGACGCGCTGTTAATGCAACTTTTGCTTCAGCAGGTGTTGGCGACTTACGAATAAGTTCGATAATTGGGTCAATGTTAGCCAGTGCAATCGCTAAACCTTCTAGCGTATGCGCACGGTCGCGGGCTTTGCGTAAATCAAATACCGTACGACGGGTAACAACTTCACGACGGTGAATAATAAATTCTTCAAGCATTTCTTTTAAGTTGAAACACTTAGGTTGGTTATTAATTAACGCAACCATATTCATACCAAACACAGTTTGTAACTGAGTTTGTGAATAAAGGTTGTTTAAAATAACTTCACCTACGTCACCACGTTTGATCTCGATAACGATACGCATACCGTCTTTATCTGATTCATCACGTAATGCACTGATCCCTTCAATTTTTTTATCTTTAACTAGCTCGGCGATTTTTTCAATCAAACGTGCTTTGTTAACTTGGTAAGGGATTTCATGAACAATAATGGTTTCGCGACCCGTCTTTTCATCGGTTTCGATGTCAGCACGCGCACGCATGTACACTTTACCACGACCGGTTTGATAAGCTTGTTCAATGCCTTTTTTACCGTTAATAATCGCCGCAGTTGGGAAATCAGGCCCAGGAATGTAATCCATTAACTCAGTAATGGTCAATTCAGGGTTTTGAATAAGCGCTAAACAGCCATTCACGACTTCTGTTAAGTTATGTGGCGGAATATTTGTTGCCATACCAACCGCAATACCCGATGAACCATTAACTAACAGGTTAGGTATTTTAGTGGGTAACACATCAGGAATTTGCTCTGTGCCATCGTAGTTAGGCACAAAATCAACCGTTTCTTTTTCAAGATCGGCTAATAATTCGTGCGACATTTTTGCCATACGTACTTCTGTATAACGCATTGCCGCTGCTGAATCACCATCAACCGAACCAAAGTTACCCTGACCATCTACTAGCATGTAACGCAGTGAGAATGGCTGAGCCATACGTACGATGGTGTCATAAACTGCACTGTCGCCGTGTGGGTGGTATTTACCGATTACGTCACCGACCACACGGGCCGATTTTTTGTAAGGCTTGTTCCAGTCATTACTAAGCTCGTTCATTGCAAACAAAACGCGACGGTGAACAGGTTTTAAACCGTCACGCACGTCTGGTAATGCACGTCCTACAATTACACTCATAGCGTAATCTAAGTAGGAGTTTTTTAACTCGTCTTCAATATTGACTGGCAGAATTTCATTGGCGAGATCAGTCATTTGATATCACATTCCTTCAGTATCAGCTCTTAACAACCCAGTATTAGGTATTAAGAGTGTTTGTTATTATTTCTAAGTAACCATGCTATCACAATTAATTTTAATTTACAGGCGCAAAACTTTGCGATTTATCAATTTAGGCCTATATAATGGCCTCAGATTGACGAGGAAGTATTTTATGACCGAACATCAAAATGTAGATAACGCAGAAATAGCAAAGTTTGAAGCCATCGCAGAACGTTGGTGGGATTTAGAAGGCGAATTTAAGCCGCTTCACGAAATTAATCCATTACGATTAGATTTCATCGCAGACAAAACCAAAGGATTATTTGATAAAGAAACCCTCGATGTAGGATGTGGTGGTGGCATTTTAAGTCACAGCATGGCGCGAATGGGCGCAAACGTAACAGGCATCGATATGGGGCAAGAGCCTTTAACTGTCGCCAAGTTACACAGCTTAGAAACAAGTGTCCCCGTTGAGTATATAAAAGTACCTGCAGAGCAGTTTGCAGATGAGCACCCTGAGCGCTTTGATGTGATCACTTGTATGGAAATGTTAGAGCACGTCCCCGACCCTGCTTCTATTATTCATGCGGTGGCTAAATTGGCAAAACCAGGCGCTGATGTTTTTTTCTCTACTCTTAATAAAACCCCAAAAGCTTACTTATACGCTATTGTCGGTGCCGAAAAACTGTTAAAAATGGTCCCAGAGGGTACGCACGACCATAAAAAGTTTATTAAACCTGCACAATTAATTGCATGGGCAGAGCAAGCTGGCTTAAAAGTACGTGCCAGTGCTGGTTTAAGTTACAACCCGCTTTCTAAGCAATACACAATGAATGATGATGTAAGCGTAAATTATATGCTGCATTTTGAGAAGTTAGTGTAATGGCAAGCTCTCAACCCCCCATTGCCCCAATGGAATATCAAGCATTGCTGTTTGACTTAGATGGCACTTTACTCGATACCGCTGATGATTTAGGCGCCGCACTAAACACCGTGCTGCAAAATCATCAACAACCCCAAGTGGGCAGTGATATATATCGCCCCGCGGCTTCAAACGGTGCTGCCGCTTTATTGGCTGCTGGTTTTAAAGAAAGCTGGGCACAACAGCCGCAAGATCAACTTTTACATGAGCTAGTCACGCAATATGCTGCCAATATTGCCACCCATACTCGATGTTTTGTAGGAATAGAGCAATTATTAATCGCACTTGATAACAAAGCAATACCCTGGGGAATTATGACTAATAAGCCCGGATTTTTAACTGATCCTTTAGTCAAGGCGATTCCTGCATTAAAAAATGCACGTATTGTGATAAGCGGTGATACCTTAGCTGAATCTAAGCCCTCACCCCTTCCTTTACTGTATTGCGCTGAGCAAATGAGTGTAGATCGTTCGCGTTGCTTATATATAGGTGATGCGCAGCGTGACATTCAAGCAGGTAAAGCAGCCAATATGCACACCGCAACCGCACTATGGGGATATGTACCGAGTGTTGACGAGGCATTGGCTTGGAATGCGGATTTTAATTGGCACAGTCCCATAGATGCATTTAACCACATATAGTGTCATGTTAATTAATAAACACTACATATTGTGATTGTGTTAGTTTTTACGCAAAGCTTGATGATAAAAAAAGCAGACAAAATTTATTTTTAAAAAGCGTAAATTTAATCTTTCCTTAGTTGATTTTTACAAATTTCAACTTAACCGAATGATCAAAGGTTAATGCCTACTAACACAATTGCGTTATCCCAACGTTATCCACAATGAGAGCGGTTTCTGTCCCTTGCAAAAGATCCCAGACCACACTATCTTGTGATCTCTAATTTGAACAACACCAGATATTGTGGCTAAATGTTATTCAATTAAATTCACTAAACCGGTGAAAATAACAATAAACGAATAGGCACTGTGCTTTTTTAGGTGCACGCATTGGTCAAAAATATTTAATTCCCAAGGAATACAGGCAAAGCTATGAACCAACAGTTATCTGTAAGCAAACGTGACGGTCGTAAAGAGCCACTCGATCTTGATAAGATCCATCGCGTTATTGAATGGGCCGCCGAAGGTTTAAATAACGTTTCGGTTTCACAAGTTGAACTTAAATCGCATATTCAATTTTATGACGGTATTCGTACTAAAGACATCCACGAAACGATTATTAAAGCCGCTGCGGATCAGATTTCTAAAGAATCGCCTGATTATCAGTACCTTGCTGCTCGTTTAGCTGTATTCCATTTACGTAAAAAAGCCTATGGCCAGTTTGAGCCACCGCGTCTTTTTGACCATGTTACTAACATGGTTGAACAAAAACGCTACGATGCACATTTACTCGTTGATTACACAGAGCAAGAATTAGATGAGCTAGATGCGTACTTAGATCATTCTCGCGATCTTAACTTTAGCTACGCAGCGGTAAAGCAACTTGAAGGTAAATACCTTGTCCAAAACCGTGTAACGGGTGAGATTTATGAAAGCGCGCAGTTTTTATATATTTTAGTGGCCGCAAGCTTATTCTCTGATTACCCTCGTGACACGCGCATTGATTACATTAAACGTTTTTATGATGCGGTTTCATTATTTAAAATTTCTTTACCTACGCCAATTATGTCGGGTGTACGTACGCCAACGCGTCAGTTTAGCTCATGTGTACTTATTGAATGTGGCGATAGCTTAGACTCAATTAACGCTACATCATCAGCGATTGTTAAATACGTTTCTCAACGTGCTGGTATTGGTATTAATGCAGGTCGTATTCGTGCACTAGGTAGCCCTATTCGTAACGGTGAAGCGTATCACACTGGCTGTATTCCGTTTTATAAGCACTTTCAAACAGCGGTTAAAAGCTGTTCGCAAGGCGGTGTACGTGGTGGCGCAGCAACCCTTTTCTACCCGCTTTGGCATTTAGAAGTTGAAAACTTATTAGTACTTAAAAACAACCGTGGTGTTGATGATAACCGCGTACGTCACTTAGATTACGGCGTACAGTTTAATAAACTCATGTACTCACGTTTAATTAAAGATGATTACATCACGTTATTCAGCCCATCTGATGTGCCTGGCCTTTACGATGCATTTTTTGAAGACCAAGACGAGTTTGACGCGCTATATGTAAAATATGAGCAAGACGAGTCAATTCGTAAAAAACGAATTAAAGCAATTGAGCTGTTCTCTATGTTTGCTCAAGAACGTGCTAGCACGGGTCGTATTTATTTACAGAACGTAGACCACTGTAATACACACAGTCCGTTTATCTCAAAAGTGGCTCCAATCCGTCAATCTAACTTATGTTTAGAAATTGCGTTACCGACTAAGCCTCTTAGCAACGTGAATGATGAAGAAGGTGAAATTGCACTTTGTACATTATCTGCGTTTAACTTAGGTGCCATTGAGTCTTTAGATGAACTAGAAGAGTTAGCAGAGCTTGCAGTACGCGCACTTGATAACCTACTTGATTTCCAAGACTACCCTGTACCTGCAGCTAAAAATGCAACCATGGGACGTCGTACGCTAGGCATAGGCGTTATTAACTACGCATACTACCTAGCTAAAAACGGTAAGCGTTATTCAGATGGCAGCGCAAATGCACTCACGCACAGAACATTTGAAGCGATTCAGTACTACCTAATGAAAGCATCTAATGAGCTGGCAAAAGAGCGTGGTGCCTGTCCTAAATTTAACGAAACAACGTACTCACAAGGTATTATGCCAACCGATACGTACAAACGTGATTTAGATAAAATTTGTGATGAACCACTTCATCTTGATTGGGACGCGTTACGTGCCAGTATTAAAGAGCACGGTATGCGTAACTCAACACTGAGCGCATTAATGCCCTCAGAAACATCATCGCAAATATCTAATGCAACCAATGGCATTGAGCCACCGCGTGGCCATATTAGTGTTAAAGCAAGTAAAGACGGTATTTTAAAGCAAGTTGTCCCTGAGTATGAACGCCTTAAAGATAGCTATGAGTTACTGTGGGATATCCCATCTAACGATGGTTACTTACAATTAGTGGGCATAATGCAGAAATTTATCGACCAAACGATTTCAGCAAATACTAATTATGATCCAAATAAATACGAAGGCGGTAGAGTACCTATGAAAGTCTTACTAAAAGACTTACTTGGTGCCTACAAGCTAGGTGTTAAAACGCTGTACTACCATAACACCCGTGATGGCGCATCAGATGCACAAGAAGACGCTCCAGAAGTGGAAGATGATGATTGTGCAGGCGGCGCGTGTAAAATTTAATAGTTAAACTTAAAGCGGGCGCCTTGCCCGCTTTGTCCTGATAGTTTTAGTGATAGTTTTTTGAGTGATAAACATGTCTTATACTACTTTTAGCAGAAATCATAATAACCAAATGCAAGAGCCAATGTTTTTTGGTCAAACCGTTAACGTGTCACGTTACGATCAACAAAAATACCCTATTTTTGAAAAGCTGATTGAAAAACAATTGTCTTTCTTTTGGCGTCCTGAAGAAGTAGACGTAAGTAAAGATCGTTTAGACTTTCAAGCACTTCCTGACCACGAAAAGCATATCTTTTTAAGTAACTTAAAATACCAAACTTTGCTTGATAGTGTTCAAGGCCGTTCGCCTAACGTTGCACTATTGCCAATTGTGTCAATTCCTGAGCTTGAAACATGGATTGAAACATGGGCGTTTAGTGAAACCATTCACAGTCGCTCATACACACATATTATTCGTAACGTAACCCAAGCGCCTGAACTCATCTTTGACGACATTGTTAGCAATGACAAAATTAGTGAACGTGCCGATGCCGTAACCACTTATTACGACGATTTAATTAACTCAGTGTCGCTTTACAACCTGTACGGTGAAGGCAAACATGATATTAATGGTGAAACCGTGGTGGTTAATTTATTTGAGCTGAAAAAGAAATTGTATCTGGCGATGATGTCAGTGAACATTCTTGAAGCTATTCGCTTTTATGTCAGCTTTGCGTGTTCATTTGCGTTTGCCGAGCGTGAGCTAATGGAAGGCAATGCTAAAATTATTAAGCTTATTGCCCGTGATGAAGCGCTTCACCTTTCAGGCACTCAGCATATTTTAAATATTATGCAAGATGGCAAAGACGACCCCGAAATGGCAATCGTGGCTGCACAGTGCCGTGAAGAAGCAATCAAGATGTTTGTTGACGCTGCAGAGCAAGAAAAAGAATGGGCAGAGTACCTGTTTAAAGATGGTTCAATGATTGGCTTAAATAAACATATTTTATGTCAGTATGTTGAATACATTACCAATGCACGCATGACTGCTATTGGTTTACCAGCACAGTTTGATAATAACAGTAATCCGATTCCATGGATCAACTCATGGCTTGTTTCTGATAACGTGCAAGTTGCTCCACAAGAAGCGGAAATTAGCTCATACCTTGTAGGTCAAATTGATTCACAGGTTGATGCAGCTGAATTTGGTGACTTTGATTTATAATGACTGATAGAACCACTGCAAGTGTTACGCTTGCAGATAACAGCCAGTGTTTAGATTTTACCGCTGGCTGCCCTTCTCTTTTACACTGCTTAGAATCGAATAAAATTGATGCTGCTTACCAGTGCCGTGAGGGATATTGTGGTGCGTGTCGTGCTACGCTTGTCTCTGGTGAAGTCAATTACAATGAAGAACCGTTAGCCTTTGTGCGTGATGGTGAAATACTGTTGTGTTGCTGTAAGCCCAATGGTGATATCAGTATTAATTTAAAGTAACTAGCAAACCACACAGTATAATGCCAAACAGCTCGCTTTATTCACTTACCTGTTTGCTGCAATTATTACTCGAGTAATCGCGATTATAGCCGTGTTATTTACTCTGAATAAGCAGCAGGTACAAATCGGTAATGACCCGTAATTGTATAAGCAAAAAGCATATCGCTCATTTCAGGTCCGCGACCAATATTGTGCACAATAAGCGGGTGACCACTGTTCTGCGCTATTTCATTAACAACCATACCTATGTGCGGTAAATTGCCTGGCAGCATCCAAGTGACTATGTCACCGGTTTTATAATCAGCTGCATTATGCGATTTAGATAACACTTGTGCATGGCGCTCAAAGTAAACCTGTAAGTTAGGTACACGTCGATGATCAATGTTTTTATCTGGCTTGGTTAATCCCCAAATACGCTTAGAAGGATATGAGAAAAAATTGTCCTGCATGTCTTCATGTACTAACTTTTGCAAATCAATACCAAGCTGTCGATAGGATCGAATTATAACATCGGTACATACACCAATATTATCGGGCACATCGCCACCAGGGTATTCAAGCCTATGATAGGCGCCATCGTAAGTTACTTGTTGCGTTGTTCTGTGTATCAATGCGTTGACAATATCATGATTAAAATCGGCTGCCTTTACATCAAGGGCAGATAAAGCTAGTAAATAGAGCACAAAGCGCAACATATAAATTCCTTTTATAATATTTATTAACTAAAGCTGTTGAGTAATATAGTCAGGAATATTAAATTTATTTCCATTGCTGGTAAAGTGTGCATCAAGTTTATAGGCCATTTTTTCAAGCGGAGCATCATTGTAACCACAGGTTTGGATTTCATTGATGTAGCGCATAATAAAAGCGTGAGCACCGAGCTCGCGCCATTGAACGACATGAGCCAGCTCATGAAAATGCACTCTTAAATTACGCGCAACATGAGGTAATATGTAATAAGTGTTTTTATAGGTGATCCCGGTAGTGTTTAGAAATCTGTGTCATTTCAGTATTATTAAGAAAACAGGAGTGACACATGACTCAATCTTTCGACTTCAACAAAGCATTAGCTGAACTTCAAGCTGGTAAAGGTCTTACTGGCGAAGACGGTGTTCTAACACCATTAATCAAACAACT